>PHBE01000007.1 GCA_002841885.1 Deltaproteobacteria bacterium HGW-Deltaproteobacteria-18
AGGTGGTGCGTGGGGTGAGTGAAGAACTGCAAGGGGTGCAGGGGGTGAGCCCCCTGCCCGCCGGAGGCATGCCTTTACCGTGGCGTCGTGGCCTTCTTGGTCTTGGCTGTGGGTATGGCTGTGGTCGGGTCTTCGGGCCAGGGGTGTTTGGGGTAGCGTCCGCGCATTTCGGCGCGCACGAGGGGGTAGGCGTTTTTCCAGAACGAGGGCAGGTCGCGGGTGACCTGCAGGGGGCGTCCGGCCGGGGAGAGCAGGTGCAGGACCAGGGCGTGGCGTCCGTCTGCCAGGGTGGGGGTGGTGGCGCAGCCGAACATTTCCTGCAATTTGACCGGAAGTACGGGGCCGGACTCGGGGCTGTAGTCGATCTTTCGTTTTGCTCCGGTGGGTACGGTCATGAATTCCGGTGCCAGGCGGTCCAGTTCCCGCGATTTGTTCCAGCCTATCATGGCCTTGATCGCCTGCAGCAGGTCGATTTTACCCAGATCCGCGCTTGAGCGTGCTCCGTTCGCAAATGGACCGAGCCAGTCATCGAGGCCATGGAGCAAGGCTTCGTCCGACACGTCTGGCCAGCTCTCCGGGTCCAGGCCGCGCAGGAACCGGATCCGGTCCCGGAGGTTTTTGCAGTCCTCGCTCCAGTTCAGGCTCGAGAGGTCTTTTTGTCCCTGCAGAAGAACCCTGGTCACGGTTTCGGAATCGGGAAGCAGCTTTTTTTCCCGCACGCAGAGCGTATCAAGCATGATTTTACGCAGGCTGACGACCCGGTCCTTGAGTGGGTCGAAGCGTACGTCGTCTTCTTCCCGGAACTGCTTTCCGAAGTGCGCCTGAAGCTGGGTCCACGAAAGCGGGGCTGACTGCCAGATTTTTGCTCCAGCCGCGTCTCCGTCCAGATCGGCGATGGCCAGAAATTCGTTTCCGGCCAGGGCGCTCGGTCCGGGCCATACGGCTTTGCGGCCGCTGGTCAGGCGGTAGGAACCATCGTCCTGGCGGCGGGCGATGCGGTCCGGGTAGGCCAGGGCGGTAAGGATTCCGGCGGCTTCGGGATCGGGCTGCTCCAGGACGACGGAGGCGAGCCGTGCGATCTGTTCCATGCTGGCACGCAGGGTGTCTTTGCGTGAAAGGGAATGGGGATGAATACGGAGCGTGTCGCGCAGGTCCGAGGAGCCGCGCATGCTTCGGCCCGGTTCACCCAGGATTGCGGCCAGATAGGCGGCGGTGGGGGCGAGGCCGTGTTTTCTGGCCGTGAGCACCATGTGTCCCAGGCGCGGATGCAGGGGCAGAAGCGCCAGTTCTCGGCCGTGGGGGGTGATGCGTCCTTTGTCGTCTACGGCATTGAGGCTTCGCAGCAGATGCAGCGCGCTTTTGTAATGTCCGTGCGGGGGCGGCGTGAGCCAGGCGAGGGAGCCTGGATCGGGCGTGCCCCACAGGGCCAGGTCAAGCGCCAGCGGAGCCAGATCGGCTTCGAGCATCTCCGGAGCGGGGAAGGGCTTGCGGCTGATCTCGTCGGACGGGTCCCAGATCCGGAAGCAGACGCCGGGCCCGGTGCGTCCGGCCCGGCCCCGGCGCTGCGTCACGGTGGCCAGGGAGGCCGGTTCCGTGACCAGCATCGTCATGGAACTTTTGGGGTCGAAGCGCGGCAGCCGTGAGAGTCCGCTGTCGATGACGATGCGCACGCCTTCGATGGTCAGGGATGTCTCGGCAATGGCTGTGGCCAGAACGATCTTGCGCGTGCCGGGAGCGGGCGGGGCGATGGCCTTGTCCTGCTCGGTGGCGGTCAGGGCCCCGAGCAGGGGGTGAATTTCGACTCCGGCTCCGGGGTTTTCGAGCAGCTCCGCCGTGCG
Source organism: Deltaproteobacteria bacterium HGW-Deltaproteobacteria-18 (assembly GCA_002841885.1). Taxonomy (NCBI): domain Bacteria; class Deltaproteobacteria; species Deltaproteobacteria bacterium HGW-Deltaproteobacteria-18. The sequence goes on from PHBE01000007.1 coordinate 1,839, forward strand.
CCTGATTTCGCGGGCTCCGGGCAGGAAAGCCAGAATGCTGCCCGGTTCCGTGGCCAGGGCATGTTGGATGGCGCGGGACATGCGCTCTTCAAGGAAGCGTCCGGACGGGCGCAGATAGCGGGTCTGAACTTCATGCGGCTGTCCAGGGCAGTCAAGGATCCTGCACGGCGCGAGAAGCTCGGCTACGGCTGTCACGTCCAGGGTGGCGGACATGACCACCAGGCGCAGGTCCGGCCGCAGGGCGGAGCGGACCTCCAGGCACAGGGCCAGGCCCAAGTCGGCCTGCAGACTGCGCTCGTGATATTCGTCGAAAATGACGCAACCGTATCCCGAGAGCTCTGGATCGTGCTGCAGCATGCGGGTCAGGATGCCCTCTGTCACCACTTCGATCCGCGTGGCGCCTGAAACCCGGATATCGAGGCGGGTGCGATAGCCCACGCGCTCGCCGGCCTTCTCTCCCAGCAGGCCGGCCATGTGACGGGCCGCAGCCCTGGCGGCCAGGCGTCTGGGTTCGAGCATGAGAATCTTGTTTCGGCCCAGCCAGGGAGCGCCGAGCAGTGCCAGAGGGAAGCGCGTTGTTTTGCCGCTGCCCGGAGAGGCATGAACCAGGCAGGCGGTTTTTGAGGTCAGGGTGCGTGCAAGTTCGGGCAGGATCGCGTCGATGGGGAGAGGGGGCATTGCCGCCGGATCATATCGGGAAGCGGACATGGCTCAGAACAGGGCGCGGCATGCGAGCAACGCCATCATTGCGTAAAGTCCAGCCAGCCCGTCGTCGATCATGATTCCCCAGCCGCCGGGCAGCCAGCGTTCCGAGGCCCGTACCGGCCAGGGTTTGATGATGTCGAAAAGCCGGAAGAACACAAAGGCCGGAATGATCCAAAGTGTGTCCGACGCGGCCAGCGGCAGCAGCGTGATCCACTGTCCCCAAAGCTCATCCAGTACCACGCAGGAAGGGTCCTTGCAGCACAGGCTCTTTTCGGCCCGGCCAGCGCACCAGCTACCCAGCGGGAAGAGTAGCAGCAGGATGGCAATGCGGCCCCAGATCGGCAGCGGCAGAAAGAGAAAAGGCGCGAGGAACGCCGCGACCAGGGAGCCCCATGTACCGGGGGCCTTGGGCATGCGTCCGGCCGCACCGAGGGTGGCCAGGTTCAGCGGCAGCGTTTCGAGCCAGTTCCCTTTGTCCTTTGTTTTTTCAGGCATCAGCTACTCCGATGGCGCCGATTTCGAGCAGGCAATTGAGAACCGAGCGTAGCGGCAGGCCGACCACGTTAGTGTAGGAGCCCTGCACCTCGTCGACCAGAAAAGCGCCGATACCCTGGATCCCATAGGCCCCGGCCTTGTCCATGGGTTCGCCCGTGCCGATGTAGGCCTGGAGCATGGCCCGGGAATTATCGGCCATGTGGACCCGTGTGGTCACCGTTTGGCAAAGTGAGATCCCGTCGCCGTGATGAAGCACGCAAAAGCCGGTCATGACCTGGTGCCAGCGCCCTGAGAGCGAAGAGAGCATGGCCAGCGCGTCATCGGGATTTCGCGGCTTGCCCAGGATGTTCGTGCCCTCGACCACGATGGTATCGGCGCTCACGACCACCTTGTCCGGATGTCTGGCCGCGATGTCCTGGCCCTTGATGCGGGCCATGCGGGCCGCGTAGTCCGCCGGGGCCTCTCCCGGTTCGGGGGCCGGTTCTTTCAGGGCGCTGGGCACGACCTCGAATCCGAGGCCCTGCCCGGCCAGGAGCGCTTGCCGCCGGGGCGAGGCCGAGGCCAGGAGCAGGGGCCTGCGGACACGAAAGGGTCCCTGGCTCAGTGGGCCTTTGCTCATTTGTCCTCCGGCGGGGCGATGAGCGCGTCGCGCAGGGCTTCGTCCAGGGTGGGGTGGGCGAAGATGTGTTCGTGCGCCGTGTGAGCGGTCCAGCGATCGCGGACCATGATCTCCGCCAGCGTGACAAGATGGGATGCGCCATGGCCGACGGCGGTCACGCCATGCACGACCCCATCCACCCAGGCGATCTTGACCAGACCCTGGGCCTGGCCGTGGGCCTGGGAGATCGGGTTGGCGCCGAGATTGGCGCGGGAAACTTTCACGGCCTTGCCCTTGGCCGCCAGTTCGGCGGCGGTGTGGCCGGCGCGCATGACTTCAATGGATCCATAGATGCAGCCCGGGATGGGGCCGGGATTGTATGGCGCGTTGGTTTCGCCCAGGGCGTGCAGCACGGCGTGGCGTCCCTGATGCTCGGCGGCGTGGGCCAGCAGGGTGCGGCCATTGACGTCGCCGATGGCGTAGATGTTTGGCGCTGCCCGCAGGAAGTCGTCGGTGGTGACCCAGCCGCCGCCGGTCAGGGCAATGTTTGCGTTTTCGAGCCCTAGGCCGGGAGTGTTCGGCTTTCGTCCGACGGCAACCAGGGCTTTCTCGACTCGGATTTCCGTGCCGTCCTCCAGCCGGACCATGACCGATTCGCCTTCATTGACGAGCCCGGCCACGCGTTTGCCCGTGACGATGTTCCATTTTTTGCGCTTGAGCATGCCGTGGAGGGTTTGCGCGATTTCTTCGTCTTCGGCAGGGGCGATGCGGGGTGCGGCTTCGATGACATGGATTGAAGTCCCCAGACGGTGCCAGAAGTCGGCCATTTCAAGGCCGATGGCCCCCGCCCCGATGACCGCTAGGCTTGCGGGCGCTTCGTCGAGATCAAGAAGATCGGTGGAATCGAGAATCCGCGCGTGGTCGGGTTCAAGTCCGGGAAACCAGTTCGTGGTGGAGCCTGCGGCGATGATCAGCGTGTCGAAGCCCAGGGTCTGTTCGGTCTCGCCGGTGATGCGCAGCGTGTTTTTATTCAGCAGGGAGGCTTGACCTTGGAACAGGGCGACCCCATTTGTAGTGAGGCAGCAGGACATGGCCTTGTGGGTCGCCGCGACAAAGGCGTTCTTTCGTTTTTTGAGCGCCCCCATGTCCATCTGCACGGAGCCGCTGCACAGGCGCAGGCGCGACTGGGCGCTCAGTCCCTCCAGGTGGGCTGTGGCTCCAAGATAGATCTTGGTGGGGATGCATCCCCAGTTGAGGCATGTCCCGCCGAGGTTTTGCTTCTCGATGAGGGCGACGTTTTTTCCTCTTTGACTGGCGAGCAGAGCTGCGGCATAACCGCCCGGACCTGCTCCTATGACAATGATGTCAAAATGGCTCATGTGGATTCCCGTGTGGCTTAATTGATGGGCATTCAAGCTGAAGCGCGAAATCCTAATCGGAAGCAGGGAGGAACTCAACCCTTGGCGCAACCTGTGCGCTTCGGCCGTAACCAGAGCTGGACAGGTGTCCGGCCTTTTTGTTTGGCAGGGCGGGTTGGCGGGGATTCCAATACCAAAATACTCGGATTTACAAGTCGCTTGCCTCTTCGTCATGGCGGAGAGGATATGGAGATACGATGCAGGAGAATTTGAAAAGTCAGAGCGGGGCAAAGCGAAAGGGAGTCGCTTCGCTTTTTGACGATTACGAAATCAAGGACCTTTTTCGCAGATACATCCAGCTCTTGATAGTTGTCGAAGTGCTGATCTTTCTGGTCTGCTGGGTTTACCAGTTGGGCATTGACGAGGTGGCGGTGACCGGAAAGCCCGTGGATGTGCCTTTTCCCTGGAAGGCTTATTTTCTGGTCTCTTTCTCGGCTCCTGTGGCCTTGACGTTTCTGGTCGGCATAGTGGTAGTGGCCTTCAACTCCTTTCTTTACGGACAGAAAAAAGGGACTGTGTTCAAGGAAACCTCGGCCGGAGGTGCTACGAGCAGGTTGGCCAAGGCTGCCAATTTCTGTTTTCAACTCCCCTTTTTGCTGACTCTTCTGTTGCTGGGCGTATTCATGGGCATCGTCTATAATTTGGGCTCGATCATGGATTATCTGGGCCGTTTCGGCGAGGCTGCGGCCAGAGTCATTCTGATCGGGCTTGGCTGCGTGCTTGTGGCCGGGACCATATTCGGGATCGTGCGCATGATTCTCAACTACAAATTGCGCAAAAAGAACATGGAATACGATTACAAGCGGGAGGTCATGGACCGCCTGGGCATCGCAATCCTGGACGAACGCACTATGATCGACAGCCAGGGGCAGGTGGTCGGGCCGCGCAATATCGAGATCTCCGCCGCCGGACAGGACGTGTTGCCGCCCGCGACGTCGGAATCCACGGTTTCCGAGAAGCCGGATTGCCGCTGAAGAGTCTTTGATTGCCGTCCAAAAGGGAGTAATTCCTTGCATAACAGCCCGGTTTTTCCGGGTTTTTTTGCGTCTTGTATCTTGCAGGCCAGTTTGATGACCTTGGCCGACGGGATTAATTCGCTTGAAAATCCAATTTTTGTAGCATTCGCTTACAGACGTGTCGTGTATGCATGAATGCAAAGTAGTGAATGTTTACCTGCTCTTGGGATAATGTGTATGAAAACAGTCCGAAATAATTTGTCGACTTATTGGGTCTGAAATCAAAATGATATTTACACATTGTCATTTCTAGGCTAGCCGGATTGCAAGAAAATTTAGCAAGTAAAGTGAGTCTTTGGCATGATTTAGCAGGTTTGAGTGTTATAAATGCTCATCTGAATTCATTCCGACATCATGTGTAAGATTGGCTTTTGGCGTAACCTAGTTGGTAAGGAGGGCGTGTATGATTGAGTATTCTGCCTGGGATTGGGGCATAGGCTCCAGAACCGTGGCCGACCTATCCGAATGTGATTGCGACGTTGAATGGCGCGAGGAAAACCAGGTCAGTCCCGATGGCGAAAAGGTGGCGGCCGTGGTCAAGACCGGCGAGATGGAATTCAGCGTCTGTGTCAACGGCACATGTTGGGAGCCGAGGTATGAGCGCATCTGGTATTTGCGCTATTCTCCCGATGGACGCTTGGCCGGATTGGCCTGCGACGGGGATTGGACCTTGTGCGTGGATGGTGAGCCTTGGGAAGATACCTACAGTTTTCTCTTCAACACGCTGTTTTCCAAGGATGGCTCGGTCATCGCCTGTTGCGTAGCCGATTCCATGACCTACGGAATGGTGGTCGAAGGAGTGCCCTGGGAAACGCTCTTTCCGAACGCCAACAATTTTGTGCTCAGTTCCAACGGCAAGCGCAGTGCAGCCGTGGTTCAGACCGTGCCTCTGGGACAAGCCGACGTGTTCAAGTTCAAGGAAGGTGCCTATTCCGTTGCGATTGACGGCACGCCTTGGGACGTGAACTTCGTGAACGTCTGGACGCCTCGCTTCAATGCCGACAATACTTCGGTCGCGGCCCAGATTCGACACACGCTCTTCGATTACACCATTGTCGTTGATGGCAAGCCCTGGGCGGAGAATTTCAATCAGGTCTGGGAACCACTCTTTCACCCGGTCAAGAACTCTGTGGTCGCGCCAGTACGCCTGGCAGGCAAATGGGGAATGGCGCTGGATGGCAAGATCATCTGGCAGCCTACTTTCTTCCAGGTCTGGCAGCAGCAGTTCAGCCCTTCCGGTGACAGGCTCGCCGCCATAGTCTGTCCCAAATACGGACGCTGGACACTGGCCGTGGACGGCACCCCCTGGAACACGACTTTTGGCGACATGGTCATGGACATGACCTTCAGCCCCGACGGTAAACGTCTGGCCGCCCTTGGCAAGCAGGATGGCAAATGGACCGTATTCTCCGACGACAGGGCTTGGAGCAGCCACTACGATATGTGTTATGCTCCTGTTTTTTCTCCGGACAGCAAGCATGTCGCCGCCAGAGTGGAAAAAAATGGCCGTTTCACCATTTCGGTGGATGGCAAGGATTATGGCCAGGGTTTCGATCAATGCTTTGACCCGACGTTCAGCCCCGATGGAAGCAGGATTCTCATTCGCGCCATCGTGGACGGAAAGTACCAAAGAATTGTCGAGTCCGTAGCAAAAATTATCGGATAAGGAGGCTAGACATGCAGGATGTCTATTTATTGGTATCTGGCCCCCTGGCTTGGGCTGCCTGGATTATTTTTGTTCTTGGATCAATATACAAAATCTGGTCGACACTGAATACAGCGAAAAAGAAAGATCAGGTTTTACTTAACTATATCTCATTCAAATACGGATTGAGATCCATCATCAACTGGTCAATTCCTTTCAATACGGTCAATATGAGGTTGAACCCCATTTTTACCGGAGTGGCATTTTTCTTCCACATTGCTTTTTTTGTGTTGCTCATATTTGTTTCCGCGCATCAAATCATGATCGAGGAAGGATTCGGTATCGGCTGGTTCACCATTCCTGATTTTGTGGCCGACATTCTGGCCTTTGCGGTCATTGGCGCGTGCATCTTCTTTGCCGTGCGTCGGGTCATTCGTCCCGAAGTGAGCTATGTCACCGATTGGACGGACTTTGCCCTGCTCGCCCTTGTGGCGGCGCCCTTTGTGACGGGATTTTTGGCCTACCATCAGCTTGGTAATTACATGCTCATGGTCGTGCTGCACATGGTTTCGGCAGAGCTTCTGCTTGTGGCCATTCCCTTCACGCGTCTCAGTCATATGCTGCTGGCTCCTTTGACCAGAGCGTATATCGGGTCTGAATTCGGCATGGTGCGCCACGTCAAGGATTGGTAAAAAGAGGAGAACGCTATGAAAGAACGCGTCTGGATAAAAGACGAAGGTGTTGAACGGGGGGCTGAGAAGCTGACCCCGGAGAAGATCGAGAAGACGATCAACGCGGTGCTTGGGAACGAAGCCGGTGCGCGAATGAAAGCATATGTCGAGACATGCGCGCACTGCGGGCTCTGTTCCGAGGCCTGCCATTTCTTTCTTTCCCGCGACCGCGACCCGCGCTTTTCCCCCGTGGGCAAGGTCAAACAGACCATCTGGGAAATGCTTGACAAGAAGGGCAAGGTTTCCGTTGAATTCATGAAGCAGGCCACTCAGATAGCGCAGACTGAATGCAATTTGTGCAGAAGATGCGTGCAGTATTGTCCTTTTGGAATAGATATTGGCTATATGATGACTATGGTGCGTCGTATTGTGCACAAGCTGGAACTTACTCCTTTATATATCCAAGATACTGCACATTCTCACTCCGCGACCATGAATCAGATGTGGGTCAAGGATGACGAGTGGATCGACGCCCTGATCTGGCAGGAAGACGAATTGCGGGAGGAATTGCCGAGCGCCCGCATCCCGCTGGAAAAGGAAGGCGCCGAGATCATGTACTCCGTCATCGGACCGGAACCCAAGTTCCGCACCCAGCTTATCTACCAGGCTGCGGCTATTCTGAACGAATCGGGGTGCGATTGGACCATGCCAGCCACTCCTGGCTGGGACAACTCGGATATGGCCATGTTTACCGGAGACTCGGAAATGATGGCTCGTCTGAAAAGGACGCATTTCGAGACTGCGGCGCGACTCAGGGTCAAAAAGATCGTCATGGGAGAATGCGGTCATGCATTCCGGTCGGTTTACGATACAGGCAACCGTGTTCTGGGATGGCAGATGCCGCCCATCCCGGTTGTCCATGCCCTTGAGTTTTATTGGGATTTGCTTAATGCAGGCAAAATCAAGGTTGCCAGGCAGATAGAAGAGCCGGTGACGTTTCATGATCCGTGCAACGTGGTGCGTGGGCGAGGTCTTCATGAAAAAGCCAGGGAAGTTGTACGCGCTTTCTGTCCAAACCTGGTAGAGATGCACCCCAACAGAGAACACAATATCTGCTGCGCGGCTGGCGGAGGAGTTATCAATTGTGGTCCGCCTTTCAAGAACTCTCGCGTCGAAAGCAACAGTATCAAGGCTGAGCAGCTCAAAGCCACTGGGGTCCGACTTTGCATAGCTCCATGCCACAACTGTCACGGCGGACTTGAAGACATTATCCATAAATACAAGCTCGGCATGGAGCTCAAGTTCCTAGGGGAAATTATCTATGATTGCATGGAAAAACCAAATGCTGTCTAGGGGTGAGCAATGAGACATATACTATACAGATACTTCATTTTCTGCTCTGTCGTGCTCTGCGTCACGTTTTGCAGTATTTCGGCTTTTTCTCAGGACGACACCTACTTGAAGGTCGACGCCTTTGGAAAAATGGAACGTCCGGTCAGCGCATTTGATCATGATGACCACAATGACAAGGCTGCTCTGGAAGATTGTTCAGTGTGCCATCATGTTTACGAAGATGGAAAACTCGTCGAGGGCGAGAGTTCCGAGGACCAGGGTTGCGCCGACTGCCATACGCTCAAGGCGCAAGGCAGCCAGCCAGGACTCATGATGGCCTACCACAAACAGTGTAAGAGCTGTCATATCGAATCCAAAAAGGGTCCAGTCGCTTGTGGCGAATGTCATGTAAAAAAATAACAGGTTCTATATTTAATTGCCTGTACCGGCCTTCGCTTGAAGGCCGGTTTTTTTTGAGAAAATTTCATTTTTTTTGGCTTATCCGCCTTGCGCTGTTGGGCTCACAACATTTTGCAGCAAATCAAATATTCTTTAATATTTATATAAAAAACAGATTGTTGCGTAGTGCTATCTCTTTGCTCCGGGCCGTGAAATTTTGGGTTTTCGTAATTCCAAGTGATTGTGAAAAAAGGGATTAGCTATTGACGACATTGCCGTAATTCTATACCTCCTAGGTCGGAATAAATCATACCGGAATAGTCTGCTTAATCTCAATTTTTTTGGGGGAGTTTAGGAACGGGCGCACACGGTCTGATTTTTTTCCGTTTCAAGGAAGGTGCTGGGGGGACGGCCTCCGGGCTTTGGAGGTTTCCGGAATTTTCCGGAGCGGATTTCAACAAAGGAATTTTCACATGGAGAAGGGAAGACCAATGCTGCGATGGGTTGGAATCCTGTGCGTAAGCATGGCTGTGGCTGGATTCGGTCTGAACGCTCTTGGGGGAAAACAGGAATCGGTCGAAACGAAATTAATGGGCGCGGATCTGATTTCCATCGACACGCTCAAGAAGTTCGGCGATATCGATTATCCTGTGGTCCGGTTTGAGCACGACAAGCACACCAAGGCTGTGGAGGGTAAGTGCGAATCCTGCCATACAGTGACCGGCAACACGGTCACGGCCAAGTTCAAGCGTCAGGAAGATACGAATGCCGCGGAAATCAAGGCCATTTATCACGACAACTGCATCAAGTGTCATGAGGACACGACCAAGGCCGGCAAGAAAAGCGGTCCAGGCAGCGAACAGTGCCGGACCTGCCACGCAGGGCCTGCGGAGTCGCCACGGACTTTGATCTCGTTTGATAAATCCCTTCATTACCGCCACTCGTCCTCAAAGATGGTTCTTCCTGCCCCGGGGCAGAAGGAGAACTGCTCCAAATGCCATTCCCAGGACAAGCCCGAAGAGCGTAATCTCGCTTTTGCCGAGAACAAGGATCAGGCCCATGAAAAATGCCTGTCCTGCCATATGGAAATCGGCAAGGCTCAGCAGCCTACCGGGCCTGTGGAGTGCGCCGGCTGTCATGACGCCGGTGTTCGTGCCGGATTCAAGAAGGTCGCGGATGTGCCAAGGCTTGAAGCCGGCCAATCCGACTACGCGCTGCTCATGGCCGCCACGGCCAAGGCCGGAACCGAGCCCAAACTGGTCAGTACCGTGCCCTTCAATCACAAGTTGCACGAAGAAAAGAACGAGAACTGCTCGGTCTGTCACCACAACGCTTCCTCCAAGGGTGTGATCCCCTGTTCGCAGTGCCATACTTCGCTGGGCAAGGAAGAGGGCGGATTCATAACTACCGATCAGGCCATGCATCGCGTGACCGCGCAGGCCAGTTGCGTGGGTTGTCATACCCAGGCCCAGGCCAAGCCGGAGTGCTCCGGATGCCATACTTTCATGGGTAGAACCGGTCAGGGCACCGAGGCCAGCTGCGCCAAGTGTCATGTCGAGATCAATGCCGGAGCGGAACTGCTCGAGAGCAAGACTGCCCGGAACAACACCGCTGCGATGCTCATGAACTCCCGCGTCAAGACCGATCCTGAAATCAAGGTGAACGAGATTCCCGAGATCGTGGAGATCGGCGTGCTCGCCAATGAATACCAGCCCGGCAAGTTTCCGCATCGCAAGATCGTGCAGAAGATCATGGACGGCATGAAGGATAGCTCCATGGCGGCTTATTTCCATTCCAGCCCCAACGCGGTCTGTTCCGGTTGTCACCACAACAGCCCTGCGTCCGCAAATCCTCCCAAGTGTGCCAGCTGTCACGGCAAGGTCGCGGATTGGAAGGATGGCGCCAAGCCTGACCTGAAGACCGCTTACCATCAGCAATGCATCGGTTGTCATAGCGAAATGGGCATCCAGAAGCCGGCGGCCACTGCCTGCGCGGAATGTCATGCCGTAAAGCAATAACCTGCCCGGAAGGTCGCAATAACGAGGAGCTACTATGAAACGCAGAAAATTCATTGGCATGCTGGCTGGCGCAGGAGCCTGTTTGGCGGCGTCTTCGGCCACAGCCGGTGGAACACATCATTTTAAGGGATATCCCGAAAGCTTCGGGGTGCTGTTCGACAGCACCAAGTGCATCGGCTGCAGAAAATGCGAAGCCGCATGCAACAAGGTCAACGAACTGCCCGCACAGCCGGTCCCCTTCGACGATTTGACTGTAATGGACAAGAAACGGCGTACGCACCACGACACCTTCACCGTGGTCAACAAGTACGAAATCGGCAACAAGCCGGTATATCGCAAGCAGCAGTGCAATCATTGTCTTGAGCCTGCCTGCGCCTCGGCCTGTTTTGTCGGCGCCTTCGTCAAGGACAAGACCGGCGCGGTGCGTCACGACGAATCCAAGTGTGTGGGTTGTCGTTACTGCATGATCGCCTGTCCCTTCGAGGTTCCGACCTACGAATACCACGATCCGATCACCCCCCGTGTGCGCAAGTGCACCATGTGCCAGCCCCGGATTGAAGAGGGAAAGCTTCCGGGTTGCGTCGAAGACTGCCCCAAGGGAGCCCTGGTCTTCGGGCGTCGCGAGGATCTGCTGAACATCGCCCGGGAACGTATCCGCAAGCATCCGAACATTTACATTGATCACATCTACGGTGAACGTGAAATGGGCGGAACAAGCTGGATGTATATCTCCGCCGTGCCGTTCGAGAAAATCGGCATGCGTGAGGATCTGGGCATCACTCCTGCCCCGGAATTCACTTCCGGCGCATTGTCCGTCGTTCCGGCCATCGTGGGCCTGTGGCCCATGTTTTTGACCGGAGCTTACGCCCTGACCAAACGCCGGGAGAAGATTGCCGAGGAAGAGCAGCACCATGCCGTGGCCGAGGCCGTGGCTGACGCGCAGGCCGAAGCGGCGAAGAAGACGAAAGCGGCCATGGACAAGGCGGAACGCGATAAGCAGGCTGCCATTGATCGAGAAGTGAAAAAAGCGCTCAAGGAAGCGGAAGAAGCCCGGCTAAAGGCCGAAACTCCCGCTGATCCGAGTGAGCAATAAGGAGGAGTGTTGATGTCTCACCACACCACACCAAGCAAGACATTCTGGACTCCGGCGAATATTCTGACTGCCGTCATCCTGGTCATCGGGCTGGTTTTGACCGTGAAGCGATTCACCATGGGCATCGGGTCGGTGACCAACCTGAGCGACGACAATCCCTGGGGTATCTGGATCGGCTTCGACCTGCTCTGCGGCGTCGCCCTGGCCGCCGGCGGATACACGACCTCCGCAGCCGTGTACCTGTTCGGCATGAAAAAATATCATTCTGCGGTGCGTCCGGCAATTACCACCGCATTTCTGGGCTACGCATTCGTCGTCTTTGCCCTGCTCTACGACCTGGGCCGCTATTACCGGCTGCCCTATCCGCTGACTATCTATCCCGGCCCCACCTCCTTTCTTTTCGAAGTAGGTTTGTGTGTGGCCCTGTATCTGACCGTTCTCGCCATCGAATTCTCGCCCGCGCTGTGGGAAACCCTGCGCTGGAAGAAGCTTCGGTTCTGGGCGCATAGCCTGACCCTGGTGCTGACCATCTTCGGCGTTGTCCTGTCCACCCTGCACCAGTCTTCGCTGGGCGGCCTGTACATGCTCGCGCCTTCGAAGCTGCACCCGCTGTGGTACTCGCCCTATCTGGCGCTCTTCTTTTTCATTTCAAGCATTCCAGCTGGTCTTTCAATGGTCATTTTCGAAGGGGGCCTGTCGCACAAGTTTCTGCATCACAAGATGGATGAGACTCACATACAGGAAGCTCCCGGCGTGACTCTGGGTTTCTCCAAGGCTGCGGCAGTGGTTCTTTTTACCTATTTCAATCTGAAGTGGATCGGCGTGGCTCTGGACAATAACTGGCACCATCTCACGACGGGCTGGGGCGCCTGGTTTCTGGTTGAAATGCTCGGTTTCGTGCTCGTGCCTTGCCTGATGTATGCAATGGCTGCCCGCGAAAAAAATCAGAAGCTGGCCTTTTATGCATCCATCGTCACCGTGCTGGGAATCGTGCTCAACAGGCTCAATATCTCGCTGGTGGCCTTCAACTGGCAACTCCCGGCCGAAGTCCGTTATTTTCCTTCCTGGGAAGAGATCATGATCACCGTATTCATCGTCACCCTTGAAATCACCGTGTTGCGGATCTGCCTGAACAAGCTGCCGATCCTGCATGAACACCCTGAATTCAAGGGCGCGCACTAAAGGAGGCTGAAAGATGGAATTCATGACCTATCATGACTTCATGTTCTGGACCAAGGGCATGGCCTATGTCGGCATGGGCATTGGTCTGGTGGCATTCGTGGCCTTCTGGCTGTTCGTGTCCGAAAGGGACGTGGACAAGTTCGCTGACACGGAAGAAGAATAGGCTCGGTCCTTATCCGACCAATGAAGGAGTAATCTATGTATGAGATATTGACTGGCCCGCTGCTCTGGCTTGCCTTTGCGGTATTCTTTTTCGGCCTGGCCGCCCGGGTGGTGATGTATTTCATGGGTCTCGACTGGAGACTGGACCGTGTGGCCTACAAGCCGCACATGGGCTACGGCCTGAAGGGTGCCTTCAGGTCCGTTTATCGCTGGCTGCTGCCCTTCGGGACTTACAGCTGGCGGGCCAAGCCCATTTTCACGGTCATGTTTTTCGCATTTCACATCGGGCTCGTGATCGTGCCCCTGTTCCTGGAAGGGCACGCGGTCATGATCAGGAGCGGTCTTGGAATCGATTGGCCGGCCATGCCGCAGCTGCTCGCTGACGTTCTGGCCATAGCAGCCTTTCTGGCCGGCCTTGGCATTGCGGTTCGCCGTCTGCTTCTGCCTGAAGTGCGCATCCTGACCGACATCAAGGATGTCATGCTGCTGGTGCTGATTCTGACCCTGCTGGGCTCCGGCATCATCGCCACCTATCATACCGCCAACTATTCGTTCTGGATCACCCTGCACGTACTGTGCGGCGTGATTGTGCTGCTCGCAGCCCCTTTCACCAAGCTGTCTCATATTGCGCTGTTTTTCTGCACGCGCATTCAGATCGGCATGGATTTCGGGATCAAGCGCGGCGGAATGAAGTCCAATTTTGACTGGTAAGCCAAGAGGAACACGATATGCCCGAAGGTACAATTTGTAATAAGAGACCCGTTGCCACCCGGGAGGACCTCGATGCCCTCTTGGCCGACAGCAACGGAAAGAAATACTACGCGGAAATGGAAGAACTGGATGTAGATGCCGAGAAGCTCTGGGCAACCATCCAGAAAACAATGAAATCAAGAACCAAGACCTGGCTTGATATCTGCGCCCATTGCGGACTCTGTGCCGACAGCTGCTTTCTGTACAGCGTAAACGGCCGCGATCCCAAGCAGGTTCCCTCGTACAAGATCCAGTCCACGCTTGGTGAAATCGTCAAGAAGAAGGGCAATGTGACCAACGAATTCATGCGCATGTGCATGGATACGGCCTGGTCCAAGTGCACCTGCTGCAACCGTTGCGGATCCTTTTGTCCCTACGGCATCGACATGGGCGTCATGTTCGGCTATCTGCGCGGATTGCTGCATTCCCAGGGTTTCGTGCCGTGGGAACTCAAGATTGGTTCCGGCATGCACCGTCTCTTCCGCGCGCAGATGGACGTCACCGTTGAGGAGTTCGTGGACACCTGCGAATGGATGGTTGACGAAGCGCTGGAGGAATGGCCTTGCCTGGAAATTCCGGTGGACAAGGAAGATGCCGACATTGTCTATATGATCAACGCCCGCGAGGCCAAGCATTACCCTGAAGACATCGTCGAGGCGGCCATCCTGTTCCACGTCGCCGGTGAGAACTGGACCATGCCCTCCGAAGGCTGGGAAATGACCAGTCTCTCCATGTTCGCCGGTGACTGGGAAGCCTGCAAGATGCAGGTTGAAACCGTGTACGGAGCCATGGAGCGTCTGCGCCCCAAACGCATGGTCGCCACGGAATGCGGTCACGCCTACCGTGCCACGGTCATCGAAGGTCCGTACTGGGCCGGTCGGCCCGATGGACAGCCTCCTGTGGAATGTCTGCACTACGTGGAATGGGTGGCCGAAGCCCTGGAAACAGGCAAACTGAAGATTGATCCGGCCAAGAGAATCAAGGAACCGGTCACGCTGCAGGATTCCTGCAACTATGTGCGTAATGCCGGGCTGCGTGACTGCGGTCGAATCATCATGAAACATATTGCGGAAGACTTCCGTGAGATGGCTCCCAACAAGGAACACAACTATTGTTGTGGCGGTGGTGGCGGATTTAATGGTATCGGACGTTATCGTAAACAGCGCAACGTCGCGCTGAAGATGAAGCGTGAGCAGATTCTGGCTACAGGTGCGAAGTTCGTCATTGCCCCCTGCCACAACTGCTGGGATGCCATCCGCGATCTGGAAGAGGAGTTCGAGATCGGTATCCGTTGGAGCTTCCTGAAGCCGATTCTGATCAAGATGCTGGTTGTTCCGGAACATCTCTTGCCGCAGGAATAAGTCTGTCCAGACAACGGCATGCCGCTTTTATGGCGGCATGCCGCAAACAGAACGGGAGTTGACATATGTTTACAAAGATTCTGTTCGCCACCTCCGGCTCTCCCTGTTGTGATGCCGCAGCGCGTGTCGCGTTCGATTTGGCAGCGCGTTATAATGCCAAACTTTTTGTCTATCATGTGCTGGGTGTTCCAAGCCGTGGCTTCAGTCAGGTCGTTGTTGACGTGAGAACTGGCGAAAAGGTGGAGTTGGACGAGGATTACACATTGTGGGTCAAGGATGAACTCAAAAACACCTATGACCGTCAAATGAAGAGCGGAGTCGATTGCGAGATCGAGACCGCAGTAGGCATTCCTCACCGCGAAGTGCTGCGCAAGGCACGCCAGGAAGATGTGGATCTGATTGTCATGGGTGCCAGCACCACCGGCTGCGAGGCCGATGCCGATGCATATCAGCGTCATTTCGCAGGTTCCACGCTGCAGCGCGTAGCCAAGGCCTCCAAGGCCCCGGTCCTGGTGGTCAACCGTCCGGTGGCCTCTTTTTGGGGCGGGTTCACAAATATTGTCTTCGGTGCGGATTTTTCCAAGGCATCCGAGCATGCCTTCAAGTTCGCGCTCAACACGGCCAAGGAACTGGATGCCAAGCTGCATGTTTTCCATGCCATCGATATCGGCTCTACCCACAGCCTCATTTCCCAGAAGGACCTCGACGACCAGATGATCGAGGCCAGGGACCGGATGCGCCGCAAATATCTCATCCAGACCGGCGATTTCAAGAATGTCACGGCCGATATCTGGGAAGGCATCCCGTATGTCGAAATCGTCAAGTACGCCCGTGAGAAGCAGGCCGACCTGATCATCATGGCGCACCATTCCAAGGACGTCAGCGATGAGGCCTCCGCCTTTGGCCATACTCTGGAGCAGGTGCTGCTGCGCGCAACCTGTCCCGTGGCTTCGGTCAATCGTCCGGATAAAATTCAAACTGTATAACGTGTAATCGTGATTGGGGGTGTAAGATGGGCAAGAAGATTCTGATCATTGATGACGATCCCAATATCGTCACGTATCTGGAAGACATTTTTCAGGACGCAGGCTACGCGACCTGCAAGGCTTCCGATGGAGCCGACGCACTGGCCGTGGTCAAGGAAGAGAAGCCCGATTTGATTACTTTGGATCTGGAGATGCCAAAGGAATGGGGTCCTCGTTTTTACCGGGAGTTGAGCCAGGACGATGAATGCAGCAACATTCCGGTAATTGTCATCAGCGGCCTGTCCGGCAACAAGTACGCAATACAGAAAGCCGTGGCTTCCTTCACCAAGCCTTTCGATCGCGAAGAACTCCTCAAAGTCATCAAGGAAACAATTGGTTAGCCGCAACTCAAACTTGAAAAACCCTTGCTCGGCCGCCTAGGTGAAGCGAGCAAGGGTTTTTTGTGGCAAAACATATGCATGACATCGTAATTTCCGAATCCATCGTGATCATAACCCAGGATCCTGAGCACGGGAGGGTCCTGGCGCATATTCTGAACGAATATGGCTATCAGCCCTCCAATTGCGATTATGACGACGCTCTTGTCACCGTTGGCGTGGTGCGACCGCGTCTTGCGGTCATGGGGATCTGTGATTGCAAGCTTGGCCAGGCATTGCTGCGGCAGCTTCGTGCCGGCTATCCTGAAGTGCGTTTCATTGTCCTGGTTCCGCAAGGCGAATACGAGTTGGGTCTGGATTTTCTGGCCGACGGAGCTTCGGATTTTCTTTACAAACCGGTGTCGGAGCGTGCCTTGCGCGTGACACTCGACCGGGCCCTGACTTTTCTCGACCTGCAGCAGGAGAACGGGGTCCTCAGAGAAAAAGGCAAGATACTCGAATCAAGTCATCAGCTTTGCCGCCAGCTCTTCGATGAAGTGCCGTGCTACATCTCGGTGCAGAACAGGGACCGCCGCATCGTGAGGGCGAACAGGCAGTTCAAACTGGATTTCGGCTCCTGCCTGGGTGAGCGCTGCTATGAAATCTACAAGCACCGCACCCATCCCTGTCCGCAGTGTCCCGTGGAGGAGACTTTTCGCGACGGCATGGTGCACCAGACCGAAGAGGTGGTCACCACGCGCAGCGGTCAGCAGAAGATCGTGCTGACCCTGACCGCACCCTTGCGTAACGAGAAGGGCGAGATCCATGAAGTCATGGAACTTGCCACGGACATTACCCAGATCCGCGAGTTGCAGGACCGCCTGACCTCGCTTGGACTTTTCATAGGTTCCATTTCGCACGGCGTACGCGGCATGCTTACCGCCCTCGACGGCGGTCTGTACCGCCTGGAAAAGGGCATCATGAACAATGACATGGAGCTTGTTGCCAACGGCGCCGAGCGCGTCAAGCTGATGATATCCCGGATTCGCAATTCCGTTCTGGAGATGCTTTACTACTCCAAGGACAGGGGCCTCAATATCCAGCTCATCGATGTGCGGAGTTTCGGTGACGGGGTGGCCAACTTTGTCGAGCCCAAGGCCACCAAAGACGATGTCAGGTTCCAAAAGGAATTTCATGGTGAGCTTGGGCGTTTTGAGATCGATCCCGAGGTCATCTCCGCCGGTCTGGTCAACATTCTCGAAAACGCAGTGGACGCGTGCATAGAGGATGAATCCAAGGAGCGGCATATTGTTTCTTTTCTGATTGAAGGAAGCAAAGACAAGGTTTCGTTCATCATTCGAGACAACGGGCCTGGAATTGACCGTTCCACACAGGAAAAAATGTTTTCCATGTTTTTCTCTTCCAAGGGCAGCAAGGGGACGGGGCTTGGGCTTTATATCGCAAGTGATGTCGTTCATCAGCACGGTGGAGAGATTCACGTCGATTCGACGCCTGGTGAAGGAACTGAATTTCGGGTGGATTTGCCCAGAAAGTATGTGCGAGTGGAAAATGGGGCAAATGGCGGCCAGAACGAGTCCGGAAAATCCGATGGCAACGGCTAGATCTTGAAAATTTGGAGGACCACATGCGCTTGACCACGCGAAGCCGGTATGGAACTCGACTGCTGCTCGATATTGCCCTGAATCAGGCCAAGGGTTGGGTCAACACGACAGACATCGCCAGACGGCAGAATATTTCACAGAAATATATTGAAAAATTGATCACTGGGCTTCGACGCGGGGGGCTCATCGAGAGCAAGAGAGGTCCTTTCGGCGGTCACAAGCTGGCCAAGCCAGCCATGGATGTCACGGTCGGCGACGTGGTCCGCGCCCTGGAAGAGAAAGTGGCCCTGACCCAGTGCGCCGAGGGGGAACCCATTTGCGGAGAATGTTCCCTGGCGGGCGAGTGCGTGACGCAGTTTGTCTGGATAGAAGCCAGCAACGTACTCATGCAGACTCTTGATTCCTACCGTCTTGGGGAGTTGATTGCCCGCAAGGGTTAAAAAGCGTCTTTTCACAGCGTTCAAGGCCGCAAGCCGTCCATATGGAACGGCTTGCGGCTTTTTGTCATTTTCCTGTTTTTTGCAGGACAAGCTCGCTTCGGCTGCGCTTGGGCACGTAGTGCACACCGGCTTCGTCCCGGTAATACTTGACCGAGCCGTCCGCAGGCATCTCCACGATGCGCACGTCTTCGACGGGTTTGCCAAGGGCCAGCACCAGACCAATCTCGATCTCCGGCGGCAGGGCAAAGTGCATGCGCAGCTTGTCGCGGTCAATTGCCCCGACCATGCATCCGCCCAGCCCTTTCTCAACCGCTCCAAGCAGCATTGTCTGGGCCATGATCCCCAGATCGAATTTGGCGAAATCCCAATCCTTGGCCGTGTTGAGCATTATGATATAGGCTGAGGGCCGTTCCGTTGGCGCGGGGCCATCCCAATCCTTCAGGTAGGCGGCCCATTTCAGGCAGTCGAAGATGGCTTGGTTGTCTTGTGGCGCGGTGCTCAAAATGAAGCGCAAGGGCTGCTTGTTCGCTGCTGAGGGACATATCCCGGCGAGATCCACAAGCTCTTCCAGGGTCGCCATGGAGATGGCGGCGGAGTTGTCGAATCTGCGGTAGCTGCGGTTTTTGAGGGCAAGATTTTTGAGCATGGGGGCCTCCTTAAATGCCGATGATTTTATGAGTGCGGACTATGTATCGTAGATACCCTCAAAGCGGGCTTTATAAGCTTGAAACGTGCCATCCTCGATGGCCTTTCTGGCATCCGTGACCACGGTCAGGAAAAATGCCAGGTTGTGGATGGTGTTGAGACGATATGACAGAATCTCCTGTGCCTGATAAAGGTGGCGCAGATAGGCCCTGCTGAAGTTGCGGCAGGTGTAGCAGGAACATTCGGGGTCGAGGGGGCTGTCGTCTTCGGTGTATTGGGCCCGTTTGATGTTGACCTTGCCCTGGGAAGTGAAAAGGGTGCCGTTGCGGGCGTTTCGGGTGGGCATGACGCAGTCGAACATGTCGATGCCGGCGTCGATGCCGCGTACGATATCGAGCGGAGTGCCAACGCCCATCAGGTAGCGGGGTTTGTCCGCTGGCAGTAGCGGGGCGCTGTGGTAGAGGATGTCCATCATCTCGGGTTTGGATTCTCCGACACTGAGGCCCCCCAGGGCGTAGCCGTCGAAAGGGATGTCCAGGAGCTGGCGGATGCTTTCTTCCCGCAGGTCCTTGAAGAATCCGCCCTGACCGATGCCGAAGAGGAGCTGGTCGCCGCTGCCCTCGGGGTACGCGGCGCGGCAACGGGCGGCCCAGCGCGTGGTCAGCCCCAATGATTTTTTGGTGTATTCGTGGTCCGCGCCGTAAGGTACGCATTCATCGAGGACCATCATGATGTCCGAGCCCAGGTTTTTCTGGATGGAGATGGCCTTTTCGGGCGAGAAAAAATGCTTGGAGCCGTCGATGTGGGAGGAAAAGGCCACACCGTCTTCGGAGAGCTTGCGCAGCACTGAGAGGCTGAAGACCTGGAAGCCGCCGGAATCGGTCAGGATGGGCCGGTCCCAGTTCATGAACTTGTGCAGTCCGCCGCGCCGGGCGATCATCTCGTCGCCGGGCCGCATGCACAGGTGATAGGTGTTGCCGAGGATGATGCGCGCACCGAGATCTTTCAGATCCTGGGGGCAGACGGCCTTGACCGTGCCCTGGGTGCCCACGGGCATGAAGATGGGGGTGGGGATGACGCCGTGGGCGGTGTGCAATTCCCCTGCGCGGGCCTTTCCGTCCGTGCTGTGTATGTTGAATTTTCCGATATGCATGTTTACGCTTTGTTTTTCGTTGTGGGTGAGGCGGAGCGGGAGGTAACCCCGGTCCGCGGACAGAGGTCCGCGAGTTCGCAGGCGTCGCAATCCGGCTTGCGCGCGGTACAGACCTCCCGGCCGAACAGGACAAGATAGTGGTTGACCGCACCCCAGCTTTCCTGGGGGAAAAGTTTGAGCAGATCCTGTTCGACCTTGTCCGGGCTGGTCTGGCGGGTCAACCCGAGGCGAAAGCTGATGCGCTTGACATGGGTGTCCACGGCGATGCCCGCGTGCACGCCGAAGGCATTGGACAGGACGACGTTGGCCGTCTTGCGGGCCACACCGGGCAGGGTCAGCATCTCTTGCATGGTGCGCGGCACTTGGCCGTCGAATTCCGCCACGATGCGCACTGCAGATGCATGCAGGTTTTTGGCCTTGTTGCGGAAAAACCCGGTGGAGCGGATGACGCTCTCGATCTGCGCCGGGTCGGCCTTGGCCATCTCTTCCACGGTTTTCCAGGTGGCAAACAGGCCAGGCGTGACCATGTTGACCCGCGCGTCCGTACACTGGGCCGAAAGGATCGTGGCCACAAGGAGTTCCCACGGGGTGGACCAGAACAGTTCGGTCCGTGGCGTGGGATAGCGCCGGGCCAGCCGTTCGCGAACGGCTCGGGCGCGTGCGGTGATGGATGAAACTTTCATGCGATGCTCCACGTGCGGACGGGTCTGAAGACGCCGTGCCTTGCCTGACAGTTTTTTTTCGCAACCTCAAGTTTTTTGCATGGAGGTAAAAATGGGACAGATTCTGGTCTACATGACGTTTCCGGATGAAGAGACGGCTCTACGGATTGGGCGGGCCTTGCTCGAACAGCGTCTGGTCGCCTGCGTCAACATCATGCCACAGGCGAAATCCATGTACTGGTGGGCAGACGAAATTCAGCAGGAGACCGAGGTCGTCATGCTGGCCAAAACCGTCTCGGACCTGTTCGAGGGGCTCAAGGCTTGCGTTCTCGGCCTGCATCCTTATGAAGTTCCTTGTATCGTGTCACTGGCCCTGGATCAGGGCCATGAGCCCTTTTTACGATGGATTGACGAGCAGACCCGTGACCGTTCGCAGAAATGACCCCAAAATCAGTTGACTGGGTTAAAAAAACGTTCATAGCAATGCGCAACGCATAATTGAGGAGGCTACCCCTTTTCGTGAGGTTTCACATACTGACTTTTGGTTGCCAGATGAATGTGGCGGATGCCGACTGGTTGACCCAATCCCTGGTCTCCAGAGGCTGGACCGAGGCGTGCGAGGCGGACGCCCAGATTTTCGTGGTCACAACGTGCAGCGTGCGGGAAAAGCCCGAGCAGAAGGTGTATTCCCTGCTCGGTCGTTTGAAGAGCTACATTGACCAAAACCCGGATGCTTTCGTGGCCGTTGGCGGTTGCGTCGCCCAGCAGATCGGAGAGGAATTCTGGAACCGGTTTCCTTTCGTCCGTCTTGTTTTCGGCACCGACGGAACGGCCATGGTGCCCCAGTCTTTGGAGCGGCTGACCGCGGATCCCGCGCTGCGGATAAGTCTGCTCGATTTTCTGGACCACTACCCCGAGCGCGAGCAGCCCGAAGGCGGCAATGTCCAGGCTCAGGCCTTCGTGAACATCATGCAGGGGTGCGATAATTTCTGCACCTATTGCATCGTGCCCTTCACCAGAGGGCGGCAGAAATCGCGCGGCTCCGATGCCGTCGTGGCCGAATGTGAATCCCTGGTGCGGCGTGGCGCCCGCGAGTTGACCCTGCTGGGACAGAACGTGAACAGCTACGGGCAGGACAGTCATGGTGATGGAACATCCTTTGCTTCCCTGCTGGAACGGATTTCCGTCATTCCGGGCCTCATGCGCCTTAAATTTACGACATCGCACCCAAAGGATATCGCCCCTGAGGTCGTGACCGCGTTCGGCAAATTGCCCAATCTTTGCCCGCAGCTGCACCTGCCCGTGCAGTCCGGCTCGGATGCCGTCCTGAAGGCCATGGGGCGTAAATACACCAGGGCGCGCTATCTGGACACTATCGGGGAGCTGCGCAGGGTTTGTCCGCAAATTGCGCTGACTACGGACATCATTGTCGGTTTCCCAGGGGAGACTCTTCAGGATTTTGAAGATACCCTGGAACTTATGCGCCAGGTGCGTTACGAATCCAGCTTCTCCTTCAAGTACTCGGACCGGCCGGGAGTGCGGGCCGAGAAGATGGACTTCAAGGTCCCCGAAGAGGAGAAGGCGCGGCGTCTGGCGGTCTTGCAGGAACTGCAGGACCGGATCACCGTCGAGGAGTTGGCCGCGCAGGTGGGCCGGGATGCGGAGGTGCTGGTCGAGGGACCGAGCAAGATGCAGGACGGCGAGCAATTTTTTTGGAGAGGCCGTGACGGGGGCGGACGGATTGTCAATTTCTCATCGCCCATACCTTGCCTGACAGGCAGAATGGTTCGCGTGCGCATCGTGGACGCGAAGAAACACTCCCTCGTGGGAGAGATTCGAGGTGAACCGTGGTAGACATGATGGTTTTCGGATTGGCACTGGATGAGGATTCGCAGATGCCCATCCTTATTTTAAAGGACACGTCGGAAGATATCATTTTTCCCATCTGGATCGGAGCCATGGAGGCCATGTCCATTTCAATGGCCCTGAACAAGGTCGCGGTGCCCCGGCCCATGACGCACGATTTGATTCTGACCATACTGGACAAGATGGAAGCGCGGCTTGTCGCGGTCGAGATCATTTCCATCCACGAAGGCACCTATTACGCCGAACTTGTGCTGCAGAGCGAGACCGGCGAGCGCCGCGTCGATTGCCGCCCCTCGGACTCCATCGCTCTGGCACTCAGGGCCCAGGTGCCGATCCGTGTTTCGGAGGAAGTCATCGCTCTCAACAAGACCTTGCAGAAAGGCGCTTTTCAGGAGGTTGTCACGGGCGAGGACAGCGACAAGTGGACGGACATCCTCTCCAAATACAGCCTGGACGATCTCAAGTACAAGATGTGACGCGGCCGTGATCGATCTGCACACCCATTCGAGCTTCAGCGACGGGGAGCTGATCCCGGCCGAACTGGCTCGCCGGGCCAAGGTGGCCGGATACCGGGCCATCGCCATCACCGACCACGCCGACGCCTCCAACATGGACTTCGTGCTGCCTCGCGTGGCCGCCATGGCGAAGGAGTATTCCATTTACATGGATCTCGTCATCGTGGCCGGGGTCGAGCTGACGCACGTTCCGCCCGCCCTCATGGAGCAGGAGGTGCTGCGAGCCCGTGCCCTTGGAGCCGGAATAGTCGTGGCCCATGGCGAGACCATCGTCGAACCGGTGGAGACGGGCACGAATCTCGCGGCAATCGAGGCCGGGGTTGATGTGCTGGCCCATCCCGGACTGATCACGTCGGAAGAGGTCCGGCTGGCGGCGAAAAAAGGCGTGCTGCTCGAAATCACGACCCGGGCCGGACACGGATACACCAATGGGCATGTCCTGGCCCTGGCCCGTGCGCATGGCGCCAGGGTGGTGGTCAACAACGACGCCCATGCTCCTCGTGACCTGGTCTGCGCAGAGCTGCGTCGCAAGATCGCCCTTGGGTGCGGCATGACCTCCGAAGAATACCGGCAGGCGGACGGGGATGCCTGGGCGCTTGTGTCCCGGAGTCTTTACCTGTAGTGAACCAAAAATTTGTTGTGCCCTCTATAATCTCGTAGTGTAAAAGGTGACAGATATGGACGTAGTAGCTCAGACAGGCGTTGTTGAGCAGATGAATGTTACGCAGCCGATCGATTCCATGCAATCCCTGGGAGCTGCCACGCAGCTTGGCGGAATGTCGCAAATGGGTTTCTGGGACATGATTTCCAACGCGACCGTGGTTGTGCAGGGTGTCATGAGCCTGCTGGCCATTATGTCGCTCATCAGTTGGTCGATCATTTTTTTCAAGATCATTCAGATCAATGTCGGACGACGCAAGGCCCTCCGCGAGCGCGCGATGTTTCAGAACGCCACTAATCTGGCCGACGGAGTGCAGACCTTGCGCGAGCAGGGCAATTCGGCCCTGTATCCCATTGCCAAGCGGGGCCTGCAGGAGTTTCGTCGCCTTGAACAATCCGTGATTCATCCCAACCTGAAGTTCCGCGTTGCTGGGGACAACCTGCGTCGGGTGCTCGAACAGGGAGTGAGCGAGGGGCTTGGGGAAATGTCCAGATCCTTGTCGTTTTTGGCGACATGCGCCAATGCGGCCCCGTTTATCGGGCTTTTCGGAACCGTCTGGGGCATCATGAATTCGTTTCATGCCATCGGTCAGATGAAGACGGCGGCGCTGGCTGCGGTAGCGCCCGGCATCTCCGAGGCTCTGGTGGCCACCGCCATCGGCCTGGCCGTGGCCATCCCGGCGACCATCGCCTACAATACGTTTCTCGGCATGATCACGACCGTGCATACGGAGATGGAGTGCTTCGCCAGCGAATTTTTGAATCGCGCCCAGCTTGAACTCCCATGGATGAACAAGCGGAGTGAATAAATCATGCAGGTAAATTCGGGAAAAGGCTTTTTGGCGGAGATCAATGTCACGCCCTTTGTGGACGTCATGTTGGTGCTGCTCATAATTTTCATGGTGACTGCGCCCATGTTGACCCAGGGCGTCGAGGTCGACCTGCCTGAAACAAAGGCGGTTGAGACCCTGCCCGAGGACAGTGACACAGTGGTGTTGCACGTGCTCAAGGATGGGACCATCAAGCTCGACAAATACGAGGTCAAGGTCGATGAGCTGGGTAACTATCTCAAGAGGATGGAGTTTGAGAAAGGAAAACTGCTCTATCTGCAGGCCGACAAGGATGTCGCATACGGCGTGGTCGTCAAGGTGATGGCGGAAGTCAGGGCTGCAGGCGTGCAAAAGCTTGGAGTCGTGGCTGAACCTGAGGAAGAGAACCCCTAGGATAAGGCGTATAAGTGTTTCATTCGCTGCGTCATTTGAGTTGGGTTTTCTCCATTGTGCTGCATTTGATTGTGCTGCTCGGCGGAGCCTATGTTTCCACGGACACCCATATAAAACTAAATCTGAACAAAAGAATGTACGAGGTCGACCTGGTCGGCCCTCCGAACAAGGGCAAGCCCGGCGCCAAAAGTGCACCCAAGAAGGCCTCGGAAAAGGAAGCGCCCCCACAAAAGCCCGCGCCCAAGGATGCCAAGACGGTGAAGGCTCCGGATGAGCCGAAAAAGCCGGACAAGAAAGTTGCGCCTAGCGAAACTGCCAAGGCGATTCCGTCGGATTCGGTGAACGCCACCAAGGTGGCCGAGGCCAAGCCCGAGGAGCCAAAGAAGCCGGAGCCCAAGAAGGAAGCGCCCAAAAAGGAAGAGCCCAAGAAGGAAGAGCCCAAGAAGACCGCCAAGGAAGAGCCTAAAAGCGAACCCAAGGTCGAAAAGAAGCCTACCAAGGAAGAAGTTCTGGCGCAGGCGCTGGGTGAGGCGACCAAGGTCGCCAAGTCTTCCTCCACGGGCGGCACGGACGGCTCGGCAAAAGGGACCTCCAAGAGCGGATCAAAGGATGCCCTGGCCGACGCACTGGCTGATCTGGGGCGTGAAGTCTCGGGACGGGGTACCCGCGGGGACGGGACGGCCGAGGATGGAGACGGCGAAGGGGTGTCCTCCGGCAGTCTGGACCAATTTTATGCCACGCAGGTCGTGCGGGCCATTCGCCAGAATTGGAGATTCCCCCGCTTATCGAATATTGTGCTGGCCACGACGGTGGAGCTCAAAGTGAATAAGGCAGGAGAAATACTGGGTTCGCGTATGTTGAACGGGTCCGGGCGATCCGATTTTGACGCGTCGGTCATGCGTGCCATCGAGGATACCAAGAAATTGCCCCCCTTGCCTGAAACACTGGACGCGACTCTGGTCATAACTTTTTATAATACGGAAAATTGAGCAGGAGTCTGCCTTGATCAAAAAAATCCTTCTCATGCTGTTTGCGCTGCTGGCTTTCTCCGGGCCTGTCCTGGCGGCCGGAGTGCTGAATATCGACATCTATGGCCCGGGTCAGTCCAGGGTCAATCTTTTTGTGGCCGAGGCCCTATCCAAGGACGGCTCGGGACCCATGGGCGGCATCCCCGACAATGCTCCGGCGGAGTTGCAGCAGCGCATTCATGACAACTGTGCCTTTTTGCCTTTTTTTAACATGCTCTCGGGCAAAGATATCGTCGGCGGCCCCAATCCGGGCGGCTATGTTGCGCAGAGCATCGACTTCAACAAGTTTCAACTCTCGCGCACGGACGTGCTGGTCACAGCTGCATGGGCCCCTCGTCCCGGCGGAGTCGGCGAGGTGGAACTTCGAGCATACGAGGTCTACACTGGCCGTCTGGTCGTGGGCAAGGGCTACGGCGTGGCCAATAAACAGCAGATTCCCGAGGTAGCGGCGCGCTTCTGCGCGGACCTTATGGAAGCGTTGACCGGGCAGGGGGATTTTTTCCGCTCGAACATCGCTTTCATCAAGAAAGAAGGGCAGCGCAAGCAGGTCTACATGGCCACGGCGCAGGGTCTCAATCTGCAGAAAATCACCAATCTCGACGGGATTGCCGTCAGTCCTGCCTGGTCGCACGACGGGCAAAAACTGGTTTTTGTCTTTCTGGACAAGAAGTTTCACAATCTGTGCGTCTGGGATCGGCAGACCAGAGCGCTGCAGAAGAAGAGACTCCCCGGGAATACCCTCATCGCCCCAGCCTTCACCAAGGGCGGGAATGTGGCGATCAGTCTCGATATGAGAGGAAATCCAGATATTTATGAGCTCAATTCTGAATACAAGGTCGTGCGGGCCCTGGAGGAAAACTGGGGCATAGACATCGGGCCGGATTTTGATCGGTCCGGTGAAAAAATGGTTTTTGTTTCCAATAGGTTGGGAAATCCGCATGTGTTCCTCAAAAACCTGGTGACAGGGACGAGCAAACGCATCTCCCTGACCGGAAAATACAACACCGGTCCAAGCATCAGCCCCGATGGTTCCCAGGTTGTTTTTGCCCAGATGGTGAACGGAAAACATAAGTTATTTCTGGTGGATTTGGCTTCCGGGCGTGAGCGCCAGTTGACATTTGGGCCCGGTAGTGATGAAGATCCCACTTGGTCTCCCGATGGTTATTTCATAGCTTTTGCATCAACCAGATCCGGTCCGAGCAAAATCTATCTGACCACCAAACACGGAGACGAACCAATCTTGATTCCAACCGGACCAGGAGAAGCGACTTCTCCGGCCTGGGGGAAATTATAATGGCAGAGGCGTGTTTTTTTTTGTGTTAATGGAGGAAGTTATGAAGAAGTTAGGCGTTTTTGGATTGATCGTTTTGGTTTTTTGTTTGGCCATGGCTGGCGGTTGCTCCAAAAAAGTGAGCTCCACCCCTGCTGGCGCGACTGCTGCTGGTGCTGGAGACGGCTCCGGTGCTCAGGGTGGTTTGACGGCAGAGCAGCTCGAAGCGCAGCGCCTTGCTGAACTGCAGCGTCAGGCTATCGAAAAGATCGGTGCAGACAAGATTTATTTTGCTTTTGATTCCAATGAATTGACTCAGGAATCCCGCCAGGTTTTGACGGAGAAGGCCGAGCTGTTGAAGGCCAATCCTGCATTGTCCCTGCTTGTTGAAGGACATTGCGACGAACGCGGAACCAACGAGTACAACTTGGCTCTTGGCGAACGCAGAGCCCGTGCTACCTATGAGTTTCTCGTTCTTTTGGGAATTGATTCGTCCAAGCTGCAGATTATCAGCTACGGCGAAGAATACCCCGCGGTTCAGGGTTCCAACGAGGAAGCCTGGTCCAAGAACAGACGCGCAGAATTCAAGGCCAGCGCAAACTAGTTCAAAAAATGATTTCAAAAGGCGGGGGAAATCCCACCCTTTTTTAAGCCCCGGTTCGCCGGGGCTTTTTTTTGTTGGTGCTGTGCCCGGGAAGGCGCTTGGAGAATGGGACTTGTGGGACTTGAAGGAGCTATGGGATGCATGGAGAGAATGCACCAACGCAAGCGCTCAGACATCCCGCCATCCCCGGAGGAAGCCGGTGGAGGTAGTGGAGGAAAATGCACCAACGCAAGCGCTCAGACATCCGCCATCCGCTTCCTTCACGGAGGTGCCTGATCTGCGACAGATGTGCAGGAGTCTTTACTTTTTGTGCGGCTTGGGCTTGGGAGAAGGGGTTTGTCCACGTTGGGGCGTGAGTGCCCGCATGTCTTCCGGCTATTCTCTAGGACCCATGGGGCTCATATGCTCCATGGGTCCTATTTGTTTTTTTAGTCCAGCCTGACTTTCCAGCGCTTTTCAAGATCATCCTGAGGCAGTGACCAGATGTGCTCGTGCAGCCTTTTCATGCGCTGTGCGTCATACAGGAGTTCCTTCTTTTCTTTTTTGGAGAGAGATTCCGGGCCGTTGTCCATGGTTTTTTCCAGGATGGCGTCGCGGCGCTTTTCAATTTCCGGGGCCAGGGTGCGAGGTCCGCGCAGCATGGTGCGGTGCAGGGTGTTGACTCCCGGGATGACGGCAGCTCTGAGAAAGCCTTCCTCGGGTGGGATGCCGAAGCTGGATCTGTCTTCGGCGATTTTTTGCAGATAGCTGTCAATGTCCTCGTATTCGCGAGGCAGACGGATTTCTTCCGGCGTCGTGAAAATCCGCATGCCACGAAAAAGTCGGCCCAGTTCGGCCCGGCTGGTGAGCATGGACACCGGGATGGAGAGCAAGAGGGATACCACCAGCGGCGAACTCCACCAGAAGAAGACCCGGTTGATTTGAAACATCGCAACTCCCCAGACAAGGCCCAGCAGCGTCCCGCCGCCGTGAAAGCGCAGGGCGTCCCAGAAGCGCGTGCCTTCGTCGTCGCGCTGCTGGGTGCCCCAGCCGATACCCATGCCCATGAGAGTCAAGAAGACGTACTTGCTGTGAAAGAGCATGCGCACGGGGGCCAGCAGGGTCGACAGCACGACCTCCGTCATGATGCTGCCGCACAATGCGAAGAAACCTCCGAACTGTTTTCGACGGCCCTTGATCAGAGCCAGGAGCAAGGCGCAGACCTTGGGCAGAAAGAGGATGACGGCGGTTCCGGCCAGCAGGAACAGGGCCGGTGTGGGATCCCAGACGGGCCATATGGGAAAGAGGGATTTGGCTGGAGCGAAATAGTCGGGCTGGACTACGGCCTCGGTGATCGCTGCGGCAGTGGCCAGGGCCAGGAACAGGAACCAGAGCAGCGCAGAGCCATAGGCCATGACTCCGTTTAGAAACAGGGCGCGGTGTCCGGGAAAGATCCCGCGCGTGAAAACAAGGCGAAGATGCTGCAGGTTGCCCTGACACCAGCGTCGGTCACGTTTGAGCTCGTTGAGCAGGTTGGGGGGTACCTCTTCGTAGCTGCCCTCAAGGTCATAGGCCAGCCAGACGGCGTATCCCGCGCGGCGCATGAGGGCGGATTCCACAAAGTCGTGGGAGAGGATGTCGCCGCCCAGCGGAGGCTTGCCTGGCAAGCGCGTCAGTGCACAATGCTTGATGAAGGGCTTGACCCGGATGATGGCGTTGTGTCCCCAGAACTGCGCATCTCCCAGGAACCAGTGATGCAGCCCTGCCGCGTACATTGGGCCATAGGCCCTGTTGGCGAACTGCTGGGCGCGGGCGATGAGTGTCTCGCGCCCCGTGCAGGCCGGGGCGGTTTGCAGGATGCCGACGTTCCGTCTGCGTTCCATGATGCGCACCATGCGGATCAGCGTTTCGCCGGACATGACGGAGTCAGCGTCAAAGACGATCATGTAAGTGTAATGGGCGCCGTGGCGGCGGCAAAAATCGGCTACGTTGCCGCTTTTGCGCTTAAGATTGATGCGTCGGCGACGGTAGAAGATGTGACCATGCGCACTGAGGTTTTCGCACAGCCTGTTCCAGGCTGTCTCTTCCTGCACCCAGCGGTCGGGGTCGCTTGAGTCGCTGAGGATGTGAATGTCGAATCTGTCCGCCGCGCCAAGTCTGACCAGCGAGCGCCAGACGGCCTGGATTCCGGCCATGATCCGCTCCGGGTCCTCGTTGCAGACGGGAAAGAGGATGGCGGTCTTGACGTGGGCGCGGATGGGTGCATCGAGCTCTCCGCGTGAGCGTGTCACGGCAAAGCGGTCGTCTTTTTTGAGCAGTGTCCAAAATCCGGCCAGGGCGGTCCAGAATCCGAGCGAGATCCAGATGAAGAGCACGCAGTAGACGAAAATGATGCTCGCTTCGAGGTAGGTGGTCCCACGATGCGGGAGCAGCGATCCCATGACGCTGGCGGCGATCAGAGCCGGGGTCAGGACCAGGATCAGGAGCAGGAGTCTGCGGCGGCTGGCGATCTTGCGCCAGGGTTCGTTCAAGAATTCTCTTTTCATTAACGTCCTTCATGAGGAGGCCGAGCCCTGGCTATGCGAGCCCTGGGCGGCAGTGTGAAAGTCCGGGCGATTCGTCTGGCGCGTTTTCTTCAAGACCCTGTTTGCCTGACCTGGCGTTACGGCAGGTCTGCGTCGAGAAAATAGAGCCCCGCGAGCAGGAGTGCGTACAGCAGAATATCGATCAAGCGTGAATTGAAAAAGGACGCGATCATGTTCCAAAGAGGCCGCCCGAGGCGCAAAAACATGCGTACCCAGGGGCGTCTGTCCATCTCTTCGGGCTTCATGTGCACACGCTGCAGAGGCGGCCCTGGCACCAC
This sequence comes from Deltaproteobacteria bacterium HGW-Deltaproteobacteria-18, assembly GCA_002841885.1. Taxonomy (NCBI): domain Bacteria; class Deltaproteobacteria; species Deltaproteobacteria bacterium HGW-Deltaproteobacteria-18. The sequence continues at coordinate 32,556 of PHBE01000007.1, forward strand.
GAAAAGCGGGATCGGCTGCTCGCAGAGAAGCTCCCGCAGGATGGTCATGGCTCTGGCTTCAGCCTGCGACGGACTGTTGCCGGGATCTTCGGCCAGGGTTGTCAGCGTCTTCAGGGCCAGTTCGTGGCGGCTTCTCTCCGGCAGCGGCAGGTGCCTCAGATAGGCCGCGACCCGTCTTCCTGCTGCTTCCAGCCGGGTTTCGAGAATCGTGGCCGCCGTCTCCACCGGAGGGTGGGAGACGCCTGGAATGCAGGCATCGAGTGGCAAGGGAGGCTCCAGGTGTTTGCTTTTCATCAGAGCTTTATGGCGTAGGTCCACGTTTCGGTCAGCGGAGTTACGCCGTGTTGCAGGATTGCCCGCATTTCGATGCTTGGTCTCTTGTCCGGAAGGACCATGGAGAGAGCCGAAGTCGAGTCGGGTTCGATTTCGAATACCAGACGCCAGCCGCCTGTGACAGGGTTTTTGTGGACGCGTTTTTCCAGGAGTTTGCCACCCATTCCGACCCAGACGTTGGCATCAAGGGCTGCGTCATCCGGCAAATCTTCAAGCTTGCCGCCCATGAATTCGAGCACGAACAGCCTGGAATTGGGCTTTTTGCCTTTTCCGGTGCGCGTGAAGATGACCTGGCCCTCTGGAGAGGCCACGCGCTTGGGCGGAGACCAGCGCATCCTGTAGTCAAAGGTGACGGCTTGCCCCGGCTGCGGATTGATGTCCGGAGTCCAGAAGGTGACGATGTTGTCATGAATCTCTTCCGGGGAGGGAATCTGAACCAGATGAAGCTTCCCGGGGCCCCAGTCGCCCTTGGGTTCGATCCAGGCGCTGGGCCTGGCCTCGTATTTTGCTTCAAGGTCGAGGTAGCTGGCATACTCGGTGTCGCGCTGCATGAGGCCCATGCCCCGGATATTGGGCGCGCTGAAGACATTGACGGACAGGGATTTGGGATTCTGCAGCGGCCTCCAGATCCATTCTCCGTTTTCAAGGGCTGCCATCAGGCCGTCTGAGTCGTGTACTTCGGGCCTGAAATCGTCGCTCACGCGTGGATTGGAATTTTCCCCGAAGATGAACATGCTGGTCAGTGGCGCGATACCCAGCTTGACCACCGATTCGCGCACAAAAAGAATGGACTCGACGTCGAGCACGGTTTCCGCCCCCGTAGTGACTTCGAAGCGATAGGCTCCGGTAACGCTGCGTGAATCCAGCAGGGCGTAGATGATGATGGACTTGTCTTTTTTGCCGGGTTTTACGATCCAGAATTCCTTGAAAAAAGGAAATTCCTCGCCCGAGGGCTCCGCCGTGTCGATGGCGAGGCCACGGGCGGACAGACCGTAGTTCTGCCCTTTGCCCACGGCCCTGAAATAGCTGGCCCCGAGAAAGACCAGGAATTCATCAAGATAGTTCTTGGTGTTGATGGCGGTGTGGATGCGAAATCCCGCGTAGCCCATTTCGGCCGGAATCTGGGCGGCAAAATCGTTCTTTCCGTAATTGAAGGCTTCAGTGTCGAAGGCCAGGCGGGTGGGAACGTTCTTTTCCACCACGTTGATGGCTACCGTGCGGTCGTAAAACAGCCCCGGATGAAAAAATTGCAGCTCAAAGGGCAGCTTTTCATTTCGCCACAGGCTTTTTTCCGGGACAAAGCGAATGTCCCGCCACTGGTCATACGAGATGGTCTTCAGGACCTGCGGTACCAGCCCTGCGTTGTCTTCGTAAGGTTTGGCCGAGAGCTCTCGTGCCATGGCCGCGACGTCCTGCAGGCCGAAGCTGGCGGTCTGGGCCTGGCTCTGTGGCTGAGCCTGGAGCGGGACGGTGGATAAAAAGAGGAAAAGTCCGGCCACAAGACCGCACAATCCGTTATGACTGAACATGCTTGGTTCTCCTACAGGGACATGTTGCCCCGGATGGGATGGGGCACATTTTGGTATTTCCACTTGTGCTTTTCGCTGGCGCTCGTCAAGAGCTAAGAAATGCCTCGGCAGCCCATGCTGTTCGGGGCTTGCGCCATTCGTTTCGCAGGCTTTTCATCAAGGCGGGCCGTCTTGGGCCGTAGGGGATGAAATCGGTGAGAGTGGTCCGGCCGTAAACGTTTCGGAGGGATTGCTTCCGGCCGGACCGAGGGGTTTTAGGATTGCTCTTTGCGGTGCTCGACTCGCCCTTTGGCGATGAGTTCCTCGAGGTTGAATTTTCGTACCCGGTACCCCATCTGGCGAGGTGTCAGGTTAAGTTCCCGGGCTGCCTTGTACTGAATCCAGGCATTTCGTTTGAGCGCCGCCAGAACCTCTCTGCGCTCGGTTTCCTTGAGGGGTTGGCAAAGATTTTCCTGCTCGGAGGGGATGAAAGGCTGGGGAGCCTGCCTGACCGTTCCGGGGCGGTGCGCTTCGTGAGTGAGGAAGCCTCGTACCAGTTCCGCTTCCACCGGTTTGTCGTCGGTCAGAATGGCCAGGCGCTCGACCAGATTTTCAAGCTCGCGCACGTTGCCGGGCCAATCGTAAGCCAGCAGCAGATCGAGAGTGCCCGTGGTCAGGGTCAGACTGCGCCCATATTCGCGTTCCATTTCCTTTTGAAAGTGATTCAGAAGCCGCGGGATATCTTCCTTGCGTTCCCGCACCGCCGGCACGTGCACCGGGAAGACGTTCAGTCGGTAGTAGAGGTCTTCGCGAAAGAGTCCTCGGCCTACGAGGACTTCAAGTTCGCGGTTGGTGGCGCTGATGATGCGTACATCGACCTTGCGCGTCTTGTTGCTGCCTATGCGTTCGAATTCGCGTTCCTGCAGCACTCGCAGCAGCTTGGATTGCAGGGTGAGGGGTAGTTCGCCGATTTCATCCAGGAAGATCGTACCCAGGTGCGCATCCTCGAAACGGCCGGGCTTGGCGCTGTTGGCGCCTGTAAAAGCCCCTTTCTCGTAGCCGAAAAGTTCCGCCTCCAGCAGGTTTTCGGGAATGGCGGCGCAGTTGACCTTGATGAATGGATGGGTTTTGCGGTCCGACAGTTCGTGGATGATGCGTCCGATGAGGGTCTTGCCCGTCCCCGATTCCCCGAGGAGCAGCACCGTGGCCTTGGTGATGGCGACCTTGGCCACGTATTGCTCGACTTCGAGCATGGCCTGGCTCTTGCCCACGATGTAGGGGCCATGATTCTCCCTGGCGATTTGGTACTTGAGCGAGGTGTTTTCCTGCTGGAGGGCGGCCTCTCTTTTTTTTACTTTTTCGTTAAGACTCAGGAATTGAGAAATGAGCGTGGCCACCACGGTCAGAAATTCCGTGTCGGCATCAAGTTGTTCCTGGCCCGTGAAGACGCGGTCCACGTTCATGACCCCGATGGGGGTTCCGTGCAGCAGAATGGGCACGCCTACAAACGATATGCGTTCCCGGCTGATTCGGCGCGTGCCCGTTTTGTCCAGAAAGAGAGGTTCCAGGGAAATGTCCGGGACCACATATGGTTTTGCCGTGCGGAAAATGATTCCCGTGATCCCTTCGTCCATGCGATATACTCCGCGCTGTTTTTCAAGCGCCGAGAGGCCGTAGGAGGTGGATATGGCCAAGCGGCCAGAGAGGGGATCGTACAGAGTGACCGTGGCCCTGCGCATGTTCATGGTGTCGGACAGAATCTTCAGAATTGATTCCAGAGCGCTTTCCAGGTCCAGGGCCTGATCGATGACCTTGCTGATGGCCAGCAGGACGCGCAATTCGGTGGAACAGGTTGAGGTACTCATGTTGTGTACAAAGCAACAAGGGTGCCGCTTGAATCAAAGATTGCAATGTGCATGTCCTGCTGCGTGTACGCAGGGCTTGTTGGCAATAAAGCTCAAAAAAATCAGTTTGTTGGGCGTTGCTGCCCAGGCTGGGAGACGGAGGAGTTTGTTCGGAGTATAGTATTTCCGCGAAGCACCTAAAGGAATTTATTTACATTTACGTAATATAGGTTTTCGCTAACGTCACTAAAATGGAAAACTTTAGACAAAATTGATCAATTCATGATGATTCGTTAGGGGCGCTTTCCGCGCACTTGGTTGGTTCTATGTCGCGCAGCAGCGTATCGGCCATGCCGAGGTCCTTTCGGGACTCGAACGCGTCAAGGCAGGCGGAAAGGTTGGCGAGGCTTGGGTGCTGCTCGGTAAAACGCGGATTCTCATCGATGGTGTCGATGGCGGCGACGACATTTCGCAGGCTGATGTGTGCGCTGTCGCGGGCGGGCAGGAGTCGGAACGTGTTTTGGTTTTCATCCTGAACGCGGCTCAAGAGGTGCGCCCGTATCAGCAAGTCGACCATTTCCCGCGTTTCGCGCGGGGAGATGGCGAGCCTGTGGGCGATGTCCTCTTCGGTCAGGGCTGGTTTGTCCTGGTGAAAGCGTTGCACCACGGCGTGGCAGATTCCAAGTGCCAGAAGTCTGGTTTGCGCCGTGCTCCTGGAATGAAGGCCCGATTTGGGATCGACGACATTCGATTGAGGAAAGGCATGAGCGATCTCGGCACCGAAGAGAACAATGCTCCAGCTCAGTTGCAACCAGATCAGGAAGAGGGGCAAGGCCGCGAAGCTGCCGTAGATGGCGTTGTAGCTGGTCACATAGATCTGGAATTTAACGTAGCCGATCTGGAGGAATTGGTAGGCCGAGCCCGCAAGAATGGCGGCCAGGAAAGCGCTGCCGAGTTGGACGCGGGTGTTGGGCATGATCAGGTAGACCACGCAGAAAAGCACCCATAACAGTATGTAGGGGGCCAGGCTGAGGCCCAGGGAAATGGCCGGAGTCGCGACCTCTTCCAGACCGACTTGGGAAGTAAGGGCGGACACCTTGGAGACGATGAAGACGGTGACGCTGCTGGACATGATGAGCAGCACAGGCGCGATGACCATCATGGAGAGATAGTCGGTGAATTTGCGCACGATGGAGCGCGAGGACACTGACCAGATCTGGTTGAAGTTGTCCTCGATCTGGCCGAGAACCTTGACCACGGACCAGAAGAGGACGATCACGCCGATCCCGGCGATGAGCCCTCCCTTGGTGTTTTCGAGCATGTTGCGTGCGAATTCGATGACCTGCTGGATCACTTCCTGCTGGGCCGTGAAATGCTTGAGGAGCTCTTTTTCAAGCAGCTGTTCGAACCCGAAGCCTTTGGCCACGCCGAACGCCATTGCCGCCAGAGGGACCAGTGAGAGGAGGGTGTAGAAGGTCAGCGCCGATGCATGAGATGAGCCCTGACGGCGGTTGAAGCCCAGCACCGCAAGGACGATGGTTCTGCCGAGGCGGACCAGAAACCACGAGATGGCAGAGCCCTCGTGCCGGGCATGCCGGTGGGGCTGGGTGAGGAATTGGACCAGACGATCTGTTGGTGTGCCGCTTTCTTCCATGCTGGAATCCGTAGTGGTTGAGCTTGTCAGGGATTTTTTTCAATCCAGTGGCCACGTTCGGGGCAAGGTGTCAACCGGGAGGCGTAAGAAAAGTGGCTTCTCCAGAGGCTTATGCGGATAATAAATGACAATGCCCCGCGCGGTGCGGGGCATTGTCATTGAGAAGCAAAATCAGCCGAGGATGGCTTTCAAGTCTTCGTCCGGGGTGCTCAGGGGCTTTATGTCGAAGTTTTCGACCAGCACATTCAGCACCGTCGGCGTGATGAAGGCAGGCAGGGTGGGCCCGAGGCGGATGCCCTTGATGCCGAGGGACAGGAGCGTCAGCAGGATGGCCACGGCCTTTTGCTCGTACCAGGACAGCACCATGGACAGGGGCAAGTCGTTCACTCCGCAGTTGAAGGCGCCGGCCAGGGCCGAGGCGATCTGGATGGCCGAGTAGGCATCGTTGCACTGCCCGATGTCCAGGAGGCGCGGGATGCCGCCGATGTCTCCGAGCTTCTTGTCGAAGAAGCGGAACTTGCCGCAGGCCAGGGTCAGCACGATGCAGTCGGAGGGGACCTTTTCCACGAACTCGGTGTAGTAGTTGCGACCGGGCTTGGCGCCATCGCAGCCCGCGACCAGGAAGAAGTGGCGGATGTCTCCGCTCTTGACCGCCGCGATGACCTTGTCGGCAACACCCAGCACCGCGTTGCGGGCGAACCCGGTCAGTACGGAGCCCTTGTCCTCGTCGGCCGTGAAACCGGGCATTTCAAGAGCCTTGCCGATAACCTCGGAGAAGTCCTTGCCGACGTGGGTAACGCCGGGCCAACCGACCAGGCCGGTGGTGAAGATGTTGCCCTTGTAGGACTCGACCGGCTTCTGGATGCAGTTGGTGGTCATCAGGATCGCACCGGGAAATTCGGAGAATTCCTTCTGCTGGTTCTGCCAGGCCGTGCCGTAGTGGCCGTGGAAGTGCGGGTGTTTTTTCAGTTCCGGATACCCGTGGCAGGGCAGCATTTCGCCGTGGGTGTAGATGTTGATGCCTTTGCCCGCGGTCTGTTCCAGCAGTAGGGCCAGGTCTTTCAAGTCATGGCCGGAAACCAGGATGGCCTTGCCTTTCCTGGCTCCGAGCGGAACTTCCGTGGGCACCGGGTGGCCGTAAGTGCCGGTGTTTCCGCCGTCGAGAAGCTCCATGGCCTTGAGGTTGATCTGCCCGCATTCCATGCACAGCCCGACCAGTTCGTCCACGCCCAGGTTTTCGAGGCTCTTGACCAGGGCGCGCTGCACGAATTCGTACACGCTCTCGTCCTCATGGCCGAGAATGGCGGCGTGATCGGCGTAGGCGGCCACGCCCTTGAGCCCGTAGATGAGGATCTGCTTGAGGGAGCGCAGGTCTTCGTGCGCTTCCAGCGCCTCTGAGATGCCGTGCTGTTCGCCCTGGGCGACAAGGCCTTCCAGGGTCGCGGCCGGGGTGAAGGTGGCGGCGGGGCTGTCCACGCTGACACCGGTTCTAACTTTGAGAGCTTCGCGGTGAGCGACGGCTTCGCCTATGAGCGTCTGAAAACGGGCCGGATCGAAATCCACGTTGGTCAGCGTCGAGAAAACGCCTTCGTTGATGAAGCGGTTCACGGCCGCATCGGACACGCCCTTGGTCCGGGCCTGCTCGGTGATCTGGGAGAGCCCCTGTAGAACGTAAATGAGAAGATCCTGAAGGGCTGCAACGTCGGGCTGCTTGCCGCAAACGCCGACCTTGGTGCATCCGGTTCCTTGGGCGGTCTGTTCACACTGATTGCAAAACATGAGGGTAGCCTCCATTGTTGGGTGTTGTTGTCGTTTCCGTTGAGAAGGGGTTTACGGGGAAGCTGGCGCGCAAGCTTTGATCCAGATCAAAAAACGCGACTTATGAGAGCAAGGCGACAGTGGTCTTTGTGAACGATTGCTCTATCTTGACAAAGACGCCACGCCGGAGGATTTCATGCCAATACGGCAAATAAACGATAATGGAGTGCCCATGGACCCGATGAATTTCAACTTCCTGTGTTCCGAACCGGCCGCGCCCATTGGTCGCAGCGTCGGGATCATCGGTGCGGGCCCCTCGGGTCTTGCCGCCACGGGCTACCTTTCCTGTCTTGGCTACCAGGTCGAAGTCTACGACAAGCTGCCAAAGCCCGGCGGGCTCATGCTTTTCGGCATCCCGGGACATCGCATTCCCAAGGAACGCATCGATCTGGGCGCGCGCAACCTGGAGAGAAAGGCGGGAGTCATTTTTCATACCCACACCAAGATCTGTTGCAGCGGCCCCCTGCATGACGAGGAGGGGGATCATTTCTGCCGGGAGATTCTGGGTTTTGGCGACATGGTCAAGAAGCACGACGCCATCATGATCTGTACCGGTTCCTGGAGGTCGCGCAAGCTGGGCATCCCCGGAGAGAGCCTGCCCGGGGTCTTTTCGGGCCTCGAATTCCTGTTTCCCATCCGCGCCGTCAAATACAGCGCGCCCAACGTGAAGCTGCCCGACGTGGCGGGCAGGATCGTGGCCGTCATCGGGGCCGGTCATTCGGCCGTGGATGTGGTCCACAGTGCGGTCCATCTCGGCGCGGCCAAGGTGTATCACATTTACCGGCGCACGAGCCGTGAAGCGCCATGCGGAGCCTTCGAGATCGAGCAGCTGCGCCAGATGGGTGTTGAGTGGCTGGATCGCACTACACCGCTCCAGATCCTCGGCGGCGGCAAGGTCGAGGGTCTGGAGATTTCCCGGCCCGGAGCGGGCGAGGCGGAAGTCTCGGTCCTGCCCGTTGATCTGGTGGTCACCGCCATCGGCGAGACTGCGACTCCGCCGTTCGCCAAGGAGCTGGGCCTTGAGAACGTGCGCAAGGGCGAGGTACGCTGGCTGCACATGACGGCCATCGAGAACGTGTTCGTGGCCGGCGACGCCTTGAGCGGTCCGAGCAAGATCGGCAAGGCGGTCTACAGCGGCCTGCGCGCGGCCCGGTCCCTGGCCAACTGGCTGGATCTGAAGGCTCAGGACAGGCTTGACGCATACGACTACAACGATCTCGTGACCAACGAAGCGGGATTCAGGAGCTGACATGGGCGGGCAAAAGACACTTTATATCGACTACAGCCTGTGCATCGGCTGCGAAACCTGCGAATACGTTTGCCGCTTCACCAACGACACCTCGCGCATCCACATGACCCGGACCATCGACGGGGTCATGGTGCCGCTGTATTGCCAGCACTGCGAAAACCCCAAGTGCGCCAACGCCTGTCCGCGCGGAGCGCTGAAACGGGACAAGGATGGCGCGCTCATCCTGCAATCCATGCTCTGCCGTGGCTGCCAGACCAAAAACTGCATCCTGGCCTGTCCGCACAGCGCCATGTTCGAGACCGATCGCGGGGTCATGGTCGCCAAGTGCGACATGTGCGCCCAGCGTCGTCAGGTCGGCATGGGCCCGGCCTGCGTGGAGATGTGTCCGTGCGCGGCCATCCGCTATGTGGACCGCGATGAGATACCGGCTCTGGAAACGGAGAAATCGAAACTGGCGCACCAGAAGGTGCTCGATCATCTGAAGCTGCCGGGAAAAGAATAGGCCCCGGCGTGGAAAGGGCAGCCAAAGGCTGGAAGAGATTCCGGCCTTTTCATTTTTTTGGGGAGTGTTTCTAAGATGTTGCCGCGCTACAAATGAAACGGTGCCACCTGGTTTTGAGGCTCTTAATGTGGCATTCATTATGCTGAGCTACTCCGTCGATCAGCTCAGGCTTTGATTTTCAAGACATTTCGACTTTTTTTTGCACAGCTGGCTCTGCACAAGTGCTCAGATGCAATGCTCTGGAGTGCGCGGTCTTTTTTGGTCCAAGGGCGAGTCTCAACAGTTCATGATGTTTGCGAGGAATCCCGTGCGTTTCACCCTGCCGTCCCCTGCCGTGTTCCACCGTCTGATCCAATCGGCTTTTCTAATTTTTTGCCTGTATTCGGGCTTGAAATTCTACCACTTCGTACTGTGGATGACGGGCCAGAGCGAAATCCCGGTGCCCAGGCCCCCGTCCGTCGAGGCTTTTCTGCCCATTGCGGCGTTGATGGGTCTGCGTCGCTTACTTGAAATCGGGGTATGGGACGTGGTGCATCCGGCGGGACTGGCCATTTTTCTGGCCGCGCTGAGCATGGCCCTGCTCCTGCGCAAAGGTTTTTGCGGCTACGTTTGCCCGGTGGGCCTTGCATCCGGGCTGCTCAACCATCTGGGCCGGAAGCTGAATCTTTCCAGGGTTCCCGGCCCGCGCGTCGATATCCTGTTGCACGCCCCCAAATATGCGTTGCTGGCCTTTTTCCTGTACACGGTCTTCGTGGGTATGGATTTGCGAGCCGTGGAGCGGTTCTCCTCCAATCCGTACAATTTTGCGGCCGATGCACGCATGTTGGCTTTTTTCCTGGATCCTTCGGCGTTGACCCTGATGGTCCTGCCCGGACTGGCCGTGTTCGGAGTTCTTCTTCGCAGCGCGTGGTGTCGCTATCTCTGCCCCTACGGAGCGCTGCTCGGCCTCTTGAGCTGGGCCGGTCCCGTTCGCATCCGCCGCGACAAGGACGTTTGCGTGCAGTGCGCCCGCTGCAGCGCGTCATGCCCCGGCGGCATTCCGGTGCACCTCAAGGACGACGTGCGCAGCCCGGAATGCGTGGGCTGCATGCGCTGTCAATCCGTCTGCCCGGTGCCCGAGTGCGTGACCCTGCGCGTCGGGGGCAGAAGCTTGCCGTTCTGGAGCATTGGTTTGGGATGCGTGCTCCTGCTGCTCGCGGTCTGGCTCCTGGCTGACTCCCAAGGCCTGTGGCATCAGAATTTGCCAGAAAACATGCTGCGCATGATGTATCGCCAGGCCTTCTAAAAAATACCGCGTCCTTCCCGAGCGTTGACGTGATCGGCATGATCTTTTCCGTGCTGGTCGCAGTGCTGCTGAATGGCGGTCTGGGCCGCGTGCGCGAGGGCCGGGCCGATATTCAAAGGGCGAAATCGATATGGCGCAAGGTCGTGGCCGGTCTCACCAGCTTCGTTTTTCTCCGACCAGCCCATGGGTGGCGAAATACCTGCCGCCCTCCATTTCCATCATGGTTACGTCGGTTTTGGCGTATTCGTTGTCGCTTTGCAGCCATTCGTCCCAGGCCTGGTTGTGGCGCCGCATGTCGAAGGCGTGCCGGATGGTCAGATCCGTGCATTGCAGCCACATCTCCCGCCACCAGGACAGGGTACAGAAGTTCATGCCGTCCACCCAGTAGGGGCGCAGGTCGTCGGGAATGCGGTCAAGCGGCCTTTGAAGGCCGGGAATGCCGACTGCGAGCAGGCCGCCCGGCTTTATTGTCGGGAGCAGGTGCGTGCTCAGATAGGCCGAGTCCGCAGCGAAGTAGTGCCAGGCGTCGACGCTGATCACGGCATCGAAGGACTCCGGCTCGAAGGGCAGGGCGCGGGCCTCGCAGTGCACGGCCGTGATGCGGTCCGGGAGGCCTGCCTCGGAAAAGCGCCGGGCGTTTTCCTCGGCTGGTATCCACAGGTCGGCGGCGGTCACTGTGCACCCGTAACCCTTGGCCAGAGCCATGGAGGTCAGGCCCATGCCGCAGCCAAGGTCGAGCACGCGGGCATTGGCTGGCAGGTCGATGCGGGAGAGCAGTTCGTCCAGGATGCGCAGGCAGTTTGGTCCCATCATGGTCTGAAGCTGGTATTCGCGGGAAAAGAGTGTGGTCGAGTCAAAGGTCATATCTGTTTCTCCGTGTTTTGTTTGAGCGGAAATACACCGATTCGCGGCATTCGTCCCGCCCCTGGACGGCTATGAAACAAAAAAGCGCCACGGGACGGGCCCGTGGCGCTGTGTTTACCTTCCGGCGGTTGGTGCGCGGAGAATTTTGGCGATGGTCTTGGGGGAAAGGTAGAATTGGTCCGCCAGTTCCCGCACTCCCGTGCCCCGGGCGTGCCGGGCATGGATCTCGCGGTTTCTGGCCCTTATGTTCGCGCGCGTCTGCGTGCGCTCCCCCCAGGCTTTTCTGCGGTCATCCCGGCGCGGGATGTACAGATAATCGCCATCGACATACTTCTGCACTGCCTCCAGAACGGTTTTCGGCAAGACTTCCGTGGCGTTGGTGTAGCCCATGATGCTCCTCCTCGTGATGAATCAATTGAGGACGGGGCAGGGGCCACGGACCCGGCTAGCTCACCGGGCGTCGCCCCTGCGGAGCGTGCCGACAAAATCCAATGATGCGCTGAACATCCAGACTCCGGGGTTGAGGGTTATTGGGAGGCCACGTGTCTGAGGCCGAATTTGCCATAGCGAGGAGAGAAAGAGTTGTCACCTCCCCCTGGCCAGCTCAGAAGATGCTTGGCAGGGGGACGCCCCTGCGCAGGAGTTCCCGGATTTCGGACAATTCCCGTTCCATTCCTTCCAGCCGTGCCAGTCCGTCAGGGGCGGGAGCGCTGCCTGCGCTACTTTCCAAGCGTGCCCATGATGCCGCGCACTGCAGCAGGCAGGTCGGCAGGCAGAACGACGACCTTGGAATTGTTGTTTTCGGCCATCTTGCGCATGGCGTCCACGTAGCGTTGGCCCAGCAGGAAGACCAGCGGCAGCTCACCTCCCTTGGTCGCCTCGGCGACCTTGGCGATGGCCTCCCGGTCCGCTTCGGCCAATACGACCTTGGCTTCGGCGTCGCGGCGGGATGCTTCCAGGCGTCCGTCGGCCTGCAGGATGGCCGCCGATTTGTCGCCCTCAGCCCTGGTGACGGTGGCGCGTCTGGCGCGCTCTGCCGCAGCCTGTTCTTCCATGGCGTGCTGCATGGTGTCGGAGGGGTTGATGTCCTGGATTTCCACGGTCTTGAGCATGATGCCCCAGTCCGAAATGTCATCGGAGATGGTCTCCTTGAGTCTGGCCTTGATCCTGTCCCGGGAGGACAGGGCGTCGTCAAGGTCCATTTCGCCGACAATGGATCTGAGCGAGGTCTGGACCAGGGTCTGGATGGCCATGCGGTAGTCCTCGACACCGTATACGGCCTTTTCCGGGGAAACGATGTTGATGTAGGCCACGGCATTGGTGATGATCACCGCGTTGTCGCGGGTGATGACCTCCTGGGAGGGGATGTCCATGACGATGTCCTTTGTCGTCACCTTGTAGGCCACGGTGTCCATGTACGGGATGATGATGTTCAGGCCCGGGCCCAGCGTGCTGTGGTACTTGCCCAGACGCTGGATCACGAACTTGAAGCCCTGCGGCACGATGCGCACGCCCATGCTGATGGTGATGATGACCAAGAGAAGTAGGAAAGCGACTACGATAAGTCCTGGATTGGGCATGATGATCTCCTAAGGGGCTTGTTGGTTGTTTTTCGGGGCAACCACAAGCGTGTTGCCCGATACGTCGCGGATCTGGACCCGGTCGCCCAGTTGCACGGGTTCGTCACAGATGAAGGACCACTCGTCGGAGCCGAGCAGGGGTTTGGAGAAGCGCACGACGCCGCGCCTGTCGCCTTCGGGCGTGCTGATGACCTGGCCGGTTTCGCCCAGGAGTGCCTCGCGGGACATGCCTGCGCGGGTCTTGTCCACCATTCGCGGTTTCATGACCAGAAACCAGAAGGCGGTCAAAAGTGCCGAGAATACGGCCCAAAGCAACAGTTGCAAGGTCAGGCTCATGGCCGGGACGATCCAGATCAGACCACCCACGGCCAGTGCACCCAGACCGAACCAGAAAATGGTGAAACTTGGAATGAACACCTCGGCGATGATGAGGATCATGCCGAATACAAGCCAGTGCCAATATTGAAGTTCCATGAGTGCTCCCGGAAAAGTGGTTCGTTTTGGCGCTGCCCATTGCTAGCAGGGTCCTGTCCGTAAAGCCAGCGCAGGGTTCGGGCGGGCGGCGGCGAGGCTCACCGGGAGCCGCAGGGCCTCGACACACGACTTCTCTCCCGGCTGTCGCCACGAAGGTCTTGCCTGGGTCGCTGCGTGTGGACGGTCCATCTCCGGCCTGTGAAGTTAGTAGATATTGGAGACCATTGTCCCCTTAAAATACCTATCTTTCATTAAATAAATTTAAACTTCTCAGTGTATTTAATGCTCGGACTCCTTCTCATATGCTGAAATTAAAATCAGACCCGAGGAGGATGTGATGATGGATTTCACGACGCGGATTCTCAACTGTATTCCATCCCGGAATACCGGGTCCGACTGGACGTTCGAAGACGCGACGGACGCGGCCCTTCTCGATACGGCTCCCACTGTTCCGAAAGCAAAGGATCTGCGGGAGCTTTGGTGGGAAATCGATGATCAGGGAGAGACGGGTTCCTGCGTGGGATGGGCCGCGGCCAATTCGGTGCTGCGGTGGCATTACGTCAAGTCGGGACTGCTGCCGGCGTTTGAGAGGCTGTCGGCAAGGTATGTCTGGATGGCTTCCAAGGAGACGGACATGTTCACCTCCTATCCCACGACCTTCATCGAGAACGCAGGGACCAGCATCAAGGTGGCTCTTGATGTCGCCAGGAAATTTGGCGTGGTGCCGGAGTCCGTATTGCCGTTCCGTCATGGCGGCATGTATTCCGGCAGGCCCAATTCCTTTTATGCCCTGGCCGCCCGGTTCAAGATATCAGGGTATTTTTCCCTGGGCGTCGATTTGGCCCGGTGGCGGGAATGGCTGGCGTTTAACGGCCCCATTCTCACGCGTCTTGACGTCGATGACACGTGGTATCAGGCCTCGGTCAACGCAGGCGTGCTTGAATCCTACAACAAGGAGAGCGCAAGAGGAGGCCATGCGGTAGCATTGGTGGGATACGACAATGCCGGCTTCATCGTGCGCAACAGCTGGGGGGAAGAGTGGGGCGATGCCGGGTTCGCCCATGCCCGAAACGCCTACGCCGAGGCGGCGTTTACCGAAGCCTATGGCGTGGTGATGTGACATGTACTTCAACCGTGAGGTGAGCACGGATGATACCGAGTCCCGACGCCGCTTATGAGCGATTGCTTGATGTTCTGGGGGCCCTGCTCCTGCTGGCCGTGCTGGCCATGCTGCTGGAGCGGGCCCTGGCCCTTGTCTTTGAGTACCACTGGTTTCGAAGGCTTTCCGCCAGGGTCCCCGGACTCAAGACTCCCATGGCGCTGCTGGCGTCCTGGTTCACCTGCCAGCATATCCAGTTTGACATCCTGGCTCGTTTGTTTTCCCCGGCGCCGGGCGCTTCCCCCGCGACCGAGATCGGAGTGCTGATCACTTCGGCCGTGGTCGCGGGAGGCAGCGCCGCAGCCATTACCCTGTTCCAGGGAGTGCTGCATTTCGGCCGGGATGCCCGTCTGGGTCTGATTAAAGCCAACCAGGCCAGCATCGAGGCGAAAACGGCAGAGGCAAGGCTGCGTGCGAGCAGGGCCGATTCGGCCGCATCCAGGTCCTTGGCGGCTGGCACAGGGGTCGAAGCGGGCGGATGATGTCTGGTCAACGATATCCGGGCAGCTTTGCCCGAAGCGTGAAAAAGTCCCGTGCTACCCACCTTGAGGGGGTCGCTTCGTGGACCTGTCCTTGAAGATTTGCCGTTTTTTTTCAGATCGGTTTTTGAATATATTCCCGCCGCTTCCGATTCTCCACGTCACTTGTTTGTGAAATGGCGCTCCAGTGGGTCTGCGTTGTATTGACAATCAGCGGTCTTTTCGCATAGCCGTTTCGCAGCTTCACGAATAGGTTCTCTCAGCGGAACGAGTTGTTCATTATTTCAGCATTTCCAATCGATCAGCGAATTTTCATCGTCAACCGGAATCATCCATGGCAGGCAAGGACAACAGTTCCGAAACATTGGCCAAAGGCCTCTGGATTCTTGATATTTTCGGCGACGACGACGTCGGTTACACTCTCGCCCAGATTTCCCGCCGCACAGGCATCAACAAGACCTCCATATACAGATACGTCAACACCTTTTGCGATCTCGGCTTTTTGAAGCGTGACGATCGCACCGGCCTGTACAGGCTGGGGGTGCGCATGCTGGCCCTGGCCCACGCCATGCTCGAAAAAAGTGAACTGGAGCGCGCCGTCAAGACTCAGGTTGACGCAGCCCACGAGCGCCACGACGTGCATGTCGACGTCGGCCTCTTGTCCGGGGACTCCATCTACCTGATTTATCGCCGCGAGTCCCAGGACACCAAGGCCTTCCGTTCGTTCAGCTATGGCTCCGAGCCGTATTACCTGGCCGCCGGCAAGGCGGCCATGGCCTTCATGGGTGATGAAGAGCTTGAAGCCTTTGTCTCGCGCCTGGACTTGACTCCCAAAACCGACAAGACCATCATTTCCGGACCTGAATTGCTGGCGGACCTGCGCCAGTCCGTGGAGCGCGGCTATACCCGCAATCGCGAGGAATTCGTACCCGGGCTCATCGCCATCGGTGCGCCGCTGTACAGCCTGCGCACGGGCAAGGTCATTGGCGGGGTGAGTTTTGATTCCTCCACGGACCGCTTTTCCATGGAGGAGTTTGAAAGTCGCTTTGCCGGTTATCTGGTGGAGCTGGCCAAGAAAATTTCCGCGGTGGTGTCCTGGTAAATCCGGGAACATCGCTGCCCGGAGCCTTTGCTGGCTCCACCCTGGACGAGGAGAAAAGGGAAGCCGGAAACGTTGGGTTTCCGGGTTCATGGCAGGCTTTGACGTGTTTACGCGAAGCCAAACGGCAGCCGGTGATACGGGGCGCTTCGCGCGTCGTCGTCTCCGGAATTCAACGTTCACCTTGGAGGAGTTTTTGATGAAACGACTAGGAGTCCTGTGCATGGTTTTGGCCATGGTTTGCGGCTTCGCCGGCATGTCCGTGGCAGCCGACGACACCGTACGCGTTGGCGTGTTTCTGCCCCTGACCGGCCAGAATGCCTTTGGTGGCCAACTGGAATTGGAAGGCGTGCAGATGGCCCACAAGGAAATGGGCGAGGTTCTCGGCAAGAAAGTCGAGCTGTTCGTGGTTGACAACAAGTCCGACAAGGTCGAGTCCGCCAACGCGGTCAAGCGCTTGATCGAAAAGGAAAAAGTCCAGGCCATCATCGGCACCTACGGTTCTTCCCTGGCCATGGCCGGTGGTGAAGTTTCCGAAAAGGCCGGTATCCCGCAGGTCGGCACCAGCTGCACCAATCCGCTCGTCACCCAGGGCAAGAAGTACATCTTCCGCGTGTGCTTCATCGATCCCTTCCAGGGCGCCGGTGCGGCCACCTACGCCTACCGCGATCTGGGCCTGAAAAAGGCCGCTCTCTTGATCGACGTGGCCAACGACTATTCCGTCGGCCTGGCAAGTTTCTTCAAAAAGTCCTTCACCAAGCTTGGCGGCGAAGTTGTCGCCACCCTGAACTACCAGTCCGGCGACCAGGATTTCACTGCGCAGCTGCAGGAAATCATGAGCAAGCAGCCTGACGTCCTGTTCATTCCTTCCTACTTTTCCGAAGGCGCCATCATCATGAAGCAGGTCCAGGAACTGGGCGGAACCTTCAAGATCATGGGCGGCGACGCCATGGACAACCCGGAGATCACCGCCATCGGCGGCTCTGCCGTGGAAGGTTTCATGCACACCACCTTCCCCTACGATCCTTCCATGCCCGACATGAATCCCGTGGCTCAGAAGTTCACCGACGAGTGGAAGAAGATCAATCCCGACAGTGACCCCAACGTCAACGCCGCCCTGGGCTATGACGCCTACATGATCATCATGGACGCCATCACCCGCGCCGGTTCCGCCGAACCCCAGGCCATCACCGACGCTCTGGCCGCTACAAAGGGCTTTGTCGGCGTGACGGGCACCACGACCATCAACGAGACCCACGACGCTGAAAAGCCCGTTGGCCTGGTCATGATCAAGGACGGCAAGAAGACATACATCGGTGCCATCACTCCCGAACTCTAATTCTCTGAATGAGCGCTTTTTTGGCGTGAGCGGCAGGGGGGAACCCCTGCCGCCGTATTCAGACAAGGATCGTCCATGAATCTGGCAACATTCATCCAGCACTTCCTGAACAGCCTGACCCTGGGCAGCCTCTACGCGCTTATCGCCATCGGCTATACCATGGTCTACGGCATTTTGCGTTTGATCAACTTCGCGCACAGCGAAATTTTCATGCTCGGCGCCTACTTTGTTTTCTGGGGCATCACGCTTTTTCACATGCCCTGGGGCGTGGCCATGGTTGCGTCCATAATTTTCGTCGCAGGCATAGGCATTCTGGTCGACCGCATCGCCTACCGCCCCCTGCGAGACGCGCCCCGCATTTCGGCTCTGATCAGCGCCATCGGCGTCTCCTTTTTCCTGCAGAACGTGGCCATCGTCTTCTTTCAGGCCATCCCGCGCCAGGTGTACCGCCCGCTGTGGCTGGAAACCCCCATGCTCTGGGGTGACGTGCGCGTTCTGCCCCTGACTCTCTTTGTGCCGGTGCTGTCGTTCTTTCTCATGATGGGCCTGGTCTACATCGTCTATCACACCAAGGCCGGCCTCGGCATGCGGGCCATCAGCAAGGATATCGAAACCAGTTATCTAATGGGCGTGCCCGTAAACAAGGTCATTGCGCTGACGTTCGGCATCGGTTCGGCCCTGGCTGCGGCCAGCGGCATCATGTGGGCCCTGCGCTATCCACAGCTGCAGCCCATCATGGGCACCATTCCCGGCTTCAAGGCCTTCATCGCGGCCGTTTTCGGCGGCATCGGCTCCATCCAGGGCGCCGTCATCGGCGGCCTGGCCCTGGGTTTCATTGAAATCATGACCGTGGCATTTTTTCCGGATCTGGCAGGATACCGCGATGCATTCGCCTTCATTCTGTTGATCGGCATCCTGCTGGTCAAACCGACCGGTATCATGGGCGTCAAGACGGAGGACAAGGTCTGATGAACCGCAGCACAACCATTTTTCTCAATTTCGTTCTGGTGGCCTGTCTGGGCCTTTTCCTGTGGTGGGCCGAAGCCAACCTCGATGGTTACAAGATTCAGATCCTGAACCTCATCGCCGTGAACATCATCCTGGCCCTGTCGCTCAACCTCATCTACGGTTTCACCGGCATGTTCAGCCTTGGACACGCGGGCTTCATGGCCATCGGCGCCTATGTCTGCTCCATTCTGATCATGACTCCCGATCAGAAGATCACGCTTTTCATCCTGGAGGAAGCGTATCCCTGGGTGCAGAATTCGCATGCGCCATTCCTGGTGGCCGTGATCGCGGGCGGTCTGGTGGCGGCCCTCTTCGGTCTCGTCATAGGCACACCTCTCCTGCGCCTGGGTGATGACTATCTGGGCATCGCCACGCTCGGTTTCGCGGAGATCGTGCGCGTCATCGCCAACAACATCCCCCGCGTGACCAACGGAGCCCTGGGCTTCAAGGGCATCCCGGATCACGCAAACCTGTGGTGGAACTATGGCTGGTGCCTGCTGACCCTCTATTTCGTTATCCGCATTCTGGGCAGCAACACCGGCAACGTCTTCAAGGCCATCCGCGACGACGAGACGGCAGCCAAGGCCATGGGCGTCGATGTCTTTCGGGTGAAGCTCCTGTCCTTTGTCTTTGGCGCATTCTTCGCAGGTGTCGGCGGAGCGCTCCTGGGCAGCCTGCTGACCACCATCGATCCCAAGATGTTTCTTTTCACCCTGACCTTCAACGTGCTCATGATCGTTGTCACCGGCGGACTCGGCTCCATCACCGGTTCCATCATCGCCGGAGTGGGCATCACCGTGGTGCTTGAATGGCTCAGGTTCGTGGAAAATCCCATCACCATCGGCGATTGGAGCATGGACGGCATCCCCGGCATGCGCATGGTGGTCTTTTCCCTGGTGCTTATCCTGGTCATCCTCTTCAGGCGCGAGGGCATCATGGGCATGCGTGAAATCACCTGGGACGGCGTGGCCCGGTACATGAAGCGAGGTAAGGCATGAGCATGATTCTCGAAACAAGAAATCTGACCATGCGCTTCGGTGGCCTGGTCGCCGTCTCCGATTTCTCCGCGAGCGTGCCCCAGGGCAGCATCACGGGTCTGATCGGCCCGAACGGCGCCGGTAAGACGACTTGCTTTAACATGGTCACCGGTTTTTACCGTCCCTCCGAGGGCCAGGTGTTCTTCGAAGGCAAGGAGCTCACCGGTAAGAATCCGCATCAGGTCTGCCGGGCGGGCATCGCCCGCACCTTTCAGAACATCCGCCTTTTCGGCAACGAGACGGCTCTGGAAAACGTCATGATCGGCAGCTTCGTGCGCCAGCGCACAGGCTGGATTCAGTCCGTGCTCATGACTCCTGCGTCCCTGCGGGAAGAGAAGGAGATCCGCAAAAAATCCATGGAACTCCTCGAAGTCGTCGGTCTGGGGGATATTGCCGGGGAGAAGGCCAACAGTCTTCCTTACGGTGCGCAGCGGCGTCTTGAGATCGCCCGCGCCCTGGCCACCGGCCCCCGCTTCCTGCTGCTCGACGAGCCAGCTGCGGGCATGAACCCTCAGGAGTCCATGGAACTCATGGATTTTATCCGCACCATCCGGACCCGCTTCGATCTGACCATCCTGCTCATCGAACACGACATGAAAGTGGTCATGGGCGTGTGCGAGCACATGTGGGTTCTGGATTACGGTGTGACCATCGCCGAGGGCGGCCCGGAATCCATCCAGTCCAATCCCAAGGTCATTGAAGCCTATCTGGGTGAGGAGTACGTGAAATATGCTTAAGATTACCGACCTGCATGTATATTATGGGGGCATTCACGCCCTCAAGGGGATCTCGCTTGATGTGCCCACGGGCAAGATCGTGACCCTCATCGGAGCCAACGGCGCGGGCAAGAGCAGCACGCTTCGGGCCATATCGGGTCTGATCAAGAACAAGAAGGGCACCATTACCTACAACGATCGCGACATCACCACTCTTGATCCGGTGGAGATCGTCAAGGGCGGGATCGTCATGTCGCCCGAGGGCCGGCGCATATTTCCGCACCTTTCGGTGACCGAGAACCTGTATCTGGGGGCTTTCAGCCGCAGTGACAAGGAAGGCATCGAGCGGGACAAGGAATGGGTCTTCGATCTCTTCCCGCGCATGCGCGAGCGCCAGAACCAGAAAGGCGGCACCCTGTCCGGCGGAGAGCAGCAGATGCTGGCCGTGGGCAGGGCGCTGATGAGCGCTCCCGACGTGGTCATGCTCGATGAGCCATCCCTGGGCCTGGCTCCGCTGCTGGTCAAGGATGTCTTCGAGATCATCAAGGTCATCAACGCCCAGGGCAAGACCGTCGTTCTGGTCGAGCAGAACGCTTTTGCGGCCCTCAAGGTGGCCCATTACGCCTATGTTCTCGAAACCGGGACCATCGTCCTGCAGGGGCCCGGCGAGGAACTGCTCACTGACGAGCGCGTTATCCAGGCCTATCTCGGCGGATGAAGCAGGGGTCGCGCAACGGCAATGAAGGGCGGGCATGCGCGCCTGGCTTTCAATTTGAACATTGAACATGAACCCTCCCTCTCTTTTGAGACGGAGGGTTTTTTAGTGACCACCGTGTGTCGATTTGAGCCATCATGGCCCCATTCCAAAGATGCAACCCCTTAAGAATCCAGGGTTCCCGCGCACTCAAATTGGACTTCTCATGACGGGCGCAACCGGGTATGGTGCAACTCTGACGCATATTCAGGCAAGGGCTTGCCAGCCGGAAGGTTGATCCATCCGATGATCGAGGCGACTGTGACGTATCCATCGTCCCGGTCCGCATTATCACGTATGTAACGGGAGAATGGTATGTTCAAAATAGTCAAGCGCGAGGAAATGGCCGGGGGCACGGTCATCCTCAATGAGATAGACGCGCCGCGCATCGCCGCCAAGGCTCGACCGGGCCAGTTTCTCATACTGAAGGCCAACGAGGACGGCGAGCGAATTCCGCTGACCATGGCCGAGACCGATCCGGTCAAGGGCACCGTTACGGTCATCTACATGGTGGTCGGCAAGAGCACCGAGCTGTTTTCGCGGCTGCAGGTCGGGGATGCCTACCAGAACGTCATCGGCCCCCTTGGGCAGCCGACTCACATCGAGGGCGGCAAGAACGTCGTCTGCGTTGGCGGCGGGACTGGGGTGGCGGTGCTGCATCCCATTGCGCGCGGCATGAAGGACGCAGGCTGCAAGGTGACCTCCATCATCGGGGCTCGCAACAAGGATCTGCTTATCCTGGAAGACAAGATGCGCCTGGCCTCCCATGAACTGCATGTCTGCACCGACGACGGCAGCCACGGCCGCAAGGGTTTTGTGACCGAGGTGCTGCGGGAACTTCTGGATCAGGGCGGGATCGATCAGGTTGTGGCCATCGGGCCCGTGCCGATGATGAAGTTCGTGTCGCTGCTGACCAAGGAATTTGATGTTCCGACTCTGGTCAGCCTCAACCCGATCATGGTCGACGGGACGGGCATGTGCGGCGGATGCCGGGTTTCCGTTGGCGGCGAGACAAAATTCGGTTGCGTGGACGGGCCCGAGTTCGACGGGCACAAGGTGGATTTCGATCAACTGATTCTGCGACTGCAGGCCTACTCGGAACAGGAGCAGTTCAGTCGGCACCAGTGCAAATGCGAAGGAGGCCGGTAGATGGAGGGGACGAACAAGAAATCACGCCAGGCCATGCCGGAGCAGGACCCCAAGGTCCGGGCCAGAAATTTTGAGGAAGTGCCTCAGGGCTACACCCCTGAAATGGCCATCGCCGAAGCGGGCCGCTGCCTGCAGTGCAAGAATCCGCTCTGTGTGCAGGGATGCCCCGTGGGTGTCGACATTCCCGCTTTCATAAAACACGTCGCTGACGGGAAATTCGATCTGGCCATCGGCAAGATCTGGGAACGCAACAGCCTCCCGGCAGTCTGCGGCCGGGTCTGTCCGCAGGAAATCCAGTGCGAGGGCAACTGCATCCTTGGCCGCAAGGGCGAGGCCGTGGCCATTGGCAACCTGGAACGTTTTGCTGCTGACTGGGAACGGGCCCAGCAGGTATGCGAGCTGCCGTCCCGCGAAAAGGCCACGGGCAAGAAGGTTGCCGTGGTCGGCTCCGGCCCTTCCGGGCTGACCGTGGCCGGGGACCTGATCCTCAAAGGTCATGAAGTCACCATTTTCGAGGCTTTCCACAAGCCCGGCGGAGTGCTGGTTTACGGCATCCCCGAGTTCCGGCTGCCCAAGGACATCGTCGCCTCGGAGGTGTCCTGCCTTCAGGCCCAGGGCGTGAAAATCGAGTGCGACGTGGTCGTGGGGCGTACCGAGACGGTGGACGAACTCTTCGAGCTGGGTTTTGACGCCGTGTATCTGGGCGTGGGTGCGGGCCTGCCCCGGTTCATGGATATCCCCGGCGAGAATCTGGTCGGGGTGCTTTCGGCCAATGAATACCTGACCCGGGCCAACCTGATGAAGGCCTACCTCTTTCCGAAAGTGGACACACCCATCCCGCCGGGGCGCCACGTGGTGGTGCTGGGCGCCGGCAACGTGGCCATGGACAGCGCCCGTACGGCCATGCGTCTGGGTGCGGAGAAGGTCAGTATCGTCTATCGCCGCTCAAGGGCGGAGATGCCGGCCCGGAGCGCCGAGATTCACCACGCCGAGGAGGAAGGCCTCAATTTTGAGCTGCTGTCCAATCCGGTGCGCTATCTGGGAGATGAGAAAGGACGTCTGAAGGGCATCGAATGCGTGCGCATGGAGCTGGGCGAGCCTGATTCGTCGGGACGCAGACGTCCGGTGGCCGTGGCCGGCTCGGAGTTCGTCATCGAGTGCGACCTGGCCATCGTGGCCATCGGTTCCGGGGCTAATCCGCTGCTGACCCGCTCGACCCCTGATCTGCCCCTGGGTAGATCAGGATACATCCTGGCCAACCCCGACACCGGCAAGACCGGCAAGAAGGCGGTCTGGGCCGGGGGTGACATCGTCACCGGAGCGGCAACCGTCATCCTGGCCATGGGCGCGGGAAGGAAGGCCGCGGACTCGATCCACGAATATCTGACCTGGGGCTGGTAGACTTTCATGCTTTAGGAAGACGGTCCTTTAAGTATCGAAGAACTGCCCCCGGCAGGTGCCACGGCGATTGTTTTCGCTTTGTGGATGCCCGCCGGGGGCAGTTCTTTTTCAATTCCCGCCCCTCATCCCGCGCTAAAACTCCTTCTCCGGCTTCGCTGCATTGTGGCGTTGTGGGTCTTTCTTCAAGCTGAGAGCTCTTTCTTGGGAATGGGACGGTGTCCTCTCGCCGCAGGCGGCAAACGAAGGGTCTCGGAGCCGAATTATTTTCACTTTTATTTGAAAAATACAGTGCACTGGCGATTAATGTTCATTTGAAAGATAATATTTTGTTTTTGGAATGGTTCGTGTCTGAAAAATAGGACATAAACGGTGGCAGATAAAAGTCTCTTTTTTATGCGATATTGACCTTTTCACAGTATTACGCATACGTATTTTATTTAAAATGGTATGTTTATCATTTTTTTTAACATAATTTTTATAATTTATACTTGAATATCTTATAATCGTAATAACTATACGTTCTGATAAACTTATCACGAATAAAATTGGTTGTGTGAACAGTTTGGTGAACTGTTTTTTTTGTTCATTTATGAAAAAAAAGACTGTTTTTTTTATAAATTCTTGCAGTAAAGCGTCTCTAAGAGTACTCCGATCCAAACTAATTTAACCGTTGGAGGGTACTTGGAATGTTGAAACTGAAGACCATTCTTGCGTTTGCGGTGGGTGCGGTTTTACTTTGTGCTGCGTCCGCCATCGCTGCTCCCATCGTCATCAAATTTTCTCACGTTGTTGCCGAAGATACTCCCAAGGGGATCATGGCCAACAAATTTCGCGATCTTGTAGCCGAACGCCTCGGCGACAAGGTTGTGGTCGAAGTCTATCCCAACTCCCAACTCTTCGGTGACGGCAAGGAACTCGAAGCCCTTCTTCTGGGCGACGTGCACCTGCTGGCCCCGGCACTGTCCAAATTCCAGAAGTACACGCCCTTGCTGCAGATTTACGACCTGCCCTTCCTGTTCAAGGACATGGACGCCATCGACAGGTTCCAGCAGGGGCCCAACGGTCGCGCTCTACTTGCTTCCATGAAGGACAAGGGCATCGTCGGGCTGGATTATCTGCACAATGGAATGAAGCAGATTTCCGCCAACGATCCCATTCATGGTCCCGGCGACGCCAAGAACAAGAAGTTCCGGATCATGACCTCCGACGTTCTGGCCGCCCAGTTTGAAGCTGTCGGCGCCATGCCGCTCAAGAAGCCCTTCGCCGAAGTCTTCACCCTGCTTCAGACCCGCGCCATAGACGGGCAGGAAAATTCCTGGTCCAATATTTATTCCCAGAAGTTTTACGAAGTGCAGCCCTATATCACCGAGACCAACCACGGCATCCTGGACTACCTCGTCATCAGTTCAACGGAGTTTTGGGATGGGCTGCCGGCTGATGTGAAGCCCGTGCTTGAAGAGTGCCTGAAAGAATCCATCGCCGTCGGCAATGAAGCTGCCGCGAGGAAGGACATGAACGACAGGCAGAGGATTGTCGATTCCAAACGCAGCGAAATCATTACTCTGACTGAGGAAGAGCGCGCCGCCTGGGTCGAAGCCATGAAGCCGGTCTGGAAGCAGTTCGAGGACGCAGTGGGCAAGGAAAACCTCGAAGCAGCCATCGCCTCCAACAACTAGTCCCGTCAGATCATGAATACATTCATCAACAAAGTGGAGGAGGGGATCATTTCCCTCCTCCTGGCTTCGATGACACTCCTGGTTTTCATGGAAGTGCTGATGCGGTTCGGGTTCAACGTGGGCATCCACTGGGCCCAGGAGTTGACTCTGCTGCTGTCGGGCTGGCTGGTCATGTTCGGGGTTTCCTACGGCATCAAGGTCGGTTCGCATATCGGTGTCGACGCCTTGGTCAGGCTGTTTTCGGCGAATGTGCGCAGAACCATCTCCATCGTGGCCATTCTGCTGTGCCTCATCTACTGTGGGCTGTTTCTCGTGGGCAGCTGGGTCTATCTCGGGAAGCTCAAAAGCATAGGGATCCACCTTGAGGACATTCCTGTCCCCAAATGGATTGCCAACAGCATCCTCTTTGGCGGCATGATCATGCTGGCCATCCGTCTTCTGGACCTTCTCTGGGCAGTCATCCAGGGCAGGCAGGAAGGTTTCAAGCTGCTGGATGAGGCCAAGGAGAGCATGTATCTGGCGCAAAAAGAGGGGACTTCCCTGGATGGAGACGACGAATGACAACTGCGGCACTGTTCACCCTGCTCTTCCTCTTTATTGCCACGGGGATGCCCATCGCCATTGCGTTGGGTCTTTCGAGCATCACGACCATCCTGTTCTTTTCCCACGATTCCCTGGCGTCCATCGCCTTGAAACTCTTTGAATCGGTTTCCGAACACTATACCCTGCTGGCCATTCCGTTCTTCATCCTGTCCTCCCAGTTTTTGTCCACGGGGGGCGTGGCCAAGCGGCTCATCAACTTCGCTCTCGATTGCATCGGGCATGTCAAGGGCGGCCTGGCCATGGCCTCGGTCCTGGCCTGCATGCTCTTTGCCGCCGTATCCGGATCCTCGCCGGCCACAGTGGCCGCCATCGGCAGCATCGTCATTGGCGGCATGGTCCGTTCGGGCTATCCTGAATCCTTCGCGGCCGGTGTCATCTGCAACGCCGGCACGCTCGGTATCCTCATTCCGCCTTCCATCGTCATGCTCGTGTACGCGGCGGCCACCCAGGAGTCGGCGGCCCGGCTGTTCATGGCCGGTTTCATCCCCGGCATCTGCCTGGGACTGCTGCTCATGATCGCCATCTACATCGTGGCCCGGATCAAGAATTATCCGGCCCTGGCCTGGCCGGGATTCAGGCAGGTTTTCAGGTCCGGATTCACGGCCATGGGCGGACTGATGCTGGTCGTCATCGTGCTCGGGTCCATCTACGGAGGCATCTGCAGTCCCACGGAAGCGGCGGCCATTTCGGCCGTGTATGCCTACTGGATCGCAGTCTTCGTCTATCGCGACATGGGCCCGCTCAAGGAAGTTCCCCTGCGCAAAGTTGACGAGCCCCTGGCTTCGGCTCTGTTTCGCGGATTGTGGCAGACCTTGGCGGCCATTCCCAGGTCCTGGGTTCATCCGGAAGTGCGGCACGTGGTCCTGGATGCCGCGAAGGTCAGCATCATGCTGCTTTTTATCATCGGCAACGCCATGCTTTTTGCCCACGTTCTGACCACGGAGCGGATTCCGCACCTTATCGCCGAGACCATTGTCGGCTGGGGTTTGCCGGCCTGGGGCTTCCTGATCGTCGTCAACATCCTGCTGCTCCTGGCAGGCAACTTCATGGAGCCTTCGGCCATCACCATGATCATGATCCCGATCCTCTTTCCCATCGCGGTCAAGCTCGGCATCGATCCCATTCATCTGGGTGTCATCTGCGTGGTCAACATGGAGATCGGGCTGATCACTCCGCCCGTTGGGCTCAACCTCTTTGTCACGGCGGGCATAACCAAGCGCGACCTGACCTGGGTCGTGCGCGCGGCGCTGCCGTGGCTCATGATTCTGCTTTTCTTCCTGATCCTCGTCACCTACATCCCGCAAATATCCCTGTGGCTGCCCGAGTATATCGACAAGCTCAAAGGGTATTGACGGGTTTGCTGAGGATAAACTGCATTGCAACCGGGCTTCGCGAGGAGCCCGGTTTTTTCATGCTTCTGTCTGCGTGAGGATTTCTATTCAGGCTTGACGGGTGACGACGATTCATGTGGTTCGCGCAACTTTTTCTGGCAGGCGGGGCAGATGCCTTCCAGGCGGATGTCGACGTGGCGGATGTCCAGGGAAAGATCGTCCAGGGCTTGGCGGTCCAGCGGCAGGTGGGGAACATTCAGGCACAGATAGCAGTCGCATCGGGTGCAGTGGAAGTGCGGGTGCTCGTCTTCATGGGCGCCCCGCAGGCAGAAGCGCTGGGATTTTTCGCCGAGCCCAAGCCGGTTCAGGACTTCGTGTTCCACCAGCAGATCGAGAATGCGATACACCGTGACCCGGTTGATGTCGTTTTTGGCGCTGATCTTTTCCAGAATTTCCTGTGCGCTGGACGGATGCGCCGTGTTGCCGACCTCCATGAGCACCTGCAGGCGGCGATCGGTGCTCTCAAGGCCCGCCTCCTTCAATCGTTTGGCGGCCGTCTTTGCGGGCATGCGCGCCCTCATGTCCGCCTCCAAAGCGATCTGCCGCTCCAGGCCAGGACGTATCCGGTCGTGGCCACGGCGATGATGGACGCTCCGGATGTGAGGTCAAGATGATAGGAGACCGCCAGTCCGCAGAGACAGAAGAACAGGCTGGCCAGGGTTGCAAGGGCCATGGTCTTCCATAGGGAATTGGTGAAGAGTTCGGCCAGCATGGGAGGGATGGTCAAAAGCGCGATGACCAGAATGAGGCCAGCGACCTGGATGACCATGACCACGGTCACGGCGGTCATGACCTGCATCAGGACGTAGAGCATGCGCACGGGCACGCCGGTTGAGCGTGCGAATTCCATGTCGAAGGACAGGGACAGAAAGTCCTTGTACCAGAAAAGGACCACGGCCAGGATGAAAACATCGAGCAGGAGCATGAACCAGATGTCGCTTGTGGGCACCGCCAGAAGGCTGCCGAAGAGGTAGCTCATCAGATCGACGTTGTAGCCCGGGGTCAGATCCAGCAGGATGATTCCAAAGGCCATGCCCGCCGCCCACATGATGCCGATGATGCCGTCGCTGCGTTCGCTGCGGCCAAAGGAGGCCAGGGCCATGATCAGCGCGGCCAGCACCGTGAAGCCCACGGCGCAGGGCAGGACGGGGAGGCCGAGGTAGAAGGCCAGGCCCACTCCGCCGTATGCGGTGTGAGCCACCCCGCCGGCCATGAAGACCTGCCGGTTGACGACCACCAGCGAGCCGATGATGCCGCAGGCCAGGCTTGCCAGCAGTCCCGCCATCAGGGCGTTTTGCATGAATTCCATGCCGAGCACGGAGTTCATATGGAACCCCGCGGGCCGGTCTGGCCGAAGATGGAGGACACTTCCCGTATGTAGGTGTCCAGGGGGCAGGATGCGTCGTGTGTGCCGTAGATGAGTTCGAGCATGGATGGTGTGAGTTCCCGGCTTTGGTTCTGGATGAGTTTGCGGTTGACCACGGCCACGCTTGAGATGCGCGTGGAGGCGGAGATGAGGTCGTGGCTGACCATGACTATGGTGATGGAGGAACTGAGCGCCGAGAGCAGATCGAAGAGGCAGACCTTGCCCTGGGGGTCGATGTTTGACGTGGGCTCGTCAAAGAGCAGAAGGGCCGGATCCGAAACCAGGGCCCGGGCCACCAGGACGCGCTGCTTTTGTCCTCCGGAGAGGGCGTCGAAGCGGCGCGTGGCCAGTTCGGCCATGTCCACCATGCGCAGGGTTTCCATGGCCTTGGCCTTGTCCCTGGCGCGATAGCCGGGCCAGCGCCCGGTAGAGAGCAGCCCGCCTTCCCGGCGCAGTCCGAGCAGGACGGCCTCATGGACCGTGACCGGAAAGCTTGGCTGGATGAGCGCGTGCTGCGGCACATACCCCACTGCGGGCCGCACGGAGAGCGGATCGGCTCCGAGCACGCGCACCGTCCCTGCCCTGGGCGCGAGCAGACCGAGGATAAGCTTGACAAGAGTGGTCTTGCCCCCGCCGTTGGGACCGATCACGGCCATGAAGTCGCCGCTTGAGACTTTCAGGTCGACATCCGAGAGCACTTCCCGATCGTCGTAGGCGAAACTCACGCCCTGAAGCTCGATGACAGGGGTCCCCGTTCCCGGCAGGGGCCTGAAGTGAGGTTCGGGAATGATCGGATGGCCATGTCCGGAACAGGTGGGGCAGGAGTGGTCGTGCGTGTTCATGCGCTTTCCGGTTTTATGAGTTGAAGATGGCCGGGCCTTGAAGTGCCCCGGCGTCATGATCGCTTTTGAAGTCCTTTAGTTGAGTGCGTCGGCACAGGCGCGGGCAGCGCTGCGCATATTCGTGGCCCAATCCTCGGCCAGAGGGTCGAGGCGGACAACCGTGGCTCCGATCTGCTTGGCGATGACGGTGGCGCTTTTCTGCGAAAATTGCGGCTGCACGAAAACAACCTTGGCCCCCGATTCCTTGCCGGCCGCGATGATCCGCGCCAGATCCCTGGGGCTTGGCTCCTTGCCGTCCACCTCGATGGATGCCTGGGTCAGCCCGTAGGCCTTGGCAAAATAGCCCCATGAGGGATGGAAGACAAGGAATGTCCGTTTTTCCGGGGGCAACGGTGCCAGAATGGACCGGATTTCGCGGTCGAGTTCGTCCAGTTCCCTTTCGAAGGCGGCAGCATTGGCGGCATAGAGATCCGCCCGATCGGGATCCACACGGCTGAGACCGTCCCGGATGTGAGCCACCTGAATCCTGACCAGCGCGGGATCGAGCCAGATGTGCGGGTCGAGCATGCCCTGGTCAGGATCGTGCTGGTCGTGGCGTCCGGCATCATCCGCCTCCGTCACGTGTCCATCCCCGGCGTGGTCTTCTTCGTGGTGATGCTCCTCGCTCATGGGAATCTTTGCGATGCCCTCGGCCGTGTGTACGACGGTCATTTTCGGGCTTGCGCCCATGATCCGCTCAAGCCAAGTCTGATCGAAGCTGTCGCCGATGGCAAAGTAGATGCTGGCCTTGGCCAGTTCGGCCATTTGCCTTGGCCTTGGCTCGTAAGCGTGGGGATTGGCCCCGGGTTCGACCATGACCGCAACGGGGACCTCGCCGCCGCTGACTTTGTCAACAAAGTATTTTTGCGGAGTTATGGTCACGAAGGCGGAGGGAGCGGCCTGGGCCGAGACTGAGAACAAACTCAGTAACAAGGTGAGCAAGCAAAGGTTTTTTCTCATTTTTCCTCCATGATTTTGGAAGGATATTTATGCAACAGAATTGCATGAAGTCAAGGTTCGTGCAACAAAGTTGCGTGCCTTTGCCGCACTTGTGCATCCACCGCTCACGCCGTAGGAGGGAAATGTTCACGCTCATGACTTTTGGAGGAAGCATGCTTGATTTCATCATTGACGAGACCCGCTGCGTACAGTGCGGAGAATGCGCGGCCGATTGCCCGGTGTCCATCATAACCATGGACGAAGGCTTGCCGCGCATTCCCGAGCACCGGGAGTCGTATTGCATCGGGTGCCAGCACTGCCTGGCCGTTTGTCCCACCGCAGCCCTTTCCATTCTGGGCAAGGACCCGGATCGGAGCGCTCCGGTTTTGCCCCCGTCTCCCGATGCGCTGGAAAATCTGATCAAGAGCCGACGTTCAGTACGTCGCTTCCGTCCTGAAAGCGTTGACGGGGAAATTCTTGACAGGCTCATGGACGTGGTCGCCCATGCGCCGACGGGCAAGAATCAGCGCCGGGTCCGCTTCACCCTGGTTGACGACCCGCAGGTGATGGAACAGATCCGGGTCCGGACCATGGACGGGATCCGCAAGGCCGTGCTCGAGGACAGCCTGCCCGATGGCATGGAGTTCTTCGCCAAGATGGTCGCCCCTTACGATCAGGGGCGGGACATCATCTATCGCAAGGCTCCGCACATGATCATCGCTTCCGCGCCCAGGGATTCGGCCGCTCCGGACGCGGATCCGTTCATAGCCCTGTCCTATTTCGAGCTCATGGCCCATAGCCTGGGATTGGGCACCGTCTGGTGCGGCTTTGCGCGCTGGGCTCTGCAGAGCGTGGTTCCGGAGCTTGGACGGGCGCTTGGCATCCCGGCCGATCATCGCTCAATGTACGCCATGATGTTCGGTCATCCGGCGGTAAGCTATGCCCGCACCGTGCAGCGCGACGTCGCGGATGTGCACCGGGTCGGCCTGGCCGGTCTGGAGGGCGGACGGTGAAGCAGCACATCCTGACGGCTCTGGGCGAGCGGGTGGTGGTGGCCGACGGGGCCATGGGGTCGCTGCTGTTTGATCGCGGCGTGGACAGCTCATCCTGTTACGATGCCCTGAACCTGACCGATCCGGCGCTGGTGCGATCCATCCACAAGGCCTACGCAGACGCCGGTGCGGAGATCATCGAGACCAACACTTTCGGGGCCAACAGGGCCAAGCTCGGGCGTTTCGATCTGGCGGACAGGACCCGCGAGATCAACCTGCGTGGCGCGGAACTGGCACGCGCCGAGGCCGGGGCCGGTCGCTGGGTTGCCGGGGCCATGGGGCCATTGGGGCGCATGGGGCTTGATCCGTTCAGCCAGGGGGAATTGGAGGATATCTTCAGTCAGCAGGCTCAGGCCCTGGTGGAAGGGGGCGCCGATTTCATCATTCTTGAAACCTTCGCCAGCCTGTCTCTCCTGCTGACCGCCCTGCGCGGGGTCAAGGCCGGGGTATCCGTGCCCGTTGCCGCGCAGATGGTTTTCACCCAGCGCGGGCGGACTCATTCAGGGCGCACGGCCCGTGAATGTTTCGACGCCCTGATCAGGGCCGGTGCCGACGTGGTGGGCCTCAACTGCGGGATCGGCCCCAAGAATGCCCTGGAGGTCGTGCAGGGGCTGGGCCCCGTGACGGTCCCGCTCTCGGTGCTGCCCAACGCGGGATTTCCCGAGTCTTCCGGCGATCGTCTCATCTATGCGTCCTCTCCCGAGTATTTCGCCCGTCGCACCGCGGCTTGCGCGACCTATGGCGCACGCCTTTTGGGAGGGTGCTGCGGCACCGCCCCGGAGCATATCGCGGCTTTGGTGCGTGTCCTTGACGCGGGTTCCCCCGAGGCGCGGATCATTTCCGTGTCGCCGGACGAGACAAGGACGCAGACAGCCGCCCCAACCCGCCTGTCCCGTCGTCTTGGCGAGGGCAAGGTCATTCTGGTGGAGCTCGACCCGCCCAAGCATCTCGATGTCGAGCCGGTCCTGGCGGCGGCCGAGGCCCTGGCCACCGCCGGCGTGGACGCCATCACCATCGCCGAGAATCCGCTGGCCGTGCCGCGCCTGTCAAACAT
Source organism: Deltaproteobacteria bacterium HGW-Deltaproteobacteria-18 (assembly GCA_002841885.1). Classification (NCBI taxonomy): domain Bacteria; class Deltaproteobacteria; species Deltaproteobacteria bacterium HGW-Deltaproteobacteria-18. The sequence goes on from PHBE01000007.1 coordinate 64,770, forward strand.
CGTGCTGGCCGGCATGGTCCGTGCCAGGACCGGCGTGGACGTGGTGGTGCACATGACGGGCCGCGACCGCAACCTGGTCGGCATGCAATCGACCATCATGGGGCTGGCCGCATCGAATCTGCACAACGTCCTGGCCGTGACCGGCGACCCGCCTTCGGCCGGGAGCGCGGAGCGGGTCTCGGGAGTTTACGACCTGCGTTCGCTTGAACTCATGGCGCTTCTGGCCGGGTTCAACGAGGGACGCAACCACTATGGGGATTCCATGCGCCTGCCCGTCAATTTCTGCATCGGCGGCGCCTTCAATCCCAATACCCGGAGCATGGCGCTGCAGGTCGGGCGCATGGAGAAAAAAATGGCGGCCGGGGCAAGCTATTTTTTGACTCAGCCCGTATATTCCAAAGAGCGCGTGGATGAAATTCTGGCCGCGACCGCGCACATAACCGCACCCATCGTGCTCGGCATCATGCCGCTGGCGAGCAGCCGCAACGCCGAGTTTCTGCACAACGAGTTTCCCGGCATCGAGATTCCGTCCGAAACCCGTGAGCGCATGGCCCGTGCCGGAGAGCATGGCCAGGAAGAGGGCGTGAACATCGCCTGGGAACTGCTGGAGTACGCCTGGCCTCATTTTGCCGGGGTGTACATCATTCCGCCCTTCAACCGCCACGCCATGGCCCTTGAATTGATGCGACGGCTGGGGCGCTGAAATAAAAAAACGGCCGGAATATTTTCCCGGCCGTTTTTTTTCATGGGGGAAATCCGTCAGCCCAGACCACCACCGCTGCTGACGTAGCGCTCCATGACCCACCCGCGTAAATCTTCTTCCCCCTCCACTTCCACATAGAGCCACCCGGGTGCGCTGCCGAGCACGCGCAGGACTGTGTAGCGCCCGACCTGGGAGATGACCGCCTCATAGGTTTCCGGGCCGTAACGGATGTTCAGGAGGTCGATGATGACTTCAACCCGATCCGGACGGCTTGCGATGTGGCTGCGTATCGGTTCCACAACCTGATAGCCCGTGGGCACCCTGCGGTAAAAGACGTCGCCGAAGACATGGTAGGTGATGCCGGCGGAGAGAACCATACGGCTGCCCAGCGGAATGTTCAGCACGACCAGGCCGAGCGGCGGGCGTACCAGGATGAATCCGCTGTTCCAGGGACGATAGAACCTGCCGGAATAATAATGATATCTGTCCCGACCGTGCACGACTACGGCATGGCGCGAGGGAATCTTGTGGACCACGCGCGTGATGCTCACGGGCCGTTGCCCTTTGCCGCCGTCATGACGCAATTGCGAGGAGCGCTTGCCGCTGTCTTTTATTTGCCGATAATCCCTTTGATAATAGGTCCACGACCGTCTTGAGTCTCGATGATCATCGCGTCCGCCATTATCGTGGGAGACAAAAAGGCTTTGTTGCAGCGGGGTTTGCTGCCGGGGCTGTGCGACATGAACGACGCGGCGTTTTTTGTTCTGACGCTTATCGGTCGAGTCATGTCCGAGGCGCTTCGGACCCTGGTCATGGCGCTCGAGGTCGGCCGTAGGGGGCATCTTTGCAGTACTTGCGGATCCAGGACCTTTGCCCCCTGACTCAGTTGCTTCATTTAAAGCGCCTCGCTCGGAGGCAGTGGGCTTGGGCAGGGCCAGCGCCTGGTTATCAGGTCCGGCGTTGTCGCGCCGAGAATGCGGTTTGAAATCAGCATGTTGTTCCTGCTTGTCTCGGCCATGGCGCGAGTCCTTGAAATCGGTGGGCTTCCGGTCGTTTGGACGGGAATCCTTTTTCCTGAATTCGTGTTCGGCAGGGCTTTGCGGCTCCTGGGGCAATTTTTGCGCTCCCTGGACCGGCATGGCCAGGAAATGAAGGCAGAGCAGAGCCGCAAGGAGCGGCAGGCGTGTATTTTTGAATAAGGTGTCCATGGTTCCTCCCTGGATTATTGAGGGATTCCAAGGCAAGTGGCGTGCCAAGGCGGGAAGATGGCGTTCGGCGGGGAAAGTCCGGCGCCAGGCGGCGCCGAGGAGAGGGACGTGTGGATAAAAGTTGTGCAGTTCAGGCCTGTTTGAGCACTCTTTTCACAGCTGGCGGAACTCGTATCTATTCCAGTCCGAGGCGCTTGAGCTTGTAGATGAGTCCGCGCCGGGTGATGCCCAGGAGCTGTGCCGCGTGGGTGCGGTTGCCTCCGGTTTGCTTCAGGGCGGCGGTGACGGCCTCGATTTCGTGCTGTTCGAGGGTCTTGGCCTGGGCCGGGGCATCTTCCGGCAAGAGGCCTCGTGATTCCGGAGCGGTCTTGCCTGCGGACCTGCGCACGGCGGGCGGAAGATGTTCGGGCAGGATGACGTCGGTCTGGCTCAGGAGGCGTACATGGGACATGGCGTTGGCCAGTTCTCGCACATTGCCCGGCCAGGGGTGGCTGATGAGAGTCTGCAGGGCCGCGCGCGAGAGCCTTTTGGCTTCGGTCTTGTCCTTGTTCAGGAAGGCCCGCGCCAGGGGCGGGATGTCTTCCGGGCGCTCCCGCAGGGGGGGGATATCGATGGTGATGACGTTCAGCCGGTAGAAGAGGTCCTGACGAAAACGCCCCTCGGCCACGTCGGTTTCCAGGTCATGGTTGGTCGCCGCGATGAGTCTGCAGTCGATGAGAGCCTCCTTGTCCGAGCCTACGGGGGTGATGCGCCCGGTTTCCGTGGCCCGCAGCAGGGACGGCTGCAACTCCAGGGGCATGTCGCCGATTTCGTCGAGAAAGAGGGTCCCTTCATGGGCTTCGCGAAAATATCCCTTGCGCTTGGTTACTGCTCCGGTGAAGGCGCCTTTTTCATGCCCGAACAGTTCGCTGGCCAGCAGGGCCGGGGCGATGGCCGCGCAGTTGACCGGGACCATGGGCTTGTCGCCACGAGCGCTGTGCCGGTGGATGAATTGCGCCACGACCTCTTTTCCGCAGCCGCTCTCGCCGGTCAGAAGAATCGTGGCGTCGCTGGGCGCCACGCGGTAGGCGTCGCGCAGTACGACGCGCATGGCCGGGCTCTCGGCCACGATGCCGGCCAATGATCCGGCGGGGATTTCCGTGTCCGTGCCGGCGTCCACGCCCAGCGTGTCGCGTACGGCCGCAAGGAGTTCGTCCAGATCCACGGGTTTGGCCAGATAGTCCACGGCTCCGAGTTTGAGGGCGTCCACGGCCTCGCGCACATCGGCGTAGGCGGTGACCAGAAGAAAGGGCAGTTCCGGTTTTCTGGCCCTCACCCGGCGAAGCAGATCGAGTCCGCTTTCGCCTGGCATGCGTACGTCGCTGATGATCATGTCCAGCGGTTCACGGCCCAGAAATCCCAGCGCGTCGGCAGCATTTGCGGCTTCCAGCACGTCAAGTCCCGCGCCTCGCAGCACGCGGGCGTAGAGTTCACGGTAGCGGACCTCGTCGTCGACGACCAGAATGGATCTGTTCATGAAGTCTCTCTTGCGGGTTTGATGCCGGAAATGGTCATGGTCGTGCCCTGGCCCCGGACGGACCGGGCACTTATTTTCCAACCATGAGCCTCCACCACGCGTTTGACAATGGCCAATCCCAGCCCGTGGCCCGTGGGCGATCCGCTGACGTAGGGCTTGAAGATGTCCGGCAGCAGTTCGGAGGAGATGCCGTGCCCTTGGTCTTCAACGGTGAGGAGCAGCCTGCGCTCCCGGTTGCCGAGTGCGATCCTGACCGTCGTAACCGCCGGCGAGGCGTGCAGGCTGTTTAAAAGCAGATTGACCAGTACCTGGCGCAGCATGGCTTCGTCGGCATGGATGGTGGTGGCTTTGACCTGAGTCAGAAGTTCGACGCCGCCAGCTTCGAAGTCGGGTCCGAGGATGTGGGCCACTTCCCGGCAGAGCCTGTCGATGCGCACAGGTGCGAGGCTGGGTTTTCGCTGACGGGCGAAGTTCATGAAGTTTCCCAGACGAGACGAGGCCTTGTCCACCTCGTCCATGATGTGCCCGAGCATGGCCCGGCTTTCGGCCGGAATATCGTGCCGGGCTTCGATCTGTTGGGCCATGCCCATGATGATGCCGAGCGGGTTCTTGGTCTCGTGGGCCAGACCGGCGGCGGCAAGGCCGAGTTCTTCCAGATGCGCGCTGCGGATACGTTCGGCGGCCAGTTCGCCGGCCAGGATGCGGCGGCGTATGCCAGTGATCCAGACGATCGTGACAGCGAGGATGCAAACCAGGGCGGAGGCGAAGATAGGGCCCTGACGTTGCCAGAACCAGGACGTGGTGAAATTTTCCGAGGTGTTGCGAAAACCCAGGTACATGACCGGGTTGCTGTACGGCCAAAGCCCAAGGCCCAGGTTGGTCGCTTCGAGCGCCTCGGTCCAGTTGGCGGGGATGTGGGCGGGTTGCAGGGGGGACCACATGACATAGAGATCGTCCGTGTCCATTTCGCCCCGGGTGCTGTTGGTCATCAGGAATTCCGGCATCGTCCCGGTCTGGGCCAGGCGACCATGACGGCCCTGGACCACGACAAAGAGGGTGCGCGAACCGCGAATGATGCTTGAGAGTACGGTCTCAACCTGTTTCCAGTCGGTCAGTTCGCCGTTGCTCATGGATGCGATGACCGCGTTCAGCGTGGCGAAGCTGTCCTGGGCACGCTGCCGACGCCACTCCATGGAGCGGTCGGAATACCCTTGCCAGGACCAGGAGACCCAGACGCAAAGCGCCATGATCAGCACCAGTGCAGTCAGGAGGGGGATGCGGTAAAGCCGGGTTTCGTGTTTCATTTTTCCTCCTTGCCAGCTTTTGGCCTAGCAAAGAGTGTGCTGAAGATTAGCCCAGCAGCATCCTGTCGGAAACTTCCGCATCTGCCTGGCTCTGGAATTTGTTCAGCAGGACCTCCACGGTAAGCCCCTCTTTCTCCTCTCCGCGTACGTCGAAGATGATGCGACCCCGATGCATCATGATCAGCCGGTTGCCCATGGTCAGGGCCTGATGCATGTTGTGGGTGACCATGAGCGTGGTCAGGCCGTGTTCGGCGACGATGTTTCGGGTCAGCTCCAGAATCTGGCCTGCGGTCTTGGGATCAAGGGCTGCGGTGTGCTCGTCCAGGAGCAGCAGTTCGGGTCGGACCAGGGTGGCCATGACCATGGTCAGGGCCTGGCGCTGTCCGCCGGAGAGCAAGCCTGCCCGGTCCTGGATGCGGTCTTCAAGCCCAAGTCCCAGTACGCGCAGGTGCTGGCGAAAGGCTTCCCTGTCGGCCGTCTTGACGCCTCGGGCAAGGCCGCGGCGCTGTCCCCTTTTTTGGGCCAGGGCCATGTTCTGGGCAATGGAGCCGCTGGCGCAGGTGCCCATAAGCGGATCCTGAAAGACGCGGCCGATGAAGCGGGCGCGCTTGTGCTCGGGCCAGCGCGTTACGTCCGTCCCGGCCATGGTGATGCTCCCGGAGTCGAGGGCATGGGTCCCGGCCAGGCAGGACAGGAAGGTCGACTTGCCCGCGCCATTGGACCCGATGATGGTGATGAAGTCGCCCTGCTCGATATCGATGGAAAGGTCCCGCAGGCTGTGCACTTCGTTCACACTGCCGCGGTGAAAATACTTGTTGATGGCCTGGACGCGGATCATCGGGTGAACCTCCGCTTGAGCATGGGCGAGGTCAGGGCCGCGATGACCAGAAAGGCGGTGATCAGGTTCAGGTCGCTGGGGGTGAAGGAGAAGCTGCCGAGTTTTGAACCCAGCGCCAGGGCGATGGCGGTGCGGTAGAGGATGGAGCCGACGATGACGGCGATGCAGGCCCGGGCGATGGTCGCCTTGCCGAAGACCGTTTCGCCGAGGATGACCGAGGCCAGCCCCGCGACGATGGTGCCCACGCCCATGTTCACATCCGCCGCGCCCTGATTCTGGGCGATGAGCGCCCCGCTGAAGGCGACCAGGGCGTTGGAGAGGCCCACACCGAAAATGATGACGTTGTCCGTGTTTACGCCCTGGGAGGTGATCATCTGCCGGTTGTCGCCGGTGGCCAGCATGGCCTGCCCGTATTCGGTGTGCAGGAACCAGATCAGCCCGGACGTGATGAGGGCCGCGACAATAAAAAAGAATACGGGGGTGAGCTGATAGAGCGGCAGGCCCAGGTTTTCCAGGTCCGTCAGTACCGACTGAGTGCCCAGAAGCGCTACGTTGGGCCCACCCATGATCCTGATATTGATGGAATAAAGCGAGATCATGGTCAGGATGGAGGCCAGCAGATGCAGGATTTTGAGCTTGGTGTTCAGGATCGCGGTCACCGCGCCGGCCAGAAACCCCGCCGCCGAGGCCAGCGCAAGGGCCAGATACGGGCTGTGCCCGGCGGTGATGGTCACGGCGCTGACCGAAGCCCCCAGAGGCAGGCTGCCGTCAACCGTCAGGTCCGGAAAGTCGAGGATGCGAAAGGTCAGGTACACCCCGAGGGCCATGATGCCGTATAAAAAACCCTGTTCCAGGGCTCCGAAAAATGCGTAGAGGGTCATGTCGTGTTGGTGCTGGATGTGAATGGATAGGGCCGCGTCTGCCCGCTGTGCGGGACATACATGGGGGCGGGTGGAAGAACAAGTCTGTGGCTGCGCCCGAAGTTTGGCTGATGCAGAATCAGTCGTAGCGGGTGCGGATCTCCAGGAACTCTTGCTGAGACAGTTCGAATGCATCGACTACGTCCGGATCGAAATGGGAGCCGCGTCCGTCCAGGATGATCTGACAGGCCTCATCGTGCGGCATGGCGTCCTTGTAGACGCGTTTCGTGACCAGCGCATCATAGACATCGGCCAGCGCCATGAGCCTGCCCCCGATGGGGATGGCCTCTCCTTTGAGCCCATGCGGATAGCCTGTGCCGTCCCATTTTTCATGGTGGGAGAGAGCGATTTCGCGCGCCAGAGCCAGGAATGAGCGGTCACCGCTGTCCGTGCTCTGGCGTTCCGCCTCGGCCAGGGTTTCGGATCCAAGGGTGGTGTGACGCTGCATCTCCCTGAATTCTTCGCGGGTCAGCGAGCCTGGCTTGAGCAGGATGCTGTCGGCTATGCCGACCTTGCCAATATCGTGCAGGGGCGCGGATTTGTAGAGCAGTTCGAGGGCCTCCCGGTCGAGATGTTTTTTGTACTTTGATTTTCGGGCCAGGACGCGGGCCAGGACGAGGATATATTCGCGAGTGCGCCGGATGTGCCCGCCGGTTTCGGGGTCGCGAGTTTCGGCCAGCGCGGTGAGGCTCATGATGGTGGCGTCCTGGGCGTTGAGCAGCTGCTTGCTGCGGATGCGCAATTCGCGTTCCTCCATGCCGTATTTGACGAGGCTCAAAAGAGCCATGTTGCCCAGCAGGATTATTTCAGTGGTCAAAGGCGAAACCCAGTAGCCGGGTCCGTTCAGAAGCCAGAGGCTGGCGCTCCACGCCCCTGTCACCCCCAGGACCAGACTGGCCGCGCAGAACAGGGGGCCGGCGAACATCATCAACAGGCTCGACAGGAGGCCGACGATCACGATGGCGCATGCTTCCGCTCCGATGGCCCAGGCCGGTCGGGTGAGGGCGTCATTCTGGAGCAGGTTGTCGAGCAGGGTGGCATGGATTTCAATGCCCGGAAAGACCCGGCCCACGGGAGTGACATGATTGTCGCCAAGCCCTGAGGCTGTAGGGCCGACAATGGCCACACAGCCCTGCAAGTTCGGCAGGGGGCCGCTGAGAATGTCGGCCGCGGAGTACGTGGCAAAGGTTCCGCTGGGGCCGCGATATCTGAGCAGCACGTTGCCCTGCGCGTCGATGTGCGTGCGCTTGCGGCCAAACTGCACGAAGTTTCCGTCGGCATCTTGCCCCAGACCGATGGCGGCTTCGCCCCGGGTCATGACCGTTGCCAGGATCAGGCTTGGCAGCAGTTCGTCCGCGTGCAGCGCCGTGAGCGGGATTCTTCGGATGACTCCGTCGGAGTCGGGCAGGGCGTTGATGAAACCTGAATTTGTCGCGGCCGCTGTCAGGATCGTCAGGGGGCAGACGGCGCTATCTGCCGTGTGCAGCGAAAATCCGCCAGGCATGGTTTGTCCGGAGAGGATCGGATGAACGTCGCAGAAGGGGTCGTTGCTGCTATTCGGGGTAAAGAGCAGCTTGTAGCCCAGAACGGTCGGCAATTGTGCCAGAGCTTCCGCCAGCAGACGGTCATGGTCCAGCCTGTTCCGGGGCAACCCTTGAAGATCAATTGAGAATCCCGTTGCTTGGCGCAGTTCTTCCTGTACCAGCAGCGGGGAGGTCCTGTCGCGGGCGGAGAGGATCAGGTCCAGGGTCACGATGTCTGCGCCGGCATCGCGCAGGCGGGTGATCAGGCTTGCCAGCAAATGTCGCGGCCAGGGCCATTGACCCAGTTCGGTCAGGGACTTGTCGTCGATGGCGATGAGTACCGGCACAGGCCCCGGTGTCCGCTGACTGGTTTGGGACAGCAGCACATCATAGACCTTGCGCTCGAAGTGGGTGAGCAACTCCGGGCGCATGACATGCAGGACCACGACACAGAGCGTGATGACGCATCCGGTGCCCAGCAGGCGAAGGATGTCCCGGCGGCGGTATCTGTGTGGCTTCATTTATTGACGCCTGGCCGTGCGGTGATCAGCGGACCAGTACTTCCACGCGGCGGTTCCTGGGTTCGGGAATTTCGTCGGCGGTGGGGATGAGCAGATTGCCCTCACCGTGGGAAAACACCTTCATGATGGACGGATCGACTCCCTGTCCGGCCAGGATATCCCGCGCGCTCTCCGCACGCTCCAGAGACAGGCGGGCGTTGTCTTCTCGATGTCCGACAGTGTCCGAGTGGCCGTTGATGCGCACATCGCGGGAATTGCGTCTGGTGATGGCTTCGATGATCATGAGTGGAACGGGCTTCGACTCGGCGGTCAGTTCCGCTCTGCCGTATTCAAAGTAGAGCAGGAAGGTTTCGGGCGGATTGGGCATCGCCTGGAGAACCTGGCCATACTCGTGCTCAATCTTTTCCTGATCGAGGGTCCGCAGTGCGCTGGGGGCGGCCGAGGAATCGCTGACTCTTGTGCTGTGTCCGGCTGCGGAAAGATTTTGCGTTCCGGCCGGAGTGCTGACCTTTACCTGCCCGACCGAGCCGTCGGGGTCCGCGAGCAGGACTACGGTTGTGCCCTTGGTTGCGCAACCGGCAAAGGCCAGACAAAGGATGAGAAAGAGAGTCCGCGCGATCATTGTTCCACCACCTTGACCAGAAAACGTGTGCCATGAACGGCGATGACCGCATCCGGCGTTTCGATGCGAACTTTCTCGGGGGCAAGCCGGGCAATGACTCCGGACATGTAGGCGAAGGAACCTTTGAGCAGACGTATGGCGATGGAAAATTTTTCTTCCTGTGGTGCAAAGGCGAAGTCGTTCAGTTCGAGACGGCTGTTTGGCCCCAGAGAAAGAACAGTGTCGTCTTCAAGCATGATCCCGATAGTGCTTTGATCCGAGGTGATGACACTGTCCTCTACATAAAGGATGTCTCCAATCTTGGCAGGAATGGCATTGCCCGCACGCAAAATTTGTCCGCTTCCCTCGGTGGTTTTGATGAAGCCGGCCACGTCTGATTCCGCCTGGGCTGTGCCACTGTGCAGAATGATGCTCAGGACGAGGAGCATGAACAGATGCATGGGAGTTCTCCGGGGTGTTTGGGTTTGTCGACAATTATCAATAATACCTCGATCTTTGATATTATTCAAGTATAGTTCAAGCAATGTGTGTGCAGGACCAGGCGTGCGGTTGTTTTTTTGCGGTGATGATGGGCGCTGATGAACGATGGCCGTGATGTCTCGTTTGATCAGATATAGTGGATTGTAAACATGACGTGCTGAATTATTGGGTTTCGGCCAGGGGGGTGAGTCTCCTTGCATTGATCCCTTGCCGGGTCTAATAATCTTGATTCGTGGAGCCTTGTTGTCGGTGATTATCCGTCAGGTTGCGGCCCTCAGGGGCCGCATAGGGACCGCGTAGGCAAATTTGGTGGTGGGCGACGCCCTGCCGGAGGGGGCGACGCGGATGCCCTGCCGCTTTGGCCTGCGTACTTTGACAGAAGCTCCACGCTTTGAGTAGGGCAGAGCCCAAATCACCCTTGACCGAGGTCTCCATGCCCAAACCCATTGATGTTCTGCGTACGGTTTTCGGTTTCGACGGGTTCGTCGGACCGCAGGAAGCCATTATCGAAACCCTGCTGGCCGGGCGTGATGCCGTTGTGCTCATGCCCACCGGCGGGGGGAAATCCCTGTGCTATCAGATTCCCGCCCTGATCCGACCCGGCACCGCCGTTGTCGTCTCCCCGCTCATCGCGCTCATGCGCGATCAGGTGCAGAGCCTGACTCAAAACGGCGTGCGCGCGGCCTACCTGAACTCCTCGCTTTCAGCGGCCGAAGCCCGGGGAGTCGAGGCCGAACTGCTGGCCGGACGGCTGGATCTGATTTATGTTGCCCCTGAACGCCTTTTCATGCCTGGTTTTCTGGAGCAGCTCGGGCGTGTTCCACTGGCGCTTTTCGCCATTGATGAAGCGCACTGCGTGTCCCAGTGGGGCCACGATTTCAGGCCTGAATATACGCGTCTCGGAATGATCGCCCAGCGTTTTCCAGAGGTGCCGCGTCTGGCCCTGACCGCCACGGCCGATGATTTGACCCGGGCGGACATCATCCGCCAGCTTGGACTTGAGTCGGCGCGGGTATTTGCCTCGGGTTTTGACCGTCCCAACATCCGCTATCTAGTCGCGCTGAAGGATCATCCCGAGCAGCAGCTGGCCGCTTTTCTGCGCGCGCAGCCTGCAGGCGATGCGGGCATCGTCTACCGCATGTCCCGCAAGAAGGTCGAGGCCACTGCCGCGAGTCTCGGCAAACTGGGCCTTACGGCCCTGCCCTACCACGCGGGGCTGGATCCGGCCACGCGGGAGCGAAACCAGGAGCGTTTCATGCGCGAGGACGGGGTGATCATGGTCGCCACCGTCGCTTTCGGCATGGGCGTGGACAAGCCCAACGTGCGTTTCGTGGTGCACCTCGATCCGCCCACGAGCCTTGAGGCCTACCATCAGGAAACCGGGCGTGCGGGGCGCGACGGTCTGCCCGCCGTGGCTCTGATGACCTACGGTCTGGGCGACATCGCCATGTTGCGGCGACTGGTGGCCATGGACGCCGGCACGACCCGCCTCCCTGCCGATTCTCAGGAAGGACGGGCGGAAAGCCGGGTGCGGCACGAACGGCTCAAGCAGCAGAAGCTGACCTCGCTGCTCGGCTACTGCGAGACCACCAACTGCCGGCGGCAGGTGCTGCTGCGCTATTTCGGCCAGGACCTGCCCGAGCCCTGCGGAAACTGCGACATCTGTCTTGAGCCTGTTGAATCCTGGGAGGGGACGGTGGCGGCCCAGAAGGCCCTGTCCACCATCTATCGGGTGCAGGAAGGTTTTGGCGCGGGGCATCTGGCCGATGTGCTGGTCGGCAAGCAGACGAAGGCCATCGAGCGCTGGGGGCATGGGACGGTCTCGACTTTCGGCATCGGCACGGAGCTCTCCCGTCCGGAGTGGCTGAGCGTCTATCGTCAGCTGGTGGCGGCAGGGCTGGCCGACGTTGACATGGAAGGGTATGGGGCCCTTAAGCTCAATGCCCACAGCTGGGAAGTCATGAGGGGCGGGCGATCCGTGCCTCTGCGCCGGGACCCTGTGCCGGTCAGGGGGGTGCAAAAAACCCTGGCGCCCAAGATGGCGGAAGTGTCCTCGCCCGAGGCCCGCGAACTGTGGGAAAATCTGCGCGCATTGCGGCTGGAGATCTCCCGCGAACAGGGCGTGCCGCCCTACGCGGTTTTTTCCGACCGGACTCTTCTGGAGATGGTCCGCTACAGGCCTCGGGTCGTCGAGGACCTGCAAGGCATCAGCGGGGTGGGACGAATGAAGCTTGGGGCCTATGGGGAGCGTTTTGTCGAGATTCTGCAACGTCACGAATCCGAACATGGCCGACCGGATGACGTCCCTGACGCTCCCGCGCCGCGCGTCCAGAAGACCAGGCCCGCAGCGCAGGTTCTGTCCGGCACGGAACAGACCAGCCTGGATCTTTTCCAGGAAAACGGCAGTGTCGAGGCGGTAGCCGAAGCCAGGGGCCTGAAGCCCGCCACCATCTACGGGCATCTGGTCAAGGCCATCGCCCTGGGGCATGTCTCGGCTGCGCAGGCGACGGGCCTGAGCCGTGGGCAACTCTCCCGCATCGAGGACAGCATCAGGTCCATGCGGCTGCGCGGTGCGGCCTCGCTTGGCGCGGTGATCGAGGCCCTCGACGGTGAATTCAGCTACGAGATCCTGCGTTGCGTCCAGGCCGGGATGCTGAGGGAACAGGCGGAGCAGGAATGAAAATTTATCTTGTCGGCGGGGCGGTGCGCGATCAGGTGCGGGGGCAAAAACCCGTGGACCTCGATTTTGTGGCCATCGGCGGGGACGAACGGGAGCTGAGGCGGCGGGTACCGGGGCTGGTCAGGGTCGGGCAAGGCATCCCGGTCTTTGTGCGTGGAACCAGTCAGTACACGATCTCGGATTTTTCGAGCATAGAGGAAGATCTTCAGTCCCGCGACCTGACCATAAACGCCCTGGCCAGGGACGATGCCGGCGAGATTGTGGCCCACCCCCAGGCGCTCAGCGATCTGCGCGAGAAGATTCTGCGCCCCGTGGCACCGGCCAACTTTCTGGCCGATCCGCTACGGGCGATCCGCGCGGCCCGGTTTTCCGCCGTATTTCCAGATTTCACGGTGCACGCGCAATTGCTGGAGGCCATGCACGGTGTTACGGTCGATGCGCTTGGCCGGGTGGCTGCGGAGAGGGTCGGACAGGAGGTCTTGAAGGCCTGCGCCGCGTCTGCGCCGGGAAATTTTTTGCGCATGCTGCAGGCCGGGGGCAAGCTCGAACCGTGGCTGGTCGAGTTCAGGGATGCGCACACCATGCCGGCCGGTCCGCCCCAGTTTCACGATGCGAGCGTGCTGGAGCATACCGCCAGGGTTATGGACAGGTGCGCCGGGAACGCTCTCGGGGTCTGGATGGCGCTGTGTCACGATCTGGGCAAGACCGTGACGCCTCCAGAGCTTCTGCCTCGGCATCACGGCCACGAGGCGGTCGGCCCGGACATGGCGCGGGAACTGGCCCTGCGCCTGCGCCTCCCGAACCGCCACGGTGCGGCCGGACGTTTGGCCGCGCGCTGGCACATGGCCGCCGGACGTTACGCAGACCTCAAGCCCTCGACCAGGGTGCGCCTGCTGCTGGAACTCGACAAGGCCGGGATAATGGAGAGTTTTTTCCGGCTGGTGGCGGCGGATCACGGCGGCGAACAGCTGGAGACGGCGCGGCGCGATCTGGATCTGATCAAGTCCGTGCGTCTGCCGGACAAGCATCGTGACCTGGGTCCCAAAAGTGCGGACATCCTGTTGCAGATGCGTTGCGAGGCACTTGCGGGCAGGTCCCGGCGCGAAACGGCAGATGGAGACGGCAGGGCGGGTACGTCGGGATGAACCCCGAAGGAGGTTTTATGAGGTGGTCTGTTACAGGCGGCCTGGCGATGGGTCTTGTTTTCTGTCTTGTTGCGCTGACCGGGCAGGCCGCCTCCAGCGCGGCGGACGACATCCTGGTCTATGAGCGCCAGGGGTGGATCTGGAGCTGCGATGGTGAGGGCGGGAAGCAGAAGCGCCTCGTCCAGGGAGCAAGGCCTGGTGTCAGTCCGGACGGACGACTGATCGCCTTTTTCCGCCCGAGCGGGGCCGGGGATGATGGGGAGATGTCCGATTTGTGGACTTTCGATTCAGGGAGCGGAAGGGAAACGAGGATCTCTTCATCGCTTTTCGCGGCCTCCTCCCCGGTCTGGTCCGGGACGGGTGCATGGATCGCCTTTGTGGCCCGAGACGCCCGCGCGCTCACCAGTCTCATGGTCGTGGCGGCCGACGGTTCGGCTCTGGGCACTGCCTTGCGGGAGGACGGCGAGAACGTGGGTTTTCTGTGCTCGCTGTCCGTTACCCCGGAGGACTCCCTGCTGGTCCATGACATGGTGAATGCCTACTGGGTTGACCCTGCCGGTGGGGTGCTCAAAAGCGTTCCGCTGGCTGATATCATGGGCTCAAAGGCGCAAAGCGTCACCAGCCTGGACACGTTTTCGGTCTGTCCCGCCGACCCGACGGTGCTCGTCTTCAGTCATTCGGTTCCCGGTACCCCTCGCTTTGAGAATATCATGCACGAACCAAGTTCCGCCCTGTCCCTGCACGACAGCTGGGTCGGCGTGGGCAAGAACATGCAGATCACGCCGCGTGAGATCACCGCCTTTGATCCGGTCTGGTCCGTGGACGGCAAACGGGTTTATTTCGTCGGCTATCGTGACACGCAGGCCAACGATGCGGAGCTTTTCCGGATTCTACGCGTCGACCGTTTTGGGTCGGGGCTCAAGGAATTGGCGCAGGGTGAGAGCGTAAGCGTCGGGTCGAGGGCCGCTGCGCGTTGACAAGGGAGAGTCTATTTGACCTTTCGTCTGACAGCCGCGAAACACAAGAACAGCCCCGCCGCCAGGATGGCTACCTTGCCGAGATCAAAGCGGACGTCCCGTTCCAGGGCGTTTATGTAGGGTAGGGCGGGCAGGTAGAAGACCACGCTTGCGCCTTTGGAGATGCCTGCGCTCATGGCGGTGCCGATGGTTTTGGTATTGCCGGGGATGACGCGTCCGTCCGGGAGGGTGAACTCAAAGCCTACGGAGTAGCTGTAGCTGTTGGCCACGGGATTCTGGCGATCGCCGAGTTCGCGACGGATGACTGTGATTTCGCCGGATGCCCTTGAGCCGATCAGAGGCAACAGGGGAATGACCGTGCCGTAAAGAGTCAGGAGCAGGCCTACGACAAAGATGATGATCCGGGGCAAAAGAGGGGTGTTCCTGGTCGCTTTGGGCATGTCGTTATGTACTGAAGTCCAGGCCTATCTTTGATATTTTCTCGGCATGGGCAGACGCCATTTTTCGTAGATCGGGGCCAGCTTGCCCTGATCGGCCAGGGCGTGCATGCCTTCCTCAAAGATCCTGCGCAACTTCCGGCCCCGTTCGGAAGTGGAGAAGACCGGAAAATACTGGCGAAATCCCACGGATTCGATGCGGAAATCATTTTCATCGAGCGGTGTCTTGAGATTCCGCATGGATTCCAAGATGAGGTTGCGGTCGTCGACATAGAAATCCGCTCCTCCGCGGAGGACCCGCTCCAGGGCCTCGGTCCCGCTGATGGTTTCGCTGAACTGGATGGGTACCGGAAAATCCTTGGGGCTGTAATATCCAAGCCTCCACACCAGCCGTTTGTTCGCCATGGAGGTTACTCCGTCCCAGTAAGGGGAGACGTCCTTGCGGAAAATGGCGTGGAATTCGCCTTCGTACATGGGTTCCTCAGCCAGTTGCAGGCCGTCAACGGGGTCCGAAAGGCATGTGTAGATGTCGATTGTGCCTTCGCGGACCATGATGAGCCCGCGTTTGGCCGGCACCTCCAGATGGCGGATCGTGTTACCGCCGGGGCCATAGATGGCGCGCATCAGGTCATGGTAAAGTCCTTGGCCTTCCTCGCTGGTGAAGCCCTCCCAGAACGGGGATCCGGTGAACACCTGGTCCGCGCGTGCGGACACGGGGAGAACCAGGAGAACGATCATGGCAATGAGGAGTACGTGCGGGTTTCGGCGGCTTGTCATGAACGAAGTGTGTACTGCAGCATGCTTTCGTGAACAAGAAGAATCTGCTTTTTTGTGCGGATTGACCCCACGCCGGGCTTGCGTCCGCGCTTGCGACATGTTTTGTTTTGCCCCGGTCCAAACGCGTTTTGTTTGTCCCGGCCGGTCTGTTTTTTGCGTCAAGTCAAGGCCGTTTGTTTATCATCATTCAACCGTTGAAGGCTGTCATGCAGGATACTCCGATTCGATCCGGGCAGAGAATGGTTTCTCTTCTGGATCTGACCTCCCTGTCCGGCGTCGAGACCGACGCCGATATCGAGGCGCTTTGCTCCCGGGCGTCCGGGCCTTGCGGCCAGATTGCCGCCATCTGCGTTTTTCCCCGCCACCTTCCCAAGGTGAAGGCGTGCCTGCAGCGCAGCTCTCTTCAGGGAATAGAGCTGGCCACGGTGGTGAATTTTCCGGGGGGCGACCTTGACCCTGAGGGCAGCGTCCGCGAGATCGAAGTGGCCCTTGCCCTTGGCGCCACGGAAGTGGATCTTGTATTTCCCTACCGGGCGTTTTTGGCTGGCCGGGAAAGCGAGGTGGAAAAGTATCTCGATCTATGCCGCCGTGTCTGCCCGGTGCGGCTCAAGGTCATCCTCGAGACGGGGGTACTCGGGAACCGGGAGGCGATCCGTGCGGCCGGCAGTCTGGCGGTGGACCACGGCGCCGATTTTTTGAAGACCTCCACGGGCAAGGCCGCGATCCATGCCACGCCCGAGGCGGCCCGGATCATGCTCGAAGTCAGCGCCCAAAAGGGCGCGTCGACGGGCTTCAAGGCTTCAGGCGGGTTGCGCACCATGGCAGACGCCCAAGTTTATCTGGATTTGGCGGAGGAGATCATGGGCAGGGACTGGATCAGCCCACGCACTTTCCGCTTCGGGGCCAGCGGTCTGCTGGACGACATCCTGGCCCGGACGTGTCCATCCGGGAAATGTCCATCGGGGACGTCGCCGTCGGAGTGCGCATGAGGCGGGTCTGTCTGCTCGTGCTCGATTCCCTGGGGGTGGGCGGAGCTCCGGATGCGGACCAGTTCAAGGATCTTGGCGCGGACACGCTGGGGCACATCGCAAAAGTCTGCGCCCAAGGGTTGGCCGACGACGGCCGCAAGGGTCCGCTTCGGCTCCCGGTGCTATCTTCCCTGGGACTGGGTCTGGCGGCCGAGCTGTCCACTGGAACGCTTCCTCCCGGCCTGGAGGTGCCCGGACAGGTTCTGGGCAGGCACGGATGCGCCTCGGAAATCAGCCGGGGCAAGGACACCCCGAGCGGTCATTTCGAAATGACAGGGGCTCCGGTACTCTTTGACTGGGGCTATTTCGAGCAGGACACGAACTCCATCCCTGAAGATCTGCTGGACGAGCTGGTGTCCCGCGCCGCCCTGCCCGGGGTGCTGGGCAATTGCAAGGCCTCAGGCATCGAAATTCTGACCCGCCACGGCGAGGAACATCTGCGCAGCGGCCGGCCCATCGTCTATACCTCCGTGGATTCAGTGCTGCAGATTGCGGCCCACGAAGAGGCCTTCGGCCTTGAGCGTCTGCTCAAAGTCTGCTCCATCGCCCGGGAACTGGCGGACAAATACCGCATCGCCAGGGTTATCGCCCGGCCTTTTGTGGGCAAAGACAGGAATACGTTTACGCGTACCGGCAACCGGCGCGATTTTTCAATCCCCGCTCCTTCGCCCACTGTGCTGGATCTTTTGACGGCGGCTGGAGGAACGGTCTTGTGTGTTGGCAAGGTCGGAGATATTTTTGCTCATCGGGGGGTTGGCAAAAGCATCCGCGCCCATGGCCACGACCAGCTCATGGCCGCGACCCTGGCCGCCTTTGAGAGCGCCGGGGACCGGACATTGGTCATGACGAATTTCGTTGATTTTGATTCGGTTCATGGTCATCGTCGGGACGTGGCCGGTTATGCCCGCGCGCTTGAGGCCCTGGATGCACGTCTGCCCGAATTGTTGTCGCGGCTCATGCCTGGAGACCTGTGCATTCTGACCGCCGATCACGGCTGCGACCCGACCTGGCCCGGCACGGATCATACGCGGGAGCGGGTACCTGTGCTGGCTCATGGTCCAGGAATTGCCTCCGGATGCATGGGTGTCCGCGACACACTGAGCGATATTGGGGCCTCCGTTACGCAATTTTTCGGAATGGATGGAACCGGGCATGGCCGGTCTTTTTTTGCTCAAGATGAGCTCTCAAACCTTTTTTAAGGAACACTCATGACCCCTGATTGCGGCCAAGGACCGTCCAATGTCACCGAGCGGATCATGCCCGCGCTGATCAGAGCTCTGGTCTGGGGCGGCGTGTTTGCAGTCGTTTTCATACTGCGCTCCTTTTTCCTGCTTCTTTTTCTGACCTTTGTGTTCGGGTATATCCAGAATCGAGGTGTGAACAGGCTGCAGGGGCTGATTCCGAACCGGTCGCTTCGGGTCGTGCTGGTGGCGAGCATATTTCTGGGAGTGCTCATCACCGTGGGCGTGTTCCTGGTGCCCCGGGCCAAGGATCAGACCGTACTCTTCGTCACGCAGCTCCCTCAATACGTGGAACGCCTGGATCAGGAACTGGGGGCGCTGGGCGAGCGCTATCCCATGATCGCCAACGCCATACCGGAGCTAGGGGCTTTTGCGGACCACTCTGCACCGGGTAACGGCAAGTCCAGGGTCGCCGCCCTGGTGCAGCAGATTTTCGGCATGGGTGATCATCCCGAAGGGCAAAACAAGGTCAATCAGCTGCTTGATCTGGTGCGAGGCGTGGGGGGCAGGATAGCCGCCATTGCCTCGGCCTTTCTGCTGGCACTGCTCTTTTCTTTTCTCATAGTTCTCGATCTGCCACGCCTTTCAGCCAGTGTGTGCTCACTTGAAGCCTCCAAGCTTGGTTTCGTTTATCGCGAGGTAGCCGGCAGCATCAGGGATTTCGCCATGGTCCTGGGCAAGGCCCTGGAGGCCCAGTTCGTCATAGCGCTGGTCAACGCCCTGCTCACGGCTATCGGCGTGTCGTTGCTGGGCCTTGGTTCGGCCATGGCCTTTTTGACGGTCATCGTCTTTTTGTGCAGCTTCATTCCCGTTCTGGGCGTTTTCATCAGTTCCGTGCCCATCTGTCTCATTGCCCTGCAGAACTCGGGGCTGACGACCATGCTGCTGGCCATCGTCATGATCACGGTCATTCACCTGCTTGAGGGATATGTGCTCAATCCCAGGATCTACGGTTCCTACATGCGCATAAATCCCGTCATCGTGCTCGTCATCCTGACCATCGGGGCCAAGCTTTTTCATATCTGGGGACTGGTGCTTGGCGTGCCGATCTGCACCTATATTTTCGGACACGTGATTCAGCACAAGGATGAATCAGGGTCTGTTCCCTTGGAATGCGCCCGGGAAGACAGGCCGGATTGAATTGAGGCGATCCTGCCTTTTTTCGTGCGCGGGACTTTGCGCAATGCGGAGAACGACGAATGAAAATATTTGTTTGATGGAGCCAAGAGTGGAAAATGCACTGCACATAATAATTGTCGAGGAGCCCAGCCTGTCGCGCAATGTTCTGGTCAAGGCGCTCGGGACCTGGGGATACTCGTGCGAGGTTCTCGAGGACGAGGATGCGGTCTGGAAGGCTGCCCTGGCCGCAACTCCTCCTGTGCTGATCCTGGCTGACTGGCATTCGGACTTCATGGGATGCGATGAGCTTTTCTGGCGGGTGCGCAACACGCAGGCCTTGCAGGGGGCCTATCTGATGGGGGGAATCCCGCGTGGAGCCGTGGGGGGGATCCGTCAGTGCATCTCTTCCGGAGCCGACGATTACGTCTATCGTCCCTACGACCTCGACGAAGTGCGCGTGCGTCTGCACCTGGCCTCCAAGGTCATGGGCCTGGCAACGGAAGGCGAAATTTTTCCAGGCTGAGCCGCTCCCTTTTTCTTACCTGATGGCGAAATCAGTCGGGCTTGGCCGGCGGGTTTCGCTTTTTTTTAGAGCGTCGTGGACCAGTGGAGGGCATTTTTCTGGATCGCCATGTTCATTTCGGGCTGCACGAATTCCCGCGGGCCTTCAATAAACGGCAGATATTCGATGCTCGCCTCGCCTGCGCGCAACGAACCACCCTGGATTCTGGGAAACAGGTTCTTGCGGGCCGGGGCCAGGCGGCCGAGGACCACGGGTAGAGCCTGGAACGCTTCCTCCCTGGGCAGGGTCACGGGATGCAGGGGCGTGCGGGGCAGGGTTTCAAGCGTCGGAGCCTCTGGCTGGTAAAGGCTGACCTGGGCGCTCAGGTTCAGGAAAAGTCCGGGCCTGATCTTGAAGGCCGGTACGCGGAAGGAAAAGGCCGTAGACTCCATCCAGGGCAAGAGGGCGCGCGGCAGGTTGGTCAGCCGGATCAGGTCGGCCCAGGTCTGGAGCCTGAACCCTCTGGCCTGGACGCGCAGGTTCCAGAAGGGCAGGTAGATGTCTGGCTTCTCCTGCGTATGCAGAAAATGCGGGGCGATCTGCTGGCCGCCCTCGGGACCGGGTTCCCACGCCGTGTCGCAGTGCGGGCAGGTCTGAACCAGGCTCTGACGGTCTCCGATCAGATCCCATCCGCATTTGGGGCACAGGGTCGAGGTGAACCTGAGCCGACTGCCAGCCTTTTGCGCTTCAGCCGGGTCGATGCAGGCCGGTCCGAGATGCTCGCCGGTGATCCCGTCCACAAGTTCATGGCTTTGAAAGACGGGCTGGTAGACAAGCGAGAGACTGTCGCCCACGCAGGCCGTGAGCTTTGGTCCTCTCTGGACAGGCAGGCCTGGGAGGGCGCGCAGGAGACGGGATTTGAAGTCGATGCTTGGTATGGTCGGGGGCAGAAAGAGGCCGTCCGTCGTCGGTTCCACAAAGGACAGCTCCATGGCCTGGGTGCGCAGCCCAAGCGAGGCCGGGAGAGCCGGATTGCTCAGGGCCAGGAGGTTCGAATCGAGAATCTTGTGCTGGGTGGTTTGCGGTCCAAGTACAAAGGCGTTGCCCCTGAACCTCCAGTACGGGATATGAATGAGCGTGCCCGGATGACTGATGCGCGGTTTCAGGCGGTATTCAAAGGGGCCGCTGCTGTGGATGAACAGGCGGACCTGACAAAACGGACAGGAAAAAATCCTGTCCGTTTCCTTTAGCGCCACCGGCGCTCCGCATTGCGGGCATTGATGTGAGAGATGACCGGTCATGGTCAGCCCATGCGCTCCCCGCAATGATTGCAGAACGTGGAGGAAGCCAGGTTTTCCTGACCGCAGGACGGACATTTGGCAGTCTCGCGGACGCTGCCTGCCTGCCTGCCGCAGCGCGGACAGAAGCGCGTGCCCGGGGCCAGGTTTTTCCCGCAGCCCTTGCACTGTTCAAAGACGACCAGCTGGTGTCCGCAGGAGGGGCAGAACTTGTCGTCCTGGCGGATGGGCTGGGTGCATTCCGGGCACTTCAGGCCGTTGGCCTGCGCTGCAGGCGCCGTGGCGGATTGTCCTGCCATCTGCATGGCCTGGGCCATGAGCGAGGGCATCATGAAGCCTACCCCGAGCCCCATGGACTCGCCCGCGCTACCGGGATTCGCGGCCGCCTTTTCCATGGCGGACGCGGCCTTGAGCTGCATGAGCTTGTTCATGTCGTCGAACATGCCGAGCTTGGTCTTGTCGTCCATGGCCTTCTGGACTTCGGGCGGCGGGGTGATGGCGTTGATGAAGAGCTGGTTCAGCGACAGCCCGAAATGGCGGAAATCTTCCTGCAGCCGTTCCCGCAAGCCCGCGGACCATGCTTCGTAGCGGCTGGGCAGGTTCAGGATGGTGTCCATGTTTTCGCCCAGGTAATCGTTGAACCTGGAGACGATGACCTTGCCCAGGTAGTCGCTTAAGTCGGCCACGGTAAAGGAGCCCATGGTGCCGACCAGTGAGTTGATGAAGAGCAGGGGCTGCACGATCTGGATGTTGAACATGCCGTAGGCGCGCAGGCGGATGAGTCCGAGTTCCGAATCCTTGAAAGCCACCGGCTCCCGGGTGCCCCATTTGAGGTTGGGGAAGACCTTGGTGTTCACCATGTAGGCTTCCGCCCGGAGCGGGCTCTCCAGCCCCCAGGGGATGCCCATGATCTTGTTCAGGATTGGGATGTTGGCGGTCTTCAGGGTGTGCCTGCCCGGTCCGAAGACATGCACGGCCTTGCCGTTGTAGAAGAAGATGCCGGCTTGGGATTCGCGCACGACCATCTGCGCGCCGTACTTGATTTCGCCGGAGCCATCCTGTGGGAATCGCCGCGCGAATTCCTGACCGCTGTCGTCAAACCACTCGATGAGCTCAAGAAAGAAAAGATTGTCGACGCCCATTTATCTTCCTCCGTGTCCCAAGAATTTATCGTTTAATGCTATAGGACGATTCACTTGCAATTACAACTTGGGGCCCTTAGTGAACAAGGCTTGTCACATGAAATGGAGGAGTCTCATGCACCGCAGCAAGGAAATCATGGCCGCTCGCGATGTCGAGCGCACACTTGACCGTCTCGCCTGTCAGATTCTGGAACAGATCGCGGACCACGAGTCCATAGCCCTGGTCGGCATCCAGCGGCGCGGCGCGGACCTCGCATGCAGGCTTTGCGCCCTCCTGTCGGCGCGTACACAGCGGAGCATTCCCTGCGGGGAACTGGACATCAATCTGTACCGCGACGACTGGACCTCCTCCACGGCCACTCCGAACATCAACGCCACACGTATTGATTTTTCCGTGGAAGACAAGACCATCATCCTCATCGATGACGTGCTCTTCACCGGTCGGACCATCCGCTGCGCCCTTGAGGCCATCCTGGATTTTGGCAGGCCCGAGGCTGTGAAACTCCTTGTGCTGGTCGATCGCGGACACCGTGAACTGCCCATTCAGGCCGATTTTATCGGCAAGACCGTGGCTACGGAACGGGATCAGCAGGTCAATGTTTTTTTGCAGGAGCGCGACGGCAAGGACCAGGTTGTGCTGAGCTGATCCCGTATTGCGTCGAAAAAGAGAAAGGCCGCCTCCCCGTTGGGGACAGCGGCCTTTTTTCATGGTGCGTCGAGTGGATCAGATCAGTCCCTTGTCGGCCAGGAATCCGTGCAGTGCTTCTGCGTTGGCAGGGCTCATGGGTGTCAGGGGCAGGCGCATATCAAGCTTGATGCGGCCCATGAGGGAGAGGGCCGTCTTGACCGGGATGGGGTTGGTTTCAATGAACATCATGCGGGAGAACGACGCCAGCAGGAAGTGCATTTCCCGCGCCTTGGGCAGATCGGCCGCAAACCAGGCCGAGCAGAGCGCGCTCATCTTGTCGGGCAGAATGTTCGAGACAACCGAGATGACTCCGCAGCCCCCCACGGACAAAAGGGGCAGCACCGTGAAATCATCGCCGGAGAGGACCTGGAAGTCGGGGCCGCAGAATTCGAGAACCTGGGATATCTGACTCAGATCGCCCGTGGCTTCCTTGATGCCGACCACGTCCGGGATGTCTTTGTTCAGCCTGGCCACTGTTTGCGGAAGCAGGTTCACGCTGGTGCGGCCCGGAACGTTGTAGAGGATGAAGGGCATGGACACTTCATCGGCGATGCGCTTGAAGTGCTGGTAGAGCCCTTCCTGGGTCGGCTTGTTGTAGTAGGGCGTGATCAGAAGCGCGCCATCGGCTCCTGCCTCCTTGGCAAAGCGGGTCAGTTCCACCGCCTCGGCAGTGTTGTTCGATCCGGCACCGGCCAGGACCGGCACCCGGGCCTTGACCTGGTCCACGCAAATTCGGATCACCCGCTTGTGTTCGTCGTGGCTCATGGTGGCGGACTCTCCGGTGGTGCCGCAGGGCACTACGCCGTTGATCCCGCTTTGAATCTGCCATTCGATGAGCTCTCGATAGGCTTCCTCGTCAAGCTGGCCGTTTGAAAACGGGGTGACCAGGGCTGTAAACGCTCCTTTGAATTGCATCGTTTCCTCCCGGATTGGGGCTGTGGTTGATAAGTTGGCCGTCTGGAGCCTTAAAGGCCCAGGGCGGCGGGGCAGAACTCGCCCTTGTAGACGAGCAGTGCTTTGCCGCGCAGGAAAATGTCCGAGCCTTGAACTCCTATCCCGAGCACTTCCGAGCCCGAGGTGGTTACGCTTGCCCTGGCATCGCAAAGGCCCAGCGCGTGGGCAACGGCCACGGAAGCGGCCGCGCCGGTTCCGCAGGCATGGGTCTCGTTTTCCACGCCTCGCTCGTAGGTGCGCAGCAGGAGCTCCCCGCGGTTCAGGATCTGGATGAAGTTGGCGTTGGTCCCGGCCGGGGCGAAGTGTCCGTGATAGCGGACCTTGGCTCCAAGGCTTTTTACATCAAGGCCCTTGACGTCGTCGGTGATAATGACCGTATGCGGGACGCCGGTGTTGGCGAAATGGGCCGTAAAGGTCTCGCCGCCCAGTTCGAGGGTAAAATTCAGGGCCATGTCACGCGCCGGGGTCAGCTGCACTTCCACCTCGCCGGCTTCAGGGAAGACCTGGGCGTGCACCGCGCCCGCGTCAGTGAGCATGAGGTGTTCGGCTGGGGCCATGCCTAGCTTGTGGGCCAGCAGGGTGGCACAGCGCGAGCCGTTGCCGCACATCTCGGCGCGGGAGCCATCGGCATTGAAAAAGTGCCAACGCGTAGCGGCCTGTCCGGAGTCGTCGAGTTCCAGAAATATGATGCCGTCCGCGCCGATGCTGAAGGCGTGCGGGCACAGCGCCTTGGCCCAGCGGGGCATGAGCCCGGGGGATATGGTCTTTGCGCGGTTGTCGATGACGATGAAATCGTTGCCGCTGCCTTGCATCTTGTAAAAAAATTGGGTCGGGCCGGCGAAAATGGACATGCGTTTTCCTTCAAGGATAATTTATTATAAGTGCCAAATTATGGGGAATTGCGGCAAAATGCAAGGAATTGGCTAGGGATTGAAGATGGCGTGGATTTCAGGGTCCGCGACGACTTCGCCGCCAAGAGGCGTGGCCGCCGTGAAAACGGTAGTCTGCGGCTCCCAGATCATCTTGACGCCGGGTTCGGGCAGAGTTGGAATGGTCACGCCGAGGATGTTTCTGCCTTTGGTGAAGGCCCGCACCCAGAGCAGCGAGTTCTCGCGCATGAAGAGACCCGCATAGCCCGGGCCCGGCCCGGACCCAAGAATGATGTCGAAAGCCGCGCCGTGACGGTCGATGAAATCGTTCTCCCGGTTCGCGCCCCAGGTGCTGATCCCGATGATCAAGTTGTGCTTGCCGTCTTTGCGCAGAGATTTCGCCAAAGCGGCGGCCCTGTCCTCGATCTCGAGGTCGTGCAGCCCGCTGTCGGGGAAAAGAACGAAAGCCAGGCTGCCGCCCTGCACCTGCCTGACGACCAGTTGCGGTTCGTCAAACGGGCCGGCCCACTGACCGGTTTCCACGCCTGCATGCTCGAAGGCGACGGCGTCATTGGGGGCACGCAGCGCGATATCGTAGCCAAGCAGGTCGTAGGCTCTCTTGAGCTTGGAGATGACGGACGGGTGCCTGTCCCTCTCCAGACCGATGGGGGAAAACTCGTATCCGCCGCTTATGATGACGGTGTCCGCATTCTCGCGCGCGGTTTTGAAATAGGTGGCCCGCCGGGCCAGCCCCCCGAAGGTTTTATTCCCTCAACTGGGACATGGGGCGAATTCTCCCAGACTGTTCGCGGAGAAGAGGATTGTCGTCTCGGCCCCGGCCAGGGCGGGCGCAAAAAGGGCCAGGGCCAGGGTGAACCAGAGTGCGGCATGGATGCTTGTCTTCAAGGAGGCCTCTTTAGATCAGGGGTTTCAGGATCGGGCTGCGGGAGATGAGATCTTTCAATCTGATGCGGCGGTCCATGATTTTTTGGGCGATTTCGCGAATGTCCTGCGCCGCCTGGCAGGTTGGGGCAAATTTCAGGAGCGGAACCTGATGGCGGACGGATTCCGTGACCATGGGGTCGCGGTGGACCACGCCGAGCAGGCTGATGGGCAGGCTCAGGAAATGCTCGCAGGCCTGGGCCAGGCGGTTGAAGGCGTTTTTGGCCTCTTTTTGCGATTCGGCCATGTTCACGATGATCTGGAAATTCCTGATCTGACGCTGGGTGCAGAGCACCTTGATCAGGGCATAGCTGTCGGTCAGGGAAGTGGGCTCGGGGGTGATGACCACGATCCGTTCCTGGGGCATGGCCGCAAACGAGAGCACTGTCGGGCTGATGCCGGCGCCCAGATCGAGGATCAGGAAATCGTAGCGCCGGAACAGGGCGTCCAGTTTGTCCAGCAGCAGGCCTTGCACGTCCTCGTCCATTTCCACCAGTTCGGCCACGCCGGAGGCCGATGGGAGCAGGACGAAGCCGTCTCCCGCCAGGGGAATGACAACGTTTTCGGCCGAGGTGTCACCAAGCAGGTCCTGCAGGTTTTTTTCCGGGGAAATGCCAAGGAGCACGTCCAGGTTGGCCAGCCCCAGATCGGCGTCCAGCAGGACGATGCTGTTGCCGAGTTCATGCAGGGCAAAACAGAGATTCAGGGCGAGATTGGTCTTGCCCACGCCGCCTTTGCCGCTGGCGACGGAGATGCTGAGTGTCGTGTTGGCTTCGGTCATGTCGGTCCTTGTTCTACTCCGGCCCTGACGATGGGTCGGAGAATGAGGAAAAAAGAAAGCGTTTTTCGTTCTGGTGCACCAGCGACGGCTCTTCTGCGTGGACGAGGTCCAGGATGGGTGAGGTCTCGATCCTGTTTTTTCCGGCCCGCTTCGCGCGGTACAGGGCCTTGTCCGCCTCGGCCAGAAGTTTGACCGGGTCAGGCGTGAGTTTGCCCCGATAGCTGGCCACCCCCATGGACATGGTCATGGTGAGCCGTGCCTCGCCGCAGGTGATCCAGGTGTCTTTAATGACCGACTGGATGCGCTCCAGGAGTTTCAGGGCCCTGGCCTGTCCCGTGCCGGGCAGCAAGAGGGCGAACTCCTCGCCGCCGATGCGGGCCGCCGTGTCGATCATTCTCATTTCGGCAAGCAAGATCGACGCCATGGCCCTGATGACCTCGTCTCCGCAGGGGTGTCCATGGATGTCGTTGACGGCCTTGAAGTTGTCCAGATCCATGATGCATAGCGTCAGTGGGGTCTTGAAGCGCGAGGAACGCTCTATCTCCATGGACATGGCCTGATCGAATCCACGGCGATTGGCCAGGCCGGTCAGCGCATCCTGGCCCTGCAGAACGGTCAGGTGTTCGATGTGCTCCTTAAGCCGGACCAGCGCCGGAAATTTGTCGCCGTGCAGGGGCAGGACGAGCCATTGCCCAAGTTTTTTCTGACGCAAACGTTCAGGCCAGGACGGGTCGGAGCGGATCAGCCGGACCAGGGCCGCCACCTCTGAGTCGGCCGGAGGCAAATGCACCTCCTTTTCCAGGGATTCAAGTTCATCCAGCAGCGCCTCGTCCGGAGGGAGATTATGATTTGCCATGCAGGTATAAAAGGTAGTTGTGTATGAATGCGTCAATGTTGCCGTCGAGGACCGCGTCCACGTTGCTGGTGTCCGTGCCGGTGCGGTGGTCCTTGACCAGGCGATAGGGCTGCAGGGTGTACGTCCTGATCTGGGAGCCGAACGCGATGGCTCCCTTGGCGATATACTCTGCCTGCCGCTCGCTTGCTATTTTTTGCAGCTCAAGCTCGTAGAGGCGGGCTTTCAAAACCTTCATGGCCGCTTCCTTGTTCTTGTGCTGGGACTTCTCGTTTTGGCACTGGGCCACAAGGCCCGTCGGGATGTGCGTAACGCGCACCGCCGAGTCAGTGGTGTTCACGGACTGGCCTCCCGGTCCGCTGGAGCGGAAGATGTCTATCCGGATGTCCTCGTCCCGAATCTCGATTTCAATATCCTGGCCTGCGTCGGGATACACGTCCACGGAGGCAAAAGAGGTGTGCCGCCGCCCGCTGGAGTCGAAGGGCGAGATGCGAATCAGGCGGTGGGTGCCTTTTTCGCCCTTGAGCTGGCCATAGGCGTAGGGGCCGTGGATGTGCAGGGTTACGCTCTTGATGCCCGCCTCGTCGCCGGGCAGCAGGTCCAGAAGCTCGACCTTGAAGCCTACCCGCTCGGCGAAACGGCGATACATGCGCAGCAGCATCTCGGCCCAGTCCTGGGACTCGGTTCCGCCTGCTCCGGGATGGATTTCGAGGATGGCCTCGCTCACATCCTCTGGATCGCTCAGCAGGGTTCGCATCTGGGCGGCCTCAAGCCTGGCGCTCATCTCCTCCAGGGCATCCTCCAGGGCATGCAGCATCTCTTCGGTCTGTTCCGTGGAGGCCATTTCGAGCCACTCCAGCGCGTTGTCCCGGGATTGATGGAGGGCTTCCCATTCGTCCACCCGGCTTTCAAGCTGGGTCTTCTCCTGCAGCACCGGGGTCAAAAGCTCGGGCTTGTCCCAGGCTCCGGGCGAGGAGAGCTGCTTTTCGATTTCGTTCAGGCGTTCCTTGTTCTTGCGCAGGTCAAAGCCGCCTCCAGAAGTCGGTGAAGCGTTCGTCCAGTTGCGCGGCTCGGGCTTTAAGTTCTGAATATTGCAGCATGATGTTCTCGATTAGGTGTGAATTTTTGGGCCTTTCCGCCAAAGGGCCCACAGGAGGGCGATCGTCAGGACGGGAAAGGCCATGTGAATCAGAAGGAAATGTTCGTGGTAAAAGGTCGTCTCTGTCAAGAGCGGTATGGCCGGGTCGTGTGCGATCCTGGTCGTGAAGAGCTCAGTGGGGCCTCGCAGGCCGCCGTCAGGGCCGATGAAGACGCTCACGCCGGAGTTGGTGGCTCGGATGATGGCCCGGTTCTGCTCCACGGCACGCAGTACGGAGAGGTGCAGATGCTGCCACGGCGCCGAAGAGCGACCGAACCAGGCGTCGTTGCTGATGTTGACCAGCACATTGGCCCCGAGCTCGACCTGTTTTTGGGCCAGTTCCGGGAAGATCGCTTCATAGCAGATCAGCAGGCCCATTGCCAGCGGACCGGTCTTGAGCGGTTCGGTGCTCAGGCCTGGCTTGAACTCGAACTGTCCCGGGACCAGCTTGGTGATGAAGGGCAGCCATTTGCCCAGAGGCACGTATTCGCCAAAGGGGACGAGGTGTTCCTTGTCATAGGAGGCCAGAGGCTCGCCGTTTGCGCCCAGAAGATAGGCGCGGTTGTGCAGGACGTACGGAGGAGCGCCCGGTTCCATGGGGATGGAATAGGCCGGAGCTCCGGCCAGGACCGGCACCTGCATCCGCGCCACGCCAAGGCGCATGTTCGTGGTCAGGTCGGACGGGTCCTGAAAATAGAAGGGCATGGCTGTTTCCGGCCAGACGACAAGGTCCGGCGTGTTTTCGGCGACGGCCTTGAACGAAAGGTCCAGATAGGTCTTGAGGATGTCCGCCTGCATGCCCTCGTCCCATTTGAGGCCCTGATCGATGTTGCCCTGGATCATGGATACCGAAGCCGTGGCTTTCGGGGCCTGGGGGCTGGAGACCAGACCGGGCAGCAGGGCAAGGCCGATCAGGGGCAGCACGGCCAGGCGCGAGAAACTTTTGCTGATGAACAGGCAGTGGCTTATGCTTGCCAGCAGCGCGGACAGCCCGAAGCCGCCGATCCAGGCGGCAAGGCCCAGGGTTTGAGGCCAGGGCGCCAGGGCCTGGGCCAGGGTCAGCCAGGAGAAGCCGGTCAGGAAATGGTTGCGGACCAGTTCCAGGCTGGCCCACAGGAGCCCCGAGGCGGGTATGGCCAGGGGGGCGAAAATCCGGAATCTGATCAGGTGCACGCCCATGCAGAACAGGCCGGCGTAAGCGGCGAGCAGGGCCCCGACCAGGACCGGACAGGGCAGGGCCAGGGCCCAGGGCAATCCGCCGTGGTCGTGCACGGGGATCGCCAGCCAGTAAAGGCTGGCGGCATAGCCCGGCAACGCGGTCAGGAATCCGTTTCTGAAGGACTGGGCAAAGCTTTTGGCCCGTAGCGCGGACAGGACAAGCGCTGCGGGCAGAAGCAGGATGGCCAGGGGGAAGTGCAGGAGCGGATTGGCAAATCCAAACCAGGTCCCGATGAGAGCCAAGCCCATGGGACCAAGACGGTGCAAAAGAGAGTCAGGATGTTGGCTTGGAGACGATAACCCATTGGATCTGTTTGACATCGGCTTCCTTGATGAGAAACGTGTAGCCCTGCAGCTCCAGGGATTCGTCGGTCTCGGGGACGCGGCCGAGCTGTTCGCTGATGTAACCGCCCACGGTTTCGACCTGTTCGGATTCCAGCAGGATGCCGCATTCCTCGTGCAAGTCCTCGAGGATGGTTCGTCCGGAAACGAGGAACGTGCCCTCGTCGATGGGCTGGATGTCCTCGGGGCGTATGGGGTCGTATTCGTCCTCGATGTCGCCGACTATTTCTTCGAGCACGTCTTCTAGGGTGACCAGACCCGCCGTTCCGCCGTATTCGTCCAGAACGATGGCCATGTGCTGTTTGTTGCTCTGAAAATCAAGCAGGATGTTTTTGACGTTCTTGGTTTCGGGAATGAAATATGGCGGCCGCAGGACGGAAGCCAGGTCCGTCGGGGCCTCTTCGTCGCCGACAAAAAAGCGCAGCAGCTCCTTGCAGTGCAGCACACCCATTATCTGATCCTTGGTTTCCTTGTAGATGGGCAGGCGCGAGTGCCCGCTTTCAAAGAATTTTCTGGCGACTTCAGTGATAGTTTCGTCGATTTCAGCACAGACGATGTCCGTGCGGGGAATCATGATTTCGTATGCTTGTTTGTCATCAAGCTGCAGCACGTTCAAAAGCATGGACATTTCGTCGTTCTGCAGTTCACCGCCGTCTTTGGCCTCTTGTATGGCTTCTTCCAGATGGCATTCGCCCCTGCGTGAAAAAAAGCGCCTCAGTGTGGTCCAAAGTCGACTGTCAGGGCCCTCGTCCATAGATACTGTGTCCTCCAATGGAAGGTTTACAAGTTGAAAAACGCTTGCTCAACTAAACAATTTCCCGTTCCCGGTAAAGCTCCAGGTGGCGTTTGAAAACCCACGTGACCAGTTCGTCGATGCCCCTTTCGGGATCGATCTTGACCCAGTCGATGGTTTCCGAGCCGTCGCTGGAGCAGCATTCCACGAACTCGTAGCCGAGCATCAAGACGTCCTGATCAGGGTCCTGGGCCTTGGTGCGCAGCTTGGCGGCCATGAAATACGGAGGAAATTCCATGTCGTTGGTCTGTTCAAGCTCAAGGCGCATGAACAGAATCGGATTTTTGGCCACAAAATCATTGAGTCCGTCGTAGAGCTTCGGATCAAATGACAATTTGATGCCTCCGCCGGAAAGGTCAAGCACTTTGAGTCCGTCAGGATCGTTACGGGTGTAGACAGCAAGAGGGTTGGGCCAGTTTTTGGGATCCGCCTCGAAGTGGAAGCTTCCGTCCTCGGTTGCTGGCCAGATGCGAAAATCCTTTATGTCCCTGGGGGGAAGCTCCAGCCGCAGATGTTTGCGTTTCTGACCAAGCTCGACCTTGGGGGGTATGCCAAGGATTACGTAGGAGATGTCTCCTTTTTTCCACACGCCCGCCACCGGGGACAGAAAGGTGTAGTAATAAGGCTGCTTGTTTTCACGGGGGATGCGAAAATAGCAGACCATGAGCTTGCCGATCCATGCATCGGAAGGGTCCACGCCCAGAGGCATCTCCAGGGTAATGCCCGTGTCCGCCATTTCAAAGAGCGTGCACGAGATGGTCTGGCGGGAAGTGGTGATGGGGTGAAAGCTCATGTCGATGCGACTGCGTACGACCATGGCCTGCTCCAGGATGGTGGCGATGTCCTTGGGCACTACGGTGGATCCGGACTGCCGGTTCCAGGGTGCTCCCCCGCCAAAGCGTTTCCAGATGATGTAGGCCAGAACGACCGCACCGACCAGAATCGCAGTGGTCACAATGCGGCTTTCTTCAGGCTGGTGGCCGCCGGAATTGAAGAAAGCCAAAGATATCTGCCGTATCGGGTTGTCCGAGGCCTGGATTGAAAACAGGTCGATCATCTTCTGTCTCGCTCGATGTTATTCCGGTCGGGTGAAGGACTGCCGAGGCGCACACCGGGTTGCCCGGCGAATTATGCGCGGGGTTCAGGGAAGGTGCCGTGCTCCGGTGCATCGCTGCGGGTCCCGTTGATTTCTGCGGTTGTGCAGGCCCTTTTGCATGGCTGGATATGCGAAAAAAAGCAAGAATTGAAGCGGCGCAGGCCGACTGCGGAATAGTTTGTCAGCTCCCATGGGAAAAGCGCGTGGGCGTAAACGCGATCTACAGCAGGGCGGGCATCGCTCCGGGGGTATCCGGGTCCAGCGCTTTGCATTCGAGCAGTTCGTCCAATTCGTCCAGAAGCCTGTCTTTGTCCCGTGGCAGGCGGCCGGAGAGAGGCAGGATATTGGAGCTGTGATCGGCTCGGAAAACGGTTCGTCCAAGGTTCAGGCCCGCAAGGATGTCCCGCAGTTCCCGCACGGACTGCTCTTCCGTGAGCTCCCTGAAGCTCGCGTCCGCGATGCGCCGGGCAAGGGCGGTGCCTGCGATGGGGACCAAACGCAGGCAGGACAGGAGGGTGGGCTGCATGGCGTTCAGCGCTTCCGCGGTCTGCCGGGCATGCAGCGCGGACAGTTCCTGACCGCCG
The DNA here is from genome assembly GCA_002841885.1 of Deltaproteobacteria bacterium HGW-Deltaproteobacteria-18. Taxonomy (NCBI): domain Bacteria; class Deltaproteobacteria; species Deltaproteobacteria bacterium HGW-Deltaproteobacteria-18. Next base: position 97,009 of record PHBE01000007.1, read on the forward strand.
AGGCCGATGAGGACCATGACCGAGACGGTCAGGCCGGCGTTTTGAGCGCGCAGACAGCCGTCGATCATTCCTTGGGCCGTGCCCCCCTTGGACATGCGTCGCAGGACCTCTTCGGAACCGCTCTCAAGGCCAAGATAAAGGGTGTGCAGGCCCTTTTGGCGCAGGCGCTCCAGCTGCGCGTCGCTTTTGCCCGCCAGGGCCTGGCCGGAAGCATAACAGTTGACCCTCGAAAGTCTTGGAAACGATGCGCGCGCCGTGTCCAGAATCATTTCCAGCATCGCGGCGGGAAGAGCCAGCACGTCTCCGTCGGCCAGAAAAATCCGCCGGGCGCCCGGGTCTTGCGCGGCGGCCAGGGCGATGCTCCGGTTCACGGAGGCCTGATCGTGAACGCGGTAGGCAACGCCACGGTACATGGCGCAAAAGGCGCAGGAATTGTGCGGGCATCCGTCGGCCACGCGAATGAGCGCGCTGTACGCTTCTGCGGGCGGCCGGAACAGGGTGTGTCCGTTTTTGGTCATGCCTGCCGGGCCATTGGCATTGTGCGCAGGAGACGTTCCAGATCCTGGCGAGAGACGGGTTTGGGCAGGTGCCCGTTCATGCCCGCGGCCATGAAGCGCTCGGTGTCGGAAGAGAAGGCGTGGGCGGTCATGGCCACGATGGGAGTCTCTCCGCCTTCGGATTTGGGCCAGGAGCGGATGACTCGGGTCGCTTCCAATCCGTCAGTTTCAGGCATCTGGATGTCCATGAGCACCAGGTCGAAAGGTTCGCTGCGCATGTATTCGAGAACTTCCCGCCCGTTCGTGGCCAGGATTGGCTTGTGCTGCATGCCTTCCAGGAATTTTATGGCGATCATGCTGTTGACGGGGTTGTCTTCGGCCACGAGCACCTTGAGGGACTGTATGGGCTGCTCATTCTCGGTTTGGAGCGGCGGAGCATGCTTGAGTGAGTGCGGCGGCGCGGGCTGCAACGGCAGACAGACGGCAAAAAGCGAGCCGCTCGGGCTCGACTCGAAGGCCATGGAGCCGCCCAGCAGCACGACCAGTTGCTGGGTGATGCTGAGGCCAAGGCCCGAGCCCTCGAATTTTCGGGTCTGGGTCGAGTCGGCCTGCGCAAAAGGCGCGAACAGGGCGGGTTGCGCCTTGTCGGGGATGCCCACTCCGGTGTCCTCGATCTCGATGTAGATGCGGTTCTCGCCGGGTTTGACGGGGGACAGGTTTGAGACGCGGATCTCGACCTTTCCGCGCAGGGTGAACTTGACCGCGTTGCCGATGAGGTTGGTCAGGATCTGGCGGATTCGCACCGTGTCTCCGAGCAGGGCCGGGGGCACGGCGTCGTCGACAGTGCCGCGCAACGCTAGGCCCCGGTCCAGGACCACGGCCTGAAAGCTGTCCGTCAACTCATCCATGATTTCGCGGATGTCGAAAGGCTCTTGCATCACGGGCATGCGCGAGGCTTCCAGCCGGGAGAGGTCCAGAATGTCGTTCAGGAGCCGCAACAGGCTGCGGGAGGAACGCATGGCCGTTTGCAGATACTGCTGAATGACGGCCGGGTCGGAGTTGTCCATGGCCAGCTGGAGCATGCCCATGACCCCGTTCATGGGCGTGCGGATTTCATGGCTCATGTTGGCCAGAAACTGGGTCTTGGCCTGAGTCGCGCTTTCGGCCTGTTCCTTGGCCAGGGACAGTCTCGATTCGGCGATGCGTCGTTCTTCGACTTCCTCGCTCAGTTTGGTGAAGGCCTCCAGCAGTCCGCTCCGCATTTTTTCCAGCGAAGCGGTGACCTGGTCGAGTTCGTCGTCGCGGAACCTCTTGTTGAGCGCGATGGGTTGCTCCAGATTGACGGGAGAGATGTCCCGGACCCGGGCGGCCAGGGTCCGCAGATGCATGCCTATCTGGCGGTGAAAAAGAAAAAGCAGGGCAGAGACCAGAAACAGCGCGACGATGACCTCGCCCACGAAGAGGTCCAGGAATTCGCGGCCAACCTGGGCCCTGAGCCCGTCCAGCGAAGCGACTAGCACCAGTGTGCCCAGTTCGTAGGGCTGATCGTTGAAGGCAAATGTGAGCTCGAATTCGCGTCTTATGGCTCTTTTGGCATCGACGCGGCCGGCCTCTGCGATGGTCTTGCCGGATTGGACAATGGCCGCGTGCACGAAGTTCGGTCGTGCGATGAGTCCTTGCAGCTGGATGTCGAGCAGGGCGGTATCAAGTTGCCACAGGCTAGCGGAGATGCTGTTGAGATCGCCGGAGGCTACCTGTTCCATGGATTCGTACACAGCGCCGATATTGCTCTCATATTTGAAATGAAGCTGGACAGCGGCCAGGATGGTGCTGGCCGCCAGGCTCAAAAGCCCCATGGAGATGATCAGGCGCAGACTGAGGCTGCGGCGGGTAGAAAACATGAAAATCCTTGGAGAGCTGCTCCAGCGGGGGCTAGCATCGATAAAGTAACCTTGATCGGTGTGCTTCGTTTCGAGGAAGTGCGAACGCTAGCGTTTCATGTTTTTTTTGACAAGGGCGCAATTTTTGCCGTGGTCTCTCTTTTGCCAACAGGGCAGCGTGCTGGTAAGGCTTGTGGCCATGAAACACGGCATGCGCCTTGGCGACTATCTCGACCTGGAATGGTTCCTTGAAAAGGACAGGGTCCTCGATCCCGGAGAAATCCTGGACCGGGATCGCACTATCGGACTGGCTGCCAAGGCCGATGCAGTGCCTCCCAAGCTGCAAGGCGCATACTGGCTGGAGCATCGCCGGGATGCAGGTGCCGCAGGGCTGCCGTCGGATTCGTTGCGGACGGTCCTGGTCGTGCTGCGCCTGCTGCTTGTGATCGGCGGCCTGCTGACGGGCATCTCGCTGGTGCGGGCGTTGCTCCTCTACTCGGGAATCGAGCCGGTCAATGTCTCGGTTTTTTTGCTGCTGGCCGTCTTGCCTCAGGCGGGGTTCAGCCTGCTGGCCGCAGGATTGCTTGTGCTTCGGGGGCTGGGCCGGGCCGAATTTCGCATCCCGCTGCGCCCCCTGTTCGATCTTTTCTGGCGCAGGCCCGGCAGCCTTTCCGCCCAGGCCGGATTTGTCCGCGCGCTTTTCCTGCGCCGGGGTTGGCCTGCCCGGATGCTGGGTTGGGAGAGCTTGCGGCTCCTGCATCTGGGCGGCCTCTGCCTGGCTTTCGGTTCTCTGGCGAGCCTGGCCGTCAGCGTGGCGGTCACGGACCTTGCGTTTGGCTGGCAGTCGACCCTGCAGATCGGGGCGCAGGGCATGCACTCCCTGGTCTCGGCCCTGTCCGTGCCGTGGTCCTGGCTGCCGGAGCAGTGGGGGCTGACGCCGACCCTGCTCCAGATCGAGGGCAGCCGCATAGTTCTAAAAGACGGCATTCAGGCCCTGGCCAGCGCGGACCTCGTTGCCTGGTGGCCATTTTTGTGCATGTGCCTGCTGGTCTATGCCCTGCTGCCCAGACTTCTCCTGCTGGCGTCGGCCCACTGGATGCTGCGGCGCGCGGAACGGCGTTTTGTCCATCCTGATCTCGGACGCATCGTCGATCGCATGCAGGCGCCGCTGCTTGGCTCGTCCAGGGGCAAAGAGAGCCCGTCCGCGCCCTTGCCCCTTGGCATCGAGGCGAGTCCGGACGCGGAACGTTCCGCCCGGCAGTCTCCGGCCGAAGTAGGCTGCGTGCTGCTCTTGCCGCCGGAACTTGTGGGCCGGATCGAAGACGGTCTTCTCTCGGACCTGACCCGGCGGGTCTGTGGCTATCCTGCCGGGCGCGTGGTTCCCGCCGCCCTGGAGGTGGATGAGGTCCGGCAGGTGCTGGATGATTGCGCCGGGCTCGACTGGGCCGGAGGATTCGAGCGGTTTGTGGTGCTCGTCGAGGCCTGGCAGCCGCCCATCCGGGAGAACATGCAGGCCCTGGCGCTGCTTGGCCGGGAAGAAGGCCGGGGCCGGAACCTGGTCCTTGTTTTCTGCGGCCGCCCTTCCGGCGGGGACTGGCTGACCGCTCCAAATGAGGCCGAGCGGGCGGTCTGGGCCGATGCCGTTGCCCGTCTGGCCCCGCTGCGCGTTGATATTTTTGGAGCAAACACATGAAGTCCATGCCCGTTTTTGCCGTCATCGGTCATCCAAACGAAGGAAAGTCCTCGGTGGTGGCCACCCTGGTCGAGAATGATCAGATCCGCATCAGCCCCCGGCCGGGCGAGACCGTGGAATCCATGACCTACCCGGTCAGCATCGACGGAAGGGATGTCATTGCCTTCGTGGACACTCCCGGTTTTCAGAACCCCGTGCAGACCCTTGGCTGGATGCGAAAATTCCGCGGTCCGGAAAACGAGGTCTTCGCTGCGTTCCTGGCCGAGTTCAGGGATGACCCGGGCATGGCCCATGAGTGCGAGTTACTGACCCCGGTGCGCGATGGAGCCGGGATCATCTATGTGCTCGACGCCTCACGCCCGCTGCGACAGGTCGACAAGGCCGAGATGGAGATTTTGCGTTTGACCGGACGCCCGCGCATGGCCATTCTCAACTGCAAGACCGGGGAGGAGCAGTTTCTGGAGGAATGGAAGAACGAGCTGCGCAAACATTTCAATATGGTGCGTACTTTCAACGCCTTACGCGCAACTTTTGCCGAACGCATGCGTCTGCTCGAAAGCCTGCGCGCCCTCGAACAGGACTGGGAGGACGCGCTGGGTTTGGTGGTGGATGTCTTTGTGCGCGACTGGCAGCGCAGGAACGCGGAATGCGCGGCCCTGGTCTGCGCTTTCTTGCGGCGTGTGCTTGGCATGGTGGAAACGGCGCGGCTGTCCGACCTGGACCGCAGGGCCGAAGTGGAGGCCCGCCTGACCACGCGTCTGGAGGAGCGGATCCGGCAGGAGGAGGAAGTGCTGCACGAGCAGGTCTGCCTGCAGTTTCGCCATGATCGGCGATCCTTTGTGCTCCCGGAACAGTCGGTCCTGCGTCAGGATCTGTTTTCCCGCACCACCTGGACCGTCTTCGGACTGAGCAAGGGCAAGCTCGTGGCAGCGGCCGTGGCCGCCGGTGGAGCGGCGGGGGTCGCGCTTGATCTGGCCACGCTGGGCAGCAGCCTGGGACTTTTTGCCGCCGTGGGCGGGGCCACGGCCGGACTTGCCGCCCTTTTTCAGGGCGAACGCCTGGTGCGGGGCAAGGTCCTGGGACTGGGCATCGGACAGCGCAGCGTGCAGGTCGGCCCCTTGGACACGGTGCAGTGGGTGTTTGTTTTGCTGGATCGCTTCCTGCTGCACTACTGGTACGTGATCCACTGGTCACATGCCTGGCGGGGCGAAGATTTTTTGCCCGCGACCCTCGACGAGGGCGGCAAGCAGGGATTCACCAGCGCCTGGAGCAGGGAGCCGCGCGGTCTTTGCGCGGAGTTTTTCAAGGTTGTCACCGCAGGCGATGACTCCAGGGCCCTGGACCTTGAAATGGATCTGCGGCGTTTTCTGGAAGGGGAACTGGAGAGGATGTCCCGGCTTTAGCTGACTGCCTGTCAGGGGACTGGCAGGTGTTGCCGGGCGGCCCAGAGGTGCAGGGACAGGACCAGGACGGCGGCAGTTTCAAAGCGCAGGATGTTCGGACCAAGCCCCACCGGGATGAAACCATGCTCCCGGAAAAGAGCGGCTTCTTTGAGCTCCAGCCCGCCTTCCGGTCCCAGTACCGCGATGCTGCCCCGCGGATGGGCCAGCAGCGAGGGGGCGACGAACCCGCTCTCTTCCTGTTCCCAGCAAAGCACCTTGGATCCAAGGTCAACAGCGGCGCGGATGACGTCACCGGGCCCGGAAAAAGTCCGGATTCGGGGCAGCCAGCTTGTGCCGCACTGCTTGGCCGCAGCCGTGAGCTGTCTCTCCCATCCGTCTTTGCCTTCTTCCGGAACCGCACCCTGGGAGCGGCCCGCCTTCCATAACCAGACCTGCGCCGCGCCGAGTTCCACCGCCTTTTCCAGTAAAAAACCCCGACGCAGCCCCTTGGACCAGCCCACGGCCAGAACAAGCGGACAGGATGGAGCGGGGTCTGTCTGCTCTGACAGGCGCTGGAGGCCGGCGTTTTTCTTGGACAGTTCCCGGACGCAGAAAATTCCCCATCGACCCCGACCGTCAAAAAGGCGGATCGTGTCTCCTGTCTTGGCGCGCAGCACGCGGGTCAGGTGGTGGAATTCTTCCCCGTCGAGTGAAAAAGGCTCCCGCCACAGGGCGGGAGCCAGATAAAAGGAATTGAGACGCGCCACCTAGATCAGCTTCCTGCGGGCCGTGCCTGCGGTGTAGAAAGGCATGTCCACGCGGATGGCTTCAAGGGTGGTCCGGGGTCCCTTGATCGTAAACGCCTCCTTGTCGGCCATGTCCGCGTGCACAAAGGCCATGGCCACGCAGTAGCCAAGGCTGGGCGCGATGGAGCCGCTGGTGACCGTGCCGACCCTGGTTTCGCCCACATAAACCTCGTCGTAATGGCGAGCGCTGCGGCGGCCGTCGATGCGCAGGCCGATCAGCTTTTCGCGCACGTTGCCGAGCCCGGATTTGCCCATGAACTGCGCTTCGCTCTTGAGCATGGCTCCATAGCCGGCCTCCACCGGGGTGTGATCCGTGTCCAGGTCCTGGCCGTACAGGGGCAGCCCGACCTCAAGGCGCAACGTGTCACGTGCGCCAAGGCCCGCCGGGCGCACGGCTTCGTCGGCCATGAGCTTCTCCCACAGCACCTCGGCCTTGTCCCAGGGCAGGTAGAATTCGCAGCCCAATTCGCCCGTGTAGCCGGTACGGCTGACTATGAGCTTGAATCCTTCAAACTCCACTTCACGGAAGGCGAAGTAGCCAAGGCCGGTCCAGTCTCCGGGCATGATGCGGGCCAGCACATCAAAGGATTCCGGGCCCTGCAGGTCGATCTTGGCGATCTCGAAACTCTGGTCGACAAGGGTCAGGCTTGCCGGGAGGTGGCTTTTTATCCAGGCGAAATCGGATTCGATGCATGCTCCGTTGACCACGAGCATGTATTTTTCCGTGTCCAGCCGGTAGACGATGAGATCGTCGAGCACGCCGCCCTTTTCGTTCAGGAGGAACCCGTAGCGGCACTTCCCGGGAGCCAGGGTGGCCAGGTTGTGGGTCACGACGGCGGCCAGGGCCTCGGTCGCGCCGTCGCCCTCGAGCAGAAACTCTCCCATGTGGGAGATGTCGAAGATGGACGCGTGGGCTCTGGTGTGCTTGTGTTCCTCAAGGATGCCTACATATTGGACAGGCATGTCCCAGCCCGCGAAAGGGACCATTCTGGCTCCGTTGTTCTTGTGCCAGGCATGAAGAGGGGTGGTCAGCAGTTCGGACATAGGTGTTTCCCGCTGTTAGAGGGTGGTGGGGTTACGCATCGGTCTTTGTCTTGCGTATGGCTTTGAGTTCGTCAACCAGGGAGACCAGCCTGCGGTAAAGCTTTCTGATGATGATGCCGTTTTCGGTAAGTTGATCCTCTTTTGGCGTCATGTAGGTCTTGATCAGATAGCGGTCGTTGAGCATGGATTCGGAAAAAAAGATGGCCTTGGCGACCAGCGGCTCGAAATAATGGGCAAATTCAAATTTCAGGTTGCCAAGGACAGCGGTGCTCAGCCGCAGCATTTCAAGGTACGAGATCTTCTTTCCCTTGTGGATGCGGCTCTTCAGGTCTTCGAGTTCTTTGATCTCCCTGGCCTGCTTGATGTAGCTGAAAGTGGTCCAGACCTCCTGGTAGAGTTCGTGGTGTTCGCCGAACTCCTCGGCCAGCCCCGGATCGCACAGATAACCGTCCAGTACGCGCACGATCTCGGCATAGAATTCATCCGAATATCCGATCATGCGCCGCTGATGCTTGCTGAGCCACGAGTGCAGGAATTTGAGGCGCTTTTCGTGGGTCTCCGTATTCTCGATGATGTCGTTTTTCTTGTAAACCACCCGGCCCAGATACTCACCGCGCACGATGTCGTTGAGTTTGAGGCTCATGGTGTAGGTGTCCTTGAGCAGGTTGACGGAGGTGCAGACCTTTCCGGTCAGGGGGTGGAGGATCTCCTGTCTCCAGACGGACAGGGCGCGGTCCTGGCGGACGTTGTTGGCGTCGAATTTGTGCTGGCGGTAAACCACCCGCAGGATGACGATGCGCCGCTTGCGGTCAAAAAAGTAGCCTCCTTCTTCCAGGTAATCGACGACATCCCTGCTGCCGATTTCCATGGGAACCAGGGCGACTTTCTCCACGCGGGGGTAGGCGTGTCCGGACTGGCTGCTGAAAATGGATGTCAGGGTCCGGTCCGACTGCCCCAGCGCCTTTATCAGGAAATTTTCTCCCATCTTGTGCAGGCGTCTGGCAAAAATTGCGGCCGAGGTCTTGCGTTCCGAAGAGATGGGGTAACCGTACAGTTCCATAAGAAACTGGTACACGAATTCGCGGTTGTTTTCGTAAAGCAGATTGTCGTTGGATTTGAATTTGCGGCTCCTGAGCCCGAAGCGTTTGAGTTCGGTGTCCAGGTCCGAGGGCAGGGACGCGTAGATTCCTGACAGATAGAACTGGCCGTCGCGGTCCAACGAGAGGACGTGGGCGCGGTCCATGCGGCTCAGGAAGCCGACGAGCAGGGAATAGGAGGAGATATCCGAGATCTGGTGATCCCTGGTCGCCTCCTTGAATTCCTCGCGCATCTCTTTTGACATGTGCGCCAGGAAGCAGGCCAGGTTCTTGCTGTGCAGCGAGGATTCCAGCACGCAACTGTCTCCGAGTACGCGGCTGCCCGGGTCGCGGCAGGTGTGCAGCAGGTCGAACTGGAAAATTTCGTTGAAGTAGTCCAGCGGGCGCCCGAAGGCGACCATGGAAAAGCCCGGAAGTTCCGGGAATTCGGTCAGGGAAGGCTCGAACGAAGGCAAAAGGTCGCGTGCGTCGATCAGGGGATAGCCCTTGACCTCGGCGTAGGGTTTGAGCAGGCAGAATTTGATGTGGATGAAATCCAGGAAGCGCCGCAGCTCATTCATGTCGCGCAATGGAGATTTCGGCAGCAGGTGCCCGTTTTTCAGGGCTTTAAGGGTCGGAATCTCGGAGAACGCGTTTTGCCATTTCATGCTGGTGCCAACTATCTCATTGTGTTTGTTACGGTAGTGTGTAGACTATTTTTCATGTTTTGCGTTGCCAGTAAACAGGATTTTCAGTTCGTGCCGCCGGTCGCTCCGGAGGTTGAAGAGAGTATTCATTCCCTGTATGTTCGAGTCCTTGCGTCGATGCGTGTTTCAAACCACAGGCACGCCGTGCGAGTGTTTATCCCATGACCATGAAATACCCATCCCTGGACAGGCTGCTTGAGAGCATCGGCAGCGTTTTTGACGCCTATTCGGTGGTTCTCTTTTGTCGCAATTCTGCCGGAACTTTCGATTTAACCACTTCATTCAGTCTTGGGGATTCCATCCGCAAGGGCGCAAAGATCGAATCTGGCCAGGGCCTGGTGGGCTGGATTCTCAAGAACGACTCGCCGCTTGTTGTCGAGAAGTTCGACGAGAAGAATACCTTTCTTGGTTACTACGGCGCAGAACAGGACGAGCAGATCAAGGTTTTCGTTGGCTGTCCCCTGCCCGGCGGACTTGGCGCCCTGTGCATGGACAGCAAGAAAACCTACGCCTTCACGTCCAAGGACCAGCGTCTGCTGTCCCTCTTTGCCCTGGTTGTGGCCGCCATCATCGATGATGTGGGCGAGGGCGGGGTTTCCAGTCGCGAGCAGGCCCTGTATCGTGTGCTGCAGCAGGTGTACGCCCTGCGCGAGGCGCATCCCAAATGGACGGACTTTCTGAATCGCTATCTGGCTCTTCTGGCCGGGGCCAGCGGTTACGAATACGCCTTCCTGGTGGTCAGCGACGAGTGGGGGAACAACTATCTCCTTGAAGGCAGCAACAAGCCGTTCATGCCCGAGAACATCACTGCCCGGCAGTCTTTCAGCACGGGCAGCGGACTTCTGGGATGGGTCTTCAAGAAGAATCAGCCTGTCTTTTTTGGCGACGGCAAGAGCGAGCTTGGCCGCACGCCCCTTTTTGGCCGCGACATCCCGGGCCCGGTTTTGAATACCCTCATGGCTTTTCCCCTGAAAGTGCATACCCGTTGTCGGGGCGTGCTGGTTTTCGGGGATCGCGAAAGCGGGGTCATCAGCAGTGAAATCCGGGCCTTTGCCAACATGGCCTCGGATTACTTGGCTCTTTTTCTGGAGAATCTGTATCTGAGGAACAAGGTCAGGCGTTTTGCCCTTCCCGGCATAACCGATCCGGGCGACGCTTCCGATTTCGACAATTCCGATTATCACCCTTAAGTCAGGCAGGGCGAATATGTTTTTCAGCAAGCTTTTCGGCTTTCTCGGTAAAAATCTGGCCATGGACCTCGGCACGGCCAACACGCTCCTGTATTCGCCCAAGGACGGGATCGTGCTCAACGAGCCGTCGGTGGTGGCCCTCGACATCCGCAACGATGCCATCCTGGCCGTGGGCCGGGAGGCCAAGGAATATCTCGGCCGCACCCCGGAAAGGATCCGTGCCGTGCGTCCCCTGAAGGACGGGGTCATCGCCGACTTCGAGGTCACCAAGGCCATGATCTCCTACTTCATCAAGAAGGTCATGACAGGCATGCGCATCGTCAAGCCGCGCATGGTCATCTGCGTGCCTGCGGGGATAACCCAGGTGGAGAAGAGGGCGGTCATCGAGTCGGCGCTGCAGGCCGGAGCGCGGGAGGTCAAGCTCATCGAGGAGCCCATGGCCGCAGCCATCGGGGCGGGCCTGCCCATCCACGAACCGAGGGGCAACATGGTGGTCGACATCGGCGGCGGCACTACCGAAGTGGCGGTCATTTCGCTTTCCGCCGTGGCCTACTCAGAATCCGTGCGCATCGCCGGGGACGAGATCAACGACGCCATCCAGCGCTACGTTCAGGATGAATTTCAGCTTCTGATCGGTGAGAACATGGCCGAGGCGGCCAAGATCCACATCGCGTCCGCCGTGCCCCTGCCCGAGCCCCTGCAATACCGGGTGGCGGGAAAGAACCTGGTCGACGGCAACCCGAAGTCCATCATCCTGAACGACTCGCATGTGCGCGAGGCGATCAAGGAGCCCGTGGCCGCCATTGTCGCAGCCGTGCGCAGGGCCCTTGAGAAGACTCCTCCCGAACTGGTCGCGGACATCGCCACCAACGGCCTGCTGCTGGCTGGCGGCGGGGCCCTTTTAAAGGGTCTGGATAAACTCATCACGCAGCAGAGTTCCCTCATGGTGCATATCGATGATGATCCCTTGACCACGGTAGTGCGCGGAACTGGCCGCTCTCTTGAGGATGAGGCGTGTTTCTCGAAGGTCTATATCAACTAGCAGTGGCCGGGCGATGAAGATTCGCGTTCCACACGGTCAGAAGCGCCGGTGAGAGCTGGTCCGGGTAGGCGGAGGCCAGGGCGTCGAGTTCGTCCTGGTCCACGGCCATGAAGGAGAGATCCTGAAGAAGGAGCCGGGCGGCCTGGCTTGAAAGACCGGCGCAAAAGACGTCCACGATTTCGTTGCCGGTTCCCGCTCCTTCGGCCAATGTCAGCATATGCCGCAGATTTCCGGTCAGCTCGGCCGCGACGGGGGGCAGATGCCTTTCGGCGGCCTCCTCGGCGGCCTCAGTGGCCATGATGTGCCCGCAGCCCACGATGTCCCAGCGCCCCGGATGAAGGGGGTGGCTTTTGTCCAGCCTGCGCAACACGAGACGTCCCTGTGCATCCGTCAGCAAGAGCAGAAAACCCCTGTGCCTCAGTCCCTGCAGATGGACCTGCTCCGAAGCCATGATGGCCAGGGGCAGGTTGTTTTCGTCCACGACATGGATTTTTTCCTGGCCTGTTTCCAAAGACATGAGTTCCCGCACTGAAAAGAGGTAAAGATGGTTGAAAAGGGTCTCGAACTGCGCGTGCTCGGGCCTCGGGATGCAGCGGCGCTGGCCGCTCTGGAGGCCCGGGTCTTTGACGACGCATGGAATTTCGAGCAGTTCAGGGACCTTTTGGGGCAGGATCGTTTTTTGGCCGTGGGCGCCTTTGATCCTGCCGGGCTGTGCGCATACCTGACGGCTTACAGTGTGGCGGGTGAGCTGGAAATAGTCAACGTGGCGGTGACTGTCGCCCAGCGCGGCAAAGGCATCGGCCGCTCGCTGCTGCTTTTTTTCCTGGAGCAGGGACGCTTGCGGGGCGCAGAACGTGCGGTGCTTGAGGTTCGCAGCGGCAATGCCGCGGCCCGGGCCCTTTACGGGGGGTGCGGATTTGTGCAGGTGGGGATGCGCAGGGCGTATTACGCCGACAGCGGCGAAGATGCCCTGGTACTGGAGTGGACGCCTTGCCCCGGCTCGTGAAAGACCCGCACTCCTATTTTCGTGCTCTGGTTCCGGACGGAGCACGCGATCTGTCGAGGCTGGCCGGGGATGCCGCTGCGCGGGGAGTGCCGGTCATCGGGCCGGTCGTGGGCGGGCTGCTGGCGCTTCTGTGCCGGGTCATGGGGGCCTTGCGCGTGCTTGAGCTGGGCGCGGCCGTAGGCTATTCCACGACTTTTTTGGCCCAGGCCATGCGGGATACGGGCGGATTTGCCTTCAGCGTGGACATGCATGAGGCCCATTGCCGCGAGGCGCGGGCCAATCTGGCGTCTTTCGGACTGGGGCAGAGCTGCGCCATTCTGTGCGCCGACGCCCGCGCGCTGCCTTTTGGTGACGAAGGCTTTGACCTGGTTTTTCTGGATGTGGACCAGCGCTATTACGCAAAGCTCGAATCCGTCTGCCACCGACTGTTGCGGCCCGGGGGGCTGCTGGTCGCGGACAACACCGCCTTTGCCGACGCAGGCGAATTCAACATCCTGATCCAGGATGGCAGGCGCTGGGACGCGGTCAATATTTACGCATTCTTACCGAATCATGCGCCGGAGCAGGACGGAATCTGCCTGGCGCGCAAGAAACCATAAGGAGACACTAAAAATGATAGTTATGGAAACTTCCAAGGGGACGATGAAGATTGAACTGTTCGCGGACAAAGCCCCTCTGACCTGCGAGAACTTTCTCAATTATGTGCGCGAGGGCTTTTACGACGGGACGATCTTCCATCGCGTCATTCCCAATTTTATGATCCAGGGCGGCGGGATGACCGAGAACATGAGCGAAAAGAAGACGGGCGATCCGATCAAGAACGAAGCCGACAACGGACTCAAAAATCAGCGCGGCACCCTGGCCATGGCCCGCACCCAGGCCGTGGACAGTGCGACCTCACAGTTTTTCATCAATCTGCGCGACAACGCGTTCCTGGATCACGGCTCGCGGGATTTCGGCTACGCCGTGTTCGCGCAGGTGGTCGAGGGGATTGAAGTCATGGAAGAGATCGCGGGCGTGCCCACGGGCAACTTCGGTTTTCATCAGGACGTGCCCAAGGAGTCGGTCATCATTACCCGGGTCAGCGTAGAGGAATAAGGTTTGGTTCAGCTGGCGAGAGCCTTTCCCTTCTCCTCGGGGCATGTCCAGACCCTTTTCCCGCCTTTGTTCCGGTCCATGCCGGACGCGTGTTACGAGCGGGAGCGTTTCGAGACTTCGGACGGCGATTTCGTGGATCTGGACTGGTCCCGGGGCGAGGGGAGCCCCGGTCTTGTGTTCATCATGCACGGCCTGGAGGGGCATTCCCGGCGTAAATACGTACTGGGAATGGTCAGGGCCGCGCGGGAGCACGGCCTTGACGCCGTGGCCATGAACTTCAGGGGTTGCAGTGGGGAGCCCAATCGCAAAGTCTCCATGTACCATTCGGGCTGGACCCGAGACTTGCACGAGGCCCTGCTCATGATCGCGTCCCTGCGGCGCTATCGGAGTGTACACCTGATTGGGTTCAGTCTCGGTGGAAACGTCATTCTCAAGTATCTCGGGGAGGATGCGTCGATCATTCCCGGGGTCGTTAGTGGGGCCGTGGCCATTTCCGTACCCTGCGACCTGGAGGATTCGGCCAGGGCTCTGGCCCGTCCCCAGTGCGCCCTCTACACCCGTTATCTGCTTGACCAGCTGCGAAAGAAGATTATCGATAAAGGTCGGCTTTTTCCCGGAGCGCTCGACCTCAAAGGCGTGGAGAAGCTGCGCACCTTTCGCCAGTTTGACGACCGCTTCACGGCCCCCCTGCACGGATTCCGCGACGCGCTTGACTACTGGCGCAGATCCAGTTCGCGGCAGTATCTGCCCGGCATCGACCGGCGGACGTGTATAATAAATGCCGCCAATGATCCTTTTCTGGGGCCGCGGTGTTATCCTGAAGGGGAAGCCCGCGCCAACGGGAATCTGACCCTGCTCACTCCTCCGACCGGCGGCCATGTGGGTTTTGTGGGTTCGGGCGGGGGCTGGATGTACTGGTCGGAGTGGATGGCCATGCGCTTTCTGCTGGACCCGGCTGCATCGCAAGTGCAGGAATGAGGCGCAGGATTCTGCAGATGGTCACAAGTGTGCAATTGGCTGCACAGAATGTCTGCGCGCAAATTTTTTCTTCTTGCCGACCAGTGGGTTGGCTCTGGCATGATCGATGCTTTTTGCAGGTTGTCAACAAGAGACGGAGGTCTTCAATGAAATATGCCATTCGACTCCTTACCATCATGTTCGTGTTTGTGGCTTCGGCATCCATGGCCGCGCAGCTTCCGGATTTCACGGAGCTTGCGGAAAAGTCGGGCCAGGCGGTGGTCAATATCAGCACGGTCAAGATCGTCAAAAATCAGCGCAACATGCAGCAGTTTTTTCCGAGGGGGCCTCAGGGACAGCACCCGTTCGGGGATTTCTTCGATCAGTTCGATCGATTTTTCGGGGAGCAGGGCCAGGGAGCCCCGCGCGAACAACGTTCTCTGGGATCGGGCTTTGTCTTTTCCGCTGACGGTTACATAGTCACCAACAACCATGTCATCGAGGGCGCGGATTCCATCAAGGTCAATCTTCAGGTCGACAAGAACGGCGACCGCTCCTACGACGCCGAAGTCATCGGCACGGACAAGGAGACGGATCTGGCGCTTCTGAAGATCAAGGCCGACAAGCCGCTGCCGTATCTGGTTTTTGGCGACTCCGACGCGCTCAAGGTAGGGCAGTGGGTCATGGCCATCGGCAATCCCTTCGGCCTTGACCACACCGTCACGGCCGGAATCGTCAGCGCCAAGGGCCGCACCATCGGCGCCGGTCCCTACGACAACTTCATTCAGACCGACGCTTCCATCAATCCCGGCAACAGCGGCGGGCCGCTCATCAACCTGGACGGGCAGGTGATAGGCATCAACACCGCCATCGTGGCATCGGGGCAGGGCATCGGCTTTGCCATTCCCAGCAACATGGCCAGGCAGGTCATCGAGCAGCTGAGGGAATACCAGAGCGTGAAGCGCGGCTGGCTGGGCGTGTCCATCCAGAACGTGGATGAGAATTCCGCCAAGGCCCTGGGCCTTGAAGAGGTTCGGGGCGCCCTGGTTTCGTCCGTGACGGCCGGAGATCCGGCGGAAAAGGCCGGGATCAAGGCCGGAGACGTCATTGTCGCCGTGGATGGGATTTCCGTGGCAGACGCCGGGGATCTGACCCGCAAGATCGGTGATCTCCTCCCCGGCGTGAAGATCGATCTTTCGGTCTGGCGCGAGGGCAAGATCGTCAAGATTCCACTGGTCCTGGGTGAGCGCAGCGCGGAAAAGGTGGCGCAGGGACGGCCCGGCGCCCCGCAAGACCAGGGCGAGGATGTCCTTGGCCTGAGCGTCCGCCCCGTGACCGAGGCCGAGGCGAAGGCGCTGGAGCTCGACCGGGCCCAGGGGCTTCTGGTGGTTGAAGTGAGCGAGGGTTCCCTGGCTGCGCAAAACGACCTGAGCGCCGGGGATGTGATCCTTGAAGCCAACGGCAAGGCCGTGGACACGGTCAAGGCCTTGCGTGAGGTGGTCGAAGGCGACGGCAAGGAGAAGGGCGTTGTCATGCTGCTGCTCAAGCGTCAGGGCCGCAACATCTTCCGTACCGTGCCCCTCTCCTAGGAACATGTCGGATCAGGCAGGGATGAGCGCGGTCTGGACGCTTCGCGCAGGGTGCAAGGTCAACCTTTACCTGGACATTGTCGGGGTGCGGGAAGACGGCTATCATGAGATTGAGAGCCTCTTTTACCCGCTCCCCTCGCCATGCGATATTCTGGAAGTGCAGCTGACCGGAGGGCAGGGCCTTAGCCTGTCCTGTTCCGTTCCAGATCTTGACGGCGGGGAAAATATCCTGTCCCGGGCGTACATGAGGTTCGCCGAAGCTACGGGTTTTGCTCCGGGCGTGTCGGTGCATCTGCACAAGAACATACCCATGGGCGCGGGTCTCGGGGGGGGCAGCAGCGATGCGGCCGCCTTTCTTTCCTGGCTCAACGCCCGGGCCGAAGAGCGTGCCCTGGGCAGGAGCGAGCTGGCAGGACTGGCCCTGACACTGGGGGCTGATGTACCTTTTTTTCTGGAAAACGAACCGGCCTGGGTCACGGGGATTGGCGAGAAGCTCCAGCCGGTGGACTGCGATCTGTCCGGCTACACTCTGCTGGTGATCTGTCCTTCCGTGCACGTCAACACCAAGTGGGCCTACGGGCGCTGGGACGAGATGCGTGAAAGCGCAGGCGTGCGACCAAGAAAAGAGTTGACACCCGAAATCAGCCCTATTATGAGTCTTTGCTTCACGAAACCGCCCAAGCTTTGGAATGGGTTTGAAGACGTTGTTTTTCATGAATTTCCAGCGCTTTACGAGGTCAAAAGGCAAATACTGAATCACTTTCCGGACGCCTGCGTCATGAGTGGAAGCGGTTCAAGTTTTGTGGCTCTTTTTTCTTCAGCGGAGCGTGCGATTCGGTGTGCCTGCGTCATGCGGACCATGGGGAACACATGCCACGCGAGCAGATCCGGCGAACCTCTGGACTGGATTTCGTGAAGGCTTAGGGTTGGGCTGCGGGTCTGCAAACCCGACGCTCTTTTTCTTTTACTTGAGGAAGCCACTGGCCGACAGGCCGGGCGACCTATGTTGGGGCGTCGCCAAGCTGGCAAGGCAACGGTTTTTGGTTCCGTCATTCGGAGGTTCGAATCCTCCCGCCCCAGCCATTTTTTTATCCAAGGACAGATTATGCCACGCATGGGCGAGCTGAAAATCGTCACGGGAACCGCCAATCCGGCTTTGGCTGCCCGCATTTGTGATCATCTGGGCTGCAAGTTGACCCACTCCCTGGTCGATAAGTTCAGCGATGGAGAGATCCGTGTTGAAATGGGCGAGAACGTTCGGGGTGACGATGTGTATGTGGTGCAATCCACCTGCGCTCCGGTCAATCATAACCTGATGGAACTCTGCCTGATGCTCGACGCCCTGAAGCGTGCCAGTGCAGGCCGGGTCACGGCGGTGGTGCCGTATTTCGGTTACGCCCGTCAGGATCGAAAAGTCGTGCCCCGCGCACCGATCAGCGCCAAACTGGTGGCCGACTTCATCACCGTTGCCGGCGTGGACCGCGTTCTGACCATCGACCTGCATTCCGGGCAGATCCAGGGTTTCTTCAACAAGCCCGTGGACAACCTCTATGCGGCCCAGGTACTGCTTGAGTATATCCGCAAGCTGGGTGACAATTTGATCATCGTGTCGCCCGATGCTGGCGGCACTGAGCGGGCGAGAGCTTACGCCAAGCGTCTCGGCGTAGGGCTGGCCATCGTGGACAAGCGCCGCGAAGGTCCGAACAAGGCTCATGCCATGCAGCTCATCGGTGACGTCAAGGGCAAGATCGCCGTTGTGCTCGATGACATGATCGACACGGCCGGCACCATGACCGAGGCCGGGAACATGCTGGCCGAAAACGGCGCCGAGGATGTCGTTGCCTGCGCCTCCCATGCGGTCCTTTCCGGACCTGCAGTGGAGCGTCTCAACAACTCGGCTTTTTCGCAGGTCATCGTGACCGACACCATCCCGCTCAATGCCCAGGCTCTGAGCAGTGACAAGTTCAAGGTAATTTCCGTTGGCAGTCTCATTGCCAAGGCCATACATAATATCCATTCCGAATCTTCCGTCAGTGTTCTGTTCAGCTGAACCCGGGCAGACAAGAGATTGATTTTTAGTTGATGAATAAAGGAGAAAAGCATGTCTGAAGTCGCAAGTTTGCAGTTAACGCCTCGTGAAGAAAGGGGAAAAGGCCCTTGCTCCCGTTTGCGTTCCAATGGTTTGGTTCCCGGCGTGTTCTACAACTCTAAGGGTGAAAATATCTCCTTTACCGTAGAAAACCTGGCTTTGGGCAAGGCTTTCGAGAAGGTTCGCTACTCAAAAATGATTGAGCTGCAGATCGAAGTTGACGGCCAGGTGCAGAAGCGCAACGCCCTGTTCAAAAAACTCGTGAAGCATCCGGTCAAAAGCCGTTATGACCACGTGGACTTCATAGGCATCGATCTCGACAAGGAAGTGCAGGTCACCATTCCCGTCGAGACCATCGGTCGCGCCAAGGGCGTCGTGCTGGGCGGCAAGCTTGAGATTCTGGAAGAACGCGTCATGGTGCGCTGTCTGCCGACCGCCATTCCCGATTCCATTGTCGTCACCGTTACCGAGCTTGAAATCGGTGGCAAGGTATTTGTCGATCAGCTCGTTCTCCCCGAAGGGGTCAAGGCCGTTTACGATCGCAATTTCCCTGTCGTCGCGATTCAGACCGCTCGTGGCGCCAAGACCGGCGAAGAAGAAGAATAGTTCGCAATCCCGGGGCCTTGCCTTGGCAGGGCCCTCTTTTCTTTTTCGACCATCCTCTTTTCTGACGGTTCCCCATGACATATGACGGCCTGATAGTAGGCTTGGGCAATCCGGGCACGAAGTATGCCCGGACCCGGCACAATTTCGGTTTCATGCTCGCGGATCATCTCCTGGAGTACTGGGCCGGTCAGCCCGGAGCTGTCTGCACCTCCCGCAGCGCGCGTCTCAACACGCAGCTTTGGGAGGTCAGTGAGGATTACGGCGCACGACGCTGGATCATCGCCAAACCGCTGACCTTCATGAACCTGAGCGGTCAGGTGGTGGGAGAACTCAGCAGGAAAAACGGGATTCCGGCGGATCGGGTCCTCGTCGCCCACGACGAACTCGACCTGTCTTTGGGCACGGTTCGTCTCAAGTTTTCCGGCGGATTGGCTGGACACAACGGGCTCAAATCCGTAGCTGCGCATCTGGGCACCCGCGATTTCGCCCGGATTCGTCTGGGCATCGGACGCCCGGAGGGTAGCGAGGCCATGGCCGATTACGTGCTGCGCTCCTTCCTGCCAACTGAATGGGAGCTGGTAGCCCAGGCCCTTGACATCGCTCGCGACGCGGTCGTGCATTATTGCCGCGAAGGTCTGACAGCGGCCACGAGCCGCCTTCACGCCCGCTGAAACCTGGTGCCCATTTCAGCTCCTAGTGGACGCCGTCTTGATTTTGATCTATAGTCATCTTCCTTTGTAGTTCGATTACGTATTTCTGGAGGTCACTTGTGTTTTCAGTTGATGAACTTGTCGTCTATCCCGCTCAGGGGGTCGGTAAGGTCGAAAGGATTGAGACCCAGGAGATCGGCGGCGTTGCCACTGAACTGATCATCGTGCGTATATTGAGTAATAACGTCACCTTGATGGTTCCCGTGAAAAACGCCCGCAATGTCGGACTGCGTGGTGTCTACACTCCTGAGCAGGCAGACGAAATTCGCGTCTACCTCCAAGACAGGAGCGACTTTACAGGCTATTCCGGTCAAAACTGGAATCGTCGCTATCGTGAATATTCCGAAAAACTGAAAAGCAGCGACTTGCGTGATGTCGCATACGTGCTCAAGGAGCTCATCCTGATCGGCAAGGACAAGGAGTTGTCCTTTGGCGAGCGGCGTTTGCTGGAACAGGCCATGGGACTCATCTCCCTTGAGCTGTCTTTTGCCCTGAAGCAGGACCAGGCCGAAGTGAAGAAGTCCATTGAAGACTTGTTTGCCGACATTCTGCATGCCAAGGAAGCAGAAAACGAGGCTGAGGTTGATTAGGGGCCATTGGCCCCTTGTTTTTTGTTCTGTGATCAGCTAAATATTTGTTCCATTCCTGCCTGACACTACAAGTCCGTAAGCAGATGTTCATATTTTCCTTTTTGATCCCTTGAAGGGCTTCATATTCATATCAGAGTACTCCTTATTCCATTATTATTTTTCGAATTTTGCATCGTGCATGCTTTTTTCTTTTTGGTCTGCTCCATTCCAGAGGTCACAGGTCCCAGCCATTTCATTGTTACGAGGGTTTGTTATGAATCTTTCTGAGTTGAAAACCAAGTCCATGTCAGAACTTATGGACATTGCCGGCGAGTATCAGATTGAAAATATGAGCGGTCTGCGTAAGCAGGAGCTTATTTTCGCGCTGCTTCAGGCCTGCGCCTCCCAAAACGGTTCCATTTTCGGCGAGGGAGTGCTTGAAATCCTGCCCGACGGATTTGGTTTTCTGCGTTCACCCATGTACAGCTACATGCCGGGTCCGGACGATATTTATGTATCGCCTTCACAGATCAGGCGCTTTGGACTGAGGACAGGTGACGTCATTTCCGGACAGATTCGCCCCCCCAAGGAAGGGGAGCGCTACTTTGCGCTGCTGCGGGTCAAGGAGATCTGTTTCCGTGAACCGGAGGAAGCCAAACGCATTGTCCTTTTTGACAACCTCACCCCCATTTATCCTGACGAGCAGTTCCGCCTGGAAAACGGCGACAAGAACTACTCCGCCCGCATCCTCGACCTCATGACCCCCATCGGCAAAGGTCAGCGAGCGCTCATCGTTGCGCCGCCGCGCACCGGCAAGACCATGCTCATGCAGGCCATCGCCAACTCCATCAGCATCAACCATCCGGATGCCTATCTCATCGTCCTCTTGATTGACGAACGCCCCGAGGAAGTCACGGACATGGAGCGCACGGTCAGGGCCGAGGTCATAAGTTCCACCTTCGACGAGCCGCCGCAACGGCACGTGCAGGTCGCCGAGATGGTGCTCGAAAAAGCCAAGCGACTGGTCGAGCGCAAGGTCGACGTGGTGGTCCTGCTCGATTCCATCACCCGTCTGGGTCGTGCCTATAACGCGACCACACCGTCCTCCGGCCGCGTTCTGTCCGGTGGTCTCGATGCCAACGCCCTGCAGCGGCCCAAGCGCTTTTTCGGAGCGGCCCGTAACATCGAGGAAGGCGGAAGCCTGACCATCATCTCCACCGCTCTTGTCGATACCGGCTCGCGCATGGATGAAGTCATCTTCGAAGAGTTCAAGGGCACGGGCAACTCGGATATTTATCTCGATCGCCATCTTTCCGACAAGCGCGTCTTCCCGGCCATCGATCTCAATCGCTCCGGCACCCGCAAGGAAGAGCTGCTGCTTGCGCCCGACGTCCTGAACAAGGTTTGGATCCTGCGCCGCATCATGGCTTCCATGAATTCCGTGGACAGCATGGATTTTCTGCTGGACAAGATGCGCGGTACCAAGAGCAACAAGGATTTTCTGGACATGATGAATTCCTGAAGAGGAGGTTGAATGGTTGCCCTGCCCCGCATGGAATGCCCCCATGACGATGATTTTGAACTGTGGCTGGAACTGCTTGCCATAAAGCCTTCCGAGCAACTGCTCGATGCCTTGGGTGATTTTTTGCAGGAATACCTGCGCGCCTCGGGTTTGAAGGTCTATGTCATGGGGCTGTCCGGAGGGATCGATTCTTCCTTCCTTGCCGCATTGCTGCATCATCGTCGTATTCCTTACCTGGGTTTCTGCCTGCCCATCGCGACCAACACTCCCGAGGAGACCGCGCGCGGGTTGGGCGTTGCCAATGCCTACGGCAACCCGCCACAGGGAGCCTCTTTTTCGCATCTTCAGGATTTTACCCCGTTGTACCAAAAGATTTCAAGCACCTTCGCAGGCATCTGCCCAGACTCAACCCCCGTGGCGGAAGGCAACCTGAAAGCCCGCACCCGCATGCTCTTTCTTTACCATATGGCCCAGATTCACGGCGGATGCGTCCTCTCCACGGATCAGCTCGACGAGCTCTTGACCGGTTTCTGGACTCTGCATGGCGACGTCGGTGATGTAAGCCCCATCCAGCTTGTGCCCAAGAGCGTCGAGTACGAACTGGCCCGCATGCTCTGCACGCGTCTGGCCGATCCCGCGCCTCTGCAGGCGGCAATCGAGGCCGTGCCTACGGACGGTCTCGGCATCAGCCGTTCCGATCTGGATCAACTCGGGGCTGATTCCTATGCCCAGGTCGAAGACATCTTCAGGGAGTATTTTCAGCTGCGTCTCACGGCGCTTGGTCGCGGGCTTTCAGCGGCCGAAGCGCTGCGCAGGGAAGAACTCGAACAGACCGGCCCCGTGCGGCGCTTTCTGCTCAGTGGCTTCAAAAGAGGCGGCGCGGTGCTTGTGGATCCGAGGAGGGCGTCGTCGTGACCTTTTTCCAGGGTGCGCGCATGCGGGTCTTTGCATTTACCTGCCTGATCGCCCTGGTTTTCCCTTGCTCGACTTTTTCAAGCTTTGGCGAGTTCACCATTCGCGACGAACTGGAGCTTGCTCGCAAGTTCGATCTGGTCATCGAGACCCGCTTTCCCGTGATCCACGACACGCGGATTACCGGATATGTGAGCTCGCTGGTCGACCGCCTGATCGCCGCCATGCCTCCCCAGCCTTTCCCGATCAAGACGACCGTGGTCAGTAATCAGGCCCTGAACGCCTTTGCTTCGGCAGCAGGCCATATCACGGTCTTCACGGGCCTGATCGCCAACCTTGAGACCGAGGACGAACTTGCCAGCGTCATCGCCCATGAACTGGCCCACGTTTCCGAACGTCACATCGCCAACTCCATTGAAAAGAGCAAACTGGTCGGAGCCGGCTCCCTGCTCGGAATCCTGGCGGGAGTGCTGGTCGGTTCCCAGGGCGGGGGTGATGGTGCCGGAGCCCTGGTGCTCGGTTCCGTAGCGGGCGCCAAGGCCATGCAGCTCAAGTACACCCGTGAAAACGAGAAGGACGCGGACCAGTACGGGCTTGGCTATCTGGTGGATGCCGGTTTCGCACCAGCCGGCATGACCAGCGCTTTCAACAAAATCCGGAAATTGCAGTGGCTTGGCGGCGGCGGGGATGTCCCCTCGTATCTGTCCACGCATCCGGGCATGGATGACCGCGTGGTCTACATGCAGGAGCGCATGGCCCGGCTTCCGGCCAACGTGCGCAACCGCGCGTCGGACAATACCGATTTCGAGCGCGTCAAGCTGCTGGTGCAGGCCTGGTATACGGACCCGAACACCGCCAGGGCCATATTCACTTCCTCTGAAAAATCCACGTGCCCCGCAGTGCTCGGTGAAGCAATCACTTTGAGCAGGCTGCAGCAGATCGAGGCGGCCAGCGCCCGCTTTGAAGATGCCATGGCCTGCAATGGCCGTGACCCTTTGTGGATGCGTGAATACGGGCGTTTTTCCTTCGAGTACGGCGATCTTGAAACTGCAGCGAAATATCTGCAGGAGGTTGTGTTGCGTGACCCGAAAGATCTCTTTGCCCTTTTTTTCTATGCCCGGGCCGTGGCCGAGCAGGGGAAACATGCGGCCAGCGTTTCGGCCATGGAAAGAGTCCTCAAGGCCGTTCCCCGCGATGCCGAGGTTCTGGAATATCTGGCACGTTACCAGGCGGCTCTGGGGCGCGCCTTCGATGCGCATTTGAATTATGCCAAGTCCTTTGCTTACAAGAGAAAATTCAGTAAATACAACTTTCATCTGCAAAAGTCCGAAGCATTGGCCCAGACCCCCCCGCAGCAGGAGCAGCTTCGCAAGGTGCGCGAGGAGATAGCCGAATTTCGGGAGATTCTGGGGATCTAGTCCGCTTTGGCCTTGTATTTCAGGCTTTGCCGGTGTAGCAAAACCGCGAGTTTTCGCGACAATTCGTAATGGAGGAACACCATGTTTTTTGAAAATCTCGCCCATGCCATGGGACAGGCCCCTGCGGCCGGAGGTCAGCCCGGCAATCCGCTGATGACCTTCATGCCCCTTATTTTGATGTTCGTGATCTTTTATTTTCTGCTTATCCGTCCGCAGCAGAAAAAGCAGAAGGAGCACAAGCAGATGCTTGAGAATCTGACCCGGGGCGATCGCGTGGTCACCGCCGGCGGATTGTACGGTCGCGTGGTCGAAGCCAAGGAAGATGTCCTGACGCTTGATCTGGGCAATGACATGCATGTACAGGTCGGACGCGGTTTCATTTCGGGTCTTGTCCCCGCCGACGGCGGCGCCAGCAAGGCCAAGGACAAGAAAAAGTAGCCTTTTCATACGGCATACGATAAGGCAGGCCTGTTTCCGTAACTGGGAACAGGCCTTGTTTTGTATGCGTGACCGGGCCTTTGGTTCCCGGGTTCCTGGTGTGATTTTGGCAACATTCAACCTGTTTGATTTGGATAAGGATGATGCTCATGGGTAGTTTGCGCTGGAGGGCATTGCTTGCCGCGTTCGTGATTTTTTTGGCCCTGATACATGTTCTGCCCTCAATTCCCTCGGTACGGAATTCATCGCTGGGGGCTCTGCTTCCTTCCGATGAAATCGGCCTTGGACTTGACCTCAAAGGCGGAATTCATCTGACTTTGGGTGTGGATCTTGATGCCGCTCTTGGCAATGCCGTCACCAGCATTGGACAGGATCTGCGCCTTGAAGCCCGGGAAAAGAAAATTCCGGTCCTGCGTCCGCGTCTGCTGGACAGCCGCAGGATCGAATTCACCCTGCTCAAACAGGAACAGCGGGCAGATCTTGATGCGCTGCTGAGCAGTCGCTTCGGCAGCATGGAAATCATTTCCACCGAGGACGGCGGCAAAGGGCAGCTGCGCTATGTGCTGGGTGCCACTCCTGATTATGTGAAGTATCTTCAGGACCTGACCATGGATCAGGCCCTCAAGACCATCCGCAACCGAATCGACCAGTTCGGCGTGGCCGAGCCCGACATTCGCAAGCAGCAGGGCAATCGTATCATCGTCCAGCTGCCGGGTCTTGACGATCCCAAGCGGGCCATCAACATCATCGGTCGCACCGCGCATCTGGAATTCAAGCTGGTCGACGACAGCGCTGACGTCCAGGCCGCCGTGGCCGGTACGGTCCCGGCGGAGAGTGAACTGGCCTACATGGAAGACAAGCGGGGTGCCTCCGAAGTCAAGACGCCCATCGTACTCAAATCCGAGGTCGTGCTGACCGGTGAGTACATCACCGACGCCAATGTACAGTTCGACTCCTACGGACAGGCATATGTAGGCATGAATTTCAATGCGCGCGGAGCCCGCACCTTCGAAGATGTCACCGGCTCGAACATCAAGAAGCGTCTGGCCATCGTGCTTGACGGCACGGTTCATTCCGCACCCGTCATCCAGGACCGCATCGGCGGCGGACGCGCTTCCATCACCGGTCAGTTCACCACAGAAGAGGCACATGATCTGGCCGTGGTGCTCAGGGCCGGCTCCCTGCCCGCTCCGGTGAACATCCTCGAAGAGCGATCGGTCGGTCCTTCCCTGGGGCAGGAATCCATCGACAGCGGCATGATGGCCGCATTGATCGGCGGTTTGCTGGTGGTGGTCTTCATGTCCATCTACTACCGCCGGGCAGGCCTCATTGCGGCCTTTGAGATTGTCCTCGACATTTTTCTGATCCTGGCCGGCCTTGCGGCATTCGGCGCCACGCTGACCCTGCCTGGCATCGCAGGCATCATCCTGACGCTCGGCATGGCGGTTGACGCCAACGTGCTCATCTATGAGCGCATCCGTGAAGAACTCCGGCACGGAGAGTCCGTGGCCGCCGCCATCAACAACGGCTTCAGCCGGGCGACCCAGACCATCATCGACTCCAATTTGACCACGATAATCGCCGCCGTAATCCTGTACCAGTTCGGCACAGGCCCGGTGCGCGGATTTGCCGTCACCCTGACGCTCGGCATACTGGCGTCCATGTTCACGGCCATTTTCGTGTCCCGCATCTTCTTCGACTCCTGGCTGGCCAGACGGCAGCCCGGCACCCAACCGAGCATTTAAGGAGCAGACCATGTCCTTTGAAATCATCAAACGCGACACGAACTTCGACTTTGTCGGAATGCGTAGGTACGCGTATGTCCTTTCCGCCGTGCTGCTTCTGGCCGGATTCCTGTCCCTTCTCGTCAAGGGGGGGCCGCAATACGGCATCGATTTCGCCGGCGGCTTCAATGTCCAGGTCAAGTTCAGCCAGTCCGTCGAGCTGGACAAGATCCGTACGGCCCTCGACAGCCCCGCCCTGACCGGTCTTGTGGTCCAGAATTTCGGCGATGCCGGAGACCACGAGATCCTGCTGCGGGCGTCCTTTTCCGAGCAGACCGCCAATCAGGTCCGCGAGGCCGTGAATACCGGGCTTGAGTCCGCCTTTCCCGGGGTGACCCATGAAATACAGCGCTTGGAAATGGTCGGTCCCAAGGTGGGTGCGGATCTGCGCGAGAAAGCCTTGGAGGCTATTTTTTACGCGGTCCTGCTCATCGCAACCTACATCTCCGGACGCTTCGAGCAGAAGTGGATGGTTGCCGGGCTCATGGCCGCCGGCCTAGCCTCGGTCGTCTACGTTCTCGATCTGCTCAATGCGCCCACAAGCCTGTCCGTCATCGTCGCAACCGTTGCGTCCCTGGTGCTTTGCGTGGTGTTGCGGCTCAAATACGCTCTTGGAGCCATTGTCGCCCTCATCCATGACGTCATGATCCCGTTGGGACTTTTCTCCCTGCTGAACAAGGATGTCGATCTGACCATCATAGCGGCGTTGCTGACCATCGTCGGTTACTCATTGAACGATACCATCATCATTTACGACCGTATCCGCGAAAACATTCGCGCCAAGGTTTCTCCGTCCCTCGATGTCGTCATCAACAAGTCGGTCAACCAGACCATGTCCCGCACGCTCATCACCGCAGGCACGACCTTCGTGGCCGTGCTCGCCCTGTATGTATTCGGCGGCGGCGTCATTCACGATTTTGCCCTGACCATGCTCGTCGGTGTTGTGGCCGGAACCTATTCGTCCGTTTTCGTGGGCGCTCCGATTCTGGCCTTCTTCAAACCCCGCATCGATGTCGATGAGCATCCTGCACCGGCTACTGCTTGAACTAGGTTTCTTTGTACACACTCTTAAAGGCGCTCTTCGGAGCGCTTTTTTTGTTGTAATTTCTGGTTGCTGCCGGGTTGTTTGGATAACTGGCGGCATTATGGGATGTTTTCCATGCAGGCATATTGTGAAATTTTGAACGAATTAACATGGTTTAGAAGGGGGTTTTGGGTGAAAGTTTGGTGAAAAATGTGACAAAAGGAGCAAAGCTGTCTATAAAAAGTCTTAGTTTGCCTTTTTCCTCAAAACAGTGGTAGGCGAAGCAATCTTTTCAAGACGAGTGCTGTCTGGTGGTAAAATCCGATAACTGCTCGGAAATTTTCAGCTTAGTGTCATTTTTTTTACAATGGGAGAAAAGGGAGGATTTATGTCTAAACGTTTTCGTGTTCTGGTTTTGTCCGCTCTGTTTGTACTTGTGAGCGTAGTCGGCCCCCTCTGGGCTCAGCAGGAAGCTGCCGCGCCCGCGGCTGCCCAGACGGAAGTAACTGCTCAGGCTGCAGCTGCGCCTGAAGCTCCCAAAGCCCCCGCCACCGGTTCCAAGCTGGAAAAGGCGATCGCCATGGCTCCTGTGGGAACAGAAGTCGGCCAGATCGATCCGGCCAAGCCCGTCGGCTTTCTCGGCATCCCCGGCGCTCCCCAGATCAATCCCATCATTGCGCTGCTCTGGGCGGTGTGGGTAGGCTGGATTTTCTCCACTGTCGGCGCTTTCGGCGGCGTCATGGCCGGTGTCGGCCACGTCACCGTTTTCGGCCTGGGAACCTACGCCAAGGGTTTCAAGACCACAGCTCCCGAACTGAACAAGACCGTGACCGACTCCATCCGTGCGTCCAACCAGTTTCTTGTCGGTCTTTCCGCCCTTATTTCTTCCATCAATTATGGTAAGATGGGACGTCTTGTGCTGCCTTTGGGCTTAGCCTTGGGCGCTGGTTCGCTGCTCGGCGCATGGGGTTCCGCAACCCTGTCGGCCGGCAAGGTTTCCTTTTCCGCTTATCAGGGCTGGTTCGGTTTCTTCGTGTTGGCCCTTGGTTGTTACCTGCTGTGGGAGACTTCTCCTGCCGGCCAGGCCAAAAAGGTCAAGGCCAAGCAGGCTGCACAGGCTTTTGAAGCTGCAGTCAAGGCCCAGAAGGCTGGCGGCGCGCCCGCTCCGACAGGCGTCAAGATTCTCGGCATCACCTTTTCCAAGGTTCAGTTCACCTTTTGCGGCGTCGAGTTCAGCTTCAATCCCGTGCTGCCCGTAGTCGGCGGCGTTGTCATCTCCGCCCTGGCAGCTTTCCTGGGTGTCGGCGGCGGCTTCCTGCTGGTGCCCTTCCTGACCAGCATCACCCAGCTGCCCATGTATCTGGCTGCCGGTACCTCCGCCCTGGCCGTTCTGGTCAGCATGGTCACCAGCATCCTGACCCTCATGACCAAGGGCACCCCGGTTGACTGGGTACTCATCGGTACGGAAATGGTTGGTATCGCCATCGGCTCCATTGTCGGTCCGCATACTTCCAAGTATTTTTCCGACAAGCTGCTCAAGCGCATCTTCATCGTTCTTGCCTTCTATGTAGGCATTGACTATATCTTGAAGGGCTTCTTTAACGTACGCGTTATCGAACTTCTGTTCGGCTAGGCGCCACTTGTAAAAACGTACACACCCAATGGCCCCGGCTCTGTCGGGGCCATTTTTGTTGCATGGAAACACTACGAAATATTCTCTTGATGATGGACCCCTTTCTCATTTGGGGATTCCGCCTCTTTGATCACCCCTGGGGCGGCTTTTTGACCGGCCTGGCCGTGCTGACACTTCTCTGCGTGGTCACGGGGGATTTCACTTCACATCTGGCCCGCAGGCTCAATCGAGGGGTTTACGGCAAATACCGCGATGAGATGGTTCGCCAGCACAACCTTTCCGTTCAGGCCCTGAAGCATTCCGACAAGGATGCGTACAAGGCCGTCAACCGGCAGGCGCACGAAGCGTTCGGGAAGTATTTTTTCAGCCAGGCGGGTGCCTTTACCCTGTCCATTTGGCCGCTGCCCTTCGCCATGGCCTGGCTGGACATCCGTTTTGGCGGCATTCCGATCACGTTGCCTTTCTCGATCCCGGGAGTAGGAGACAGCGTGTTTTATCCTTTTTTCTTCTTTCCCATATACATTGTCGTGCGGATTTCTTACGGGAAAATCATGCGCCGTTTTCCTTTCTATCAGCGCATTCTGGGCTGGAGCAAGCACGGCAACGATACGCAGATGGTTCCCTTCATGGATTTGCTCAAGCCTGCGACGGGTGAATCGCCCGGGAAATTGGAAGAGAATGCGCGCCCTGCCACCGATTCCAAGGATGCACCGCGACCATGATTGCCTCCTGTCACGGCAGCGCTTCGGCAGGGGCCGTGTCCTTGCGGAAGCATCGCCTGGGGAAGTTGGCAAGGGGAGGGAGATGATGCGTCAGTCAGGACTTTTCAAGCACTGGAGTTTCGAGTCGTTTGCACCCGGTTCGATTCCCCGGCCCAAGTACAATGCCTTTTACCGGATACATCGTCAGACCAGCATCTGTTTTGAACTCCTGGCCCACTTCGAAGACTTGTCCATGGGTGGGGCTGTGGTCGACTGGTGCCGGGTTTCGGGGTTGGCGAATCAACTGAGTGTCGCCATCCGCGATCTTGTGGACCAGTTGCAGGTGATGAATCCCGTGGAATTCATGGATGCCCACGACTGGGTCGCGAAATTGAGCTTCTACACCCGCCTTGCCACCGAACACGCGGCCACGTCCGCCAATCCTCCATACCTGCTGGCCCTCGATTCGCCCGAGGGCAAAGACTCCCACTCCTGGATCTCAAAGTTTTTGAGCCCTTCGGACCCAAACCCGGCACTCGTTCTCACGCCTGCGCTGTACCAGTATTTCATCGAGGCCAACGACATGCGCCACGAGCTGGACGAGCTTTTGCGCCAGCTGGACCTGATGCAGGAAGACGCTACCGAAAAGCTGGGAAAACGCGCGCGTGAGCTTATCCGCGGAGGTTCCTTGCCGCAGCGGCTGCTTACCGAACTGGAGATCGCGGCCGTGGAGCTTGCTCCGGGTGGCAGATTTCTTGAACTGCGGGTGTTCGCCGGCAGCGGAGACGACGCTGTAATGATCGGCGAGTACGGCGGGGTGCGGCCCACGGAGTTCTTTGCAGCGTGGCTTGAGGCCGTGGCCTGCAAGTTCTCTCCTTCGGCGCTGGCCCTGCGTCTTTCAAAAGGTCTTGCCGACGAGGAGCACCCGCTGACCATGGCTGTTTTTCCCGCTGACACGGCCTCGGACATCAGGACCTGCGCTCTCTTTGAAGGTGTTCCCGATGCGGCGGCCCTGGTCGCGCGCCTGGACCAGATACTGCCCCGCGTTACCAGGCTGCACGTCTTCAAGGCCCAGGGAGAGGCCTTGCGCCCGGAGCATTGCCGCTCACTGCACGACCTGATCTGCCTGTGTATGGAACGGGGGCTGGCCCAGATCTTTGCCTTTGCCGGAGAGCCGGCCCGTGGTTTGGCCGGAATCAAGCAGCTCCGACTTGAAATTCCCGTGGTCATCAACATCTTCAATCTGGGTGGCGGACTTTTTCCTTCGGCGGCGGAGCGGGCCGTGATCTCCATGGAAGATGTGCGCTCCATCCCTGCCTGGTCGCTGCTGCTGGGGCTGGTTTGCCCTGCTGTGTCCTGGTCGGGCGAGCGGCATGAGGACACCCCTTCGGTTCCGCATTACAGCAGTTACGCGGTTCTTTCCCAGTTTTTCATGCATTGTACCTTGCGCCTTGAGCAGAATCTGTACGTCGCGGAATGTTCGTGCGAGGATGGCGTTGAGAAGTACGTCCGTTTCCGTTTCAAGGGGGGGACGGGGACCCGGGCGCAGAGGCGGAGCCGTCTCGGGATCATGCGCCTGATTCTGGAAAAGGAAGGGTTTGCGGTCAGTTCGCGCGGAGATTATCTTGAAGCACTGCGCAGCGGCGAGGAAGACGTCTTGCTGCAGCGCAATCTGGTTTGCCTTGGGCTTCTGATAGCCTGGGTGCAGTCTTCGGGGGTGGAAACCCTGGAGGGCATGTCTTTCGAGCAGGGCCGCGACATTTTTCGCGAGTTGTTAACCGATTTTCTTTTTGATCCCAGTTAGAATCCGGCCGGGTCTGAACCCGGCCGCATCCCGCCGGGCCTGCTAGTTCTTGCGGAAATGGCAACCCCTGCTGGTCTTGTTGCGCAAGGCTGCCGTGGTCACGATGTAGGCAGTCTGACAGCCGTGGAAGAGGTCCACCGACTCCTTGCAGATGCGGATCGATTTGTAGAAGGAGTGCAGCCGCTTGTTCAGGTTGCGCAGGTCTTCGAAGGCCCGTTCCAGGCGCGGTGTGGTGCGCATGATGCCCATGTAGTTCCACATGGTGTGACGAATGGTCGCCCAGTCCTGGTTGATGAGCGCCGGATCTTCCATCTCGGTTTTGCCGGAGGTGATCCAGTCGGCGATGGAATCCTGCAGCCTCTGGCACAGCTGGCACGATCCCTCATAGCGTTCATGAATGTCTTCCGCCGCTTTCATTCCCCACAACAATCCTTCCAGAAGTGATGTCGAGGCCAGACGGTTGGCCCCGTGCACACCCGTGCAGGCGATCTCGCCGGCCGCATAGAGCCCG
The DNA here is from genome assembly GCA_002841885.1 of Deltaproteobacteria bacterium HGW-Deltaproteobacteria-18. Taxonomy (NCBI): domain Bacteria; class Deltaproteobacteria; species Deltaproteobacteria bacterium HGW-Deltaproteobacteria-18. The sequence goes on from PHBE01000007.1 coordinate 128,697, forward strand.
TCGAGGGTGCTGCGGCCCCTGTTGTCGACAAGTACGCCCCCGCAGGAATAATGCGCCGCAGGCACCACAGGGATGGGATCCTTGGACATGTCCACGCCGACTTGCTTGCACTTCTCGTGGATGGTCGGGAAGCGTTTGCGCAGGTTCTGGTCGACGTAGTTGGCGGCATCCAGAAAAACGCAATCCTCTCCGGTCTTGAGCAATTCGTCGACGATGGCCCTGGTCACGATGTCGCGAGGGGCAAGTTCCATGCGTTCGTCATAGCGGGCCATGAAGCGTTCGCCCTTGACGTTGAAGAGGCGGGCCCCTTCGCCGCGAACGGCTTCGGAGATGAGAAATTTGCGGTCCGCGCGGTGAAAGAGGGAGGTGGGGTGAAACTGGATGTATTCCAGGTTCATGACCGTCGCGCCTGCGCGGTGAGCCATGGCCATGCCCGAACCGATGGAGGACGAGGTATTGGTCGTGTGCAGGAATATCTGGCCAAGTCCGCCGGTGCACAGGACCGTATAATCGGCCAGGATGGTATTGGGCTCGTTTGTCTCCGAATTGAAGACGTATGCTCCGACGCACTGGTTGTTCAGCTGGTAGCGGAATTCCAGTTTGGTGGAGTGGTGTCGCGTGGCCAGAAGGTCGATGGCCGTACGGTTGTAGAGGGTGCGGATGTTGGGGTGGATGAGCACTTCCCTGACCAGGCTGTCCTGGATGGCGCGCCCGGTGTAGTCGGCGCAGGTCAGGATGCGATGTACCGCGTGCCCTCCTTCCTTGGTGAGGTACCAGTCTCCCTTTTCCGTGCGGTCAAAGGGCACCTGCACGCGCTCGAAGAGAATTTTTTCCACAGCCTTCGGACCGTCTTCGCACAAGTGCCGCACAGCCGGATCGTAGTTGTAATCCCAACCGGCCGTGCCAATGTCCTTGGCCAGTTTTTCAGGAGAGTCCTCGCTGCTGCTGTAGACGATGCCTCCCTGGGCCAGGGCGGTATTGCCGTTGTCCAGAGAGGCTCCCGAGGAGAGCAGGGTCACTTCATGTCCCTTGTCGGCCAGGCAAATGGCCGCAGTGCAACCGGCGATTCCTGAACCGATGACCAGGACTTCGGTCTTCATGCGGGTGGGCGTCGTCATGATCGATTTCCTAACTGCAGGCGGTCAGCATGCGCTCAAGGGCTAGGCGCGCCGGCCGGGCTATGTGTTCCTCGACCCGGACCGGCAGGGCGGTGTCCAGTTCCTGCAACATGCGGGCGAGGTTTGATTCGTTGACCTTGGCCATGTTCGAGCACAGCGCCTTGCGCAGCGGCCGGACGGTTTTGTCGGGATGTCTGGCCGCCAGGCGGTTGACCAGGCTCCATTCGGTTCCGACATAGACAGTGCTTCCGCTTTTGGCTTCGGCCACGGCCTTTATGAGATAAGTGGTCGAACCGGCTCCGTCGGCCATGGTCACGACTTCAGGGTCGCATTCGGGATGAACGAAAATCAGGGCATGGGGTTCGCTTGCGCGGATGGCTTTCACCTGGCCGGCATTGAATTTGGCATGTACGGCACACAGCCCAGGCCACAGGTAAAGTTGGCGGGCTGGATCGGCCGCAGGCACGTAGCGCCCCTGGCCGCGAATGTCGAGTCTCTCGATCCGGTTCTCGGCCAGACCGATCAGGCGGGCCGTGTTGCGGCCGAGGTTGGCGTCGGGCAGAAAGAGGACTCCGTCCCCCTGCGAGAGGGCCCAGCGCAGCATGGTCGGGGCGTTGGCCGAAGTGCATACGCTGCCGCCATGGCTGCCGCAGAAGGCTTTTACGGCGGCGGAGGAGTTGACGTAGGTCAGGGGGATGATGCGCGCTCCGTCCCGGTTCAGCCGCGCGAGGACCTCTTCGGCCAGGAGGGCCGGAACCATCTCGGCCATGACGCAGCTGGCCCCAGGATCGGGGATGTGCACCTTCTGTTCCGGCCTGGCCAGGATGGCTGCCGTTTCGGCCATGAAATGCACTCCGCAGAACACGATGTGCCGTGCCTGTAGGCCGTTGATGTGCCGGGCCAGTTCCAGGGAATCCCCCAGAATGTCGGCATGCCGGACGACTTCGTCGGCCTGGTAGTGATGGGCGAGGATGCACAGCTCTTTGCCGAGTTGCTCCCTGATGGCGGAAATTTTAAGATTCATGCATTCTCCCGGGGGCTCTGTGTCAGGCGCATGGAAAAGTCCGCGACAGTGGCGGAATGTGTGATGGCGCCGGTTGAGATGAACGTCGGCCGCAGTTCGGCCAGGGGGCGGATGGTCGCCAGGGTGACATTGCCGCTGATCTCCGATTCGATGTGGGGCGGGATGAGCCGCAATGCCTCGGCAGCGGTCTGTACGGGCATGTTGTCGAGCATGATGCGCTGGGGGCTTAGGCTCACGGCCTCGAGCACGTGGTCGAGCGTGCGGCATTCCACTTCAAGGGGTGGGCAGACGTCGTAGGCTGTTCTGAGCGCGCGCACGGCGGCGGTGATGGAGCCCGCCTGGTCGATGTGATTGTCTTTGAGCATCAGCATTTCTTCGAGGTTGGCCCTGTGATTGTGTCCTCCTCCCATGCGCACCGCGTATTTTTCCAGATAGCGCTGGCCGGGGGTGGTCTTGCGGGTGTCGAGCACCCTTACTCTAGTCCCTTCCACCGCCTGCACAAAGCGTCTGGTCTCGTTGGCCACGCCGGAGAGGTGGCAGATGAAATTCATGATGACCCGCTCAGCCTTCAGCAAGATGGGTGCCGAACCCCGGATGCGGGCAACCTCCTGTCCGCGATTGGCCATATCCCCGTCCGAGGAGAGCAGGGTCACGAGGGGTTTGGCGCAGTGCATGCGTTCAAAGACGATGTCGATGAGCGGCAGGCCCGCCACCAGGGTCTCTTCCTTGGCAACGATGGAGGCTTCCAGCAGCGAGGCTGGCGGGAACAGGGCTTCGGAGGTCAGGTCGCGCCCGTCTTCCTCCAGGGCGAGGTCCACGAGGCGGTGCAGCAGGGTCAGTCGGTCGTTATTGAAATAGGAAAAAAACATGCCGGATTCCTTGCGGGAGGGTGGTGTGGTTTGGCTGTTGACTAGGAAAAGGACCCCCCGTCGTCAAGCCGTAACTGCGCCATTAGCGGGTTGCGCTTGCGGGGGCTGCGTGTCATGTTGCCGCATATGTTGTGTCCAAAGGAACCAGTCGCTTTCAGTCCGTACAACCGGAGAACGAAATGACCTGCATCGCGCCGCTCCTGGCGAAAGTGACAAAGCAAGCCTCGCCAAGGCTGCTGAGCAACGGCTTCGTCTGCTGGCTGGTGCACTCCCAGCCCCTGCCCGTCAGTTTTATGCAGACCCTGACCGATATCGGCGGCTGGCCCCTGGCAGAAGAGAACACACAGACCCTGTGGTTCTTTCCCTCTTCCGAAGTCATGCTCGGACTGGCCAGGCTTTACAACTGGGCCAGGCTTCATCCCATGGCCACCAGCGTGACCGTCTTCGAGGGCAGTCTCGTCGTGGATGACAAGCTTGGGCAATCCCTCAAGGTTAAGTCCGAACTGCACACTCTCTGCGTCGAATTCCCCAAGAGGCTCGTTGTTCGCGTCAGCGCCCGCATGCGGGAACTCGGACGAACCTTGACGGGCCTCTCCTTCAAGCATGTGCAGAATCCGGACGGACTGTCCGGCGACTGGTTCGAGCTGGAAGGCAGCGAGCAGGTCAGCGTGTCCTACAGGCTGAACTGGCTGTGGGTCATCCGCCCTCAGGGCGTCCGACAGGACAAGACCTTCACCAAGGGCTGGCGGGCCTACTTCGACCGGTTGGAAGCGGTCTTCCAGCAGTACAAGATTTCCTATCTGCAGGCGGAGGACCAGAATCTGGTCCTCCGCGTGGCATCGCCGCGAGTCATGGGCGCCCTGACCGCGGAGCTGCTGACCATGATCGACGACAAGGAGAAGCCGGCCTGGCCTTGCAAATACATGGCCGTTGAGATGGGCGATCAGTCCTTCACGCCGGAATTTGCGAGCAAGGTCCGCTATGTCATGGACTCTCTTGAATCCAATGCCCTGCACCTGCCCCTGGCCACGATTTTCCAGATCGCCGACTCCAGGATCACGCCGGTGGATTCGCGTGCTTCCATGGACAATTCCAAACTGACCGACCTGTTTCAGGTCCGCTTCCATTCCAGCAAGAGCGGGCGGCGACGCGGCAGCCTGAATGTTTTTCTGCCTTCGAGCCTGATATCCGGCGGCGAGAACCCCTGTTTCTATTGCGGGCTGCGGTCGCATCAGCCCCGCAAATGCCCCTCCCGGATGCTCCAGCCCGGGAACGTGCAGGTCACGGACATGTCCCGTTTTGCCCGCCTGGATCTTGATGCCCTGCCCGGAATCCTGGCCGGGGTTGAAAAACAGGTTGCGCCGGACATCATTCGCGGCCTGAGTGCCTTACAGGGGGAGAAGACCGATCCGGGCCTTGTGGTTCGGTCCATGTTCGAGGTCAACATGATCTGCCAGCTGCGCATGATGGCCACTGTCTGGCGCGCCAAGGGCAAGGAGTGGCCGCGCGGGATAGAGGACCAGCGGCCGCAAAGCGAGGCGCAGCTCTGGGAGGCGTTGGAGGCTTTGCGCACAGGGAGCCTGGATCGGGCCATGGAGAAGGTCGATCATGTCGTGCTCAGTTCGCCCAAGAATTATCAGCCTCGGGTGCTCCTTGGCTTCATGGCCATGGAACGCGACGAGTTCAAGCGGGCCCTGGGCTTCTGGGAAGAGGCCGAGAGCCTTGCCTACACCAGCCTGCAGCGCTCCTACATTCAGCTCCTCCAGGGGCGTCTTAGGGAGGTTTCGGGCGATTATCCCGAAGCCATCCGTCTTTACGGCCGGGCGCTCGGGGAATCCCCGCGTTTCAGCCAGGCCCGCTACAGACAGGCCGTCTGCCTGATCAAATCCGGATACCTCAACGAAGCTCAGGCGCTTATTCGCGAGCTGATCAAGGACAATCCCGACTATTTCAGCACCGTGCTGCTTGACACCGAGCTCGAAGGGGGGCGTTCCTACCTGCTGAGCGATTTGTGGGAGATCTGGGATGATGCCAAAACCCGCTCCCAAGAAGTCATCGGCGCGGTGGAGCATCTTCCGGATCTGCTGGCCAAGTGGCTGCCTTCGGATCACGACGCCTACAACATGTTCCATGTGCGCATCGAGGACCTGAACAGCTATGCCGGGATCAACAATTATGCCTCCATGGCCAAGCTGCTGCGAGGCACCATAGCCATACGGGCGGATATCCAGCATCGGGTCAAAAAGGATATCCAGGGGCTCGCCAACCGCCGTACGGCCATTCGGGAGCGACTCAAGAAAATACAGCGGGAGGCGTCCTGGTTTCCCTTTCCGTCGATGCTCGGTTCTTTCAACAAGCTTTTCAATGCATGCGGCGAAGGAGTGAGCCTCATCGGGCACCTTGACCTCTACGTCCCGGATAAGTTCAGACAGGGGCATGAGGCCATGCGGCAGGCCGAGCAGAATCTGGACACGCTCGAAAAGAAGCTGCTGTTCCTGCAAGGCGTGCGAAACGGGATTCTTTTCCTGCTACTGTCCGGCAAGTACCTGCTCATCTTCGAGATCATCGCTCTGGTCGTGGCCGGAGGCGTGTCCGTCGGGCTTTACTATCTGGCTCCGGATCAGGTCATCCTTGGGCGCAACCTGCGCCAGGACAGATGGCTGATCCTCAATATTTCACTCATCTTTTTTTCCTTTCTCGCCTTCGTTGCGACGGCCATCAAGGCCGCATCGCACTTCGAGACCTACAAGAACGAGATCTTGGACAAAGGGGATTGATTGATGCCCAATCCCTGTCCCTTCCACGCTTCGGTCACGGAGCCAGCGACCCGGAACCTCGGGTTTTTGGCACGCCTTTTGTTCATTGCCTAGAATGCATACTCTGGTCATCAATTTGACCCGCTTCGGCGATCTGCTGCAGACCCAGCCTGTCTTCAGCGGATTGCGACGGCGGGGCGGCAGCGCGGGGCTGGTCTGTCTGGACTCCTTCAGGGGCGCGGCCGGTCTGCTGCGCGATGTGGATCAGGTCCGGGTCCTGCCCGGGGCGCGTCTTTTGGCGCAACTGGATCGCGGCTGGCCTCTGGCGGTGGAGGAATTGACCTCCTGGCTGGACCAGGGGGGGCAAACGCCCTTCGACCGGATCGTGAACCTGACCCCGACCCTGTCTGCGCGGTTGCTGTCCCGCGCCATGCATGACGGGCCGGTGGAGGGTTTTGGTCTCGATAGTCATGGTTTCGGCGAATACTCCACACACTGGGCGACTTTTCTGCAGGCGGCGTCCGCCCACCGCGGGTGCAGCCCTTTCAATCTGGTCGATCTGTTTCAGCGTGTGGCAGCTCTTGATCCGGGAGAATTCAGGTTGAAGACGCCCGAAGCCGGGGCCCTGGCGGCGGCGGACGAACTGCTCGGCGGGAACGGGCGGCGAGTGGCCTTTCAGCTCGGGGCCAGCCAGGATTACAGGCGCTGGCCCGTAGCCTCCTTCGTACGGGCCGGACGCGTGCTGTGGTCAAGGACCGGGCGCATGCCCGTGCTCCTGGGCACGGCCTCCGAGGGGCATCTGGCGCGCGAATTCATGGACCTGGCCGACTACCCCTGTTTGGACCTGACCGGTCGGACCGACCTCTTGACGCTGGCGGCGGTACTGTTGCGCATGGATCTTTTGCTGACCAACGACACGGGCACCATGCATCTGGCGGCCGGCCTTGGCGTTCCGGTGGCGGCGATTTTTCTGGCCACGGCCCAGCCCTTCGACACCGGGCCGTACCTTGAGGGCAGCCTGAGCCTGGAACCCGACCTGCCCTGTCATCCATGTTCCTTCGGGGAGAGATGCCCCCATGGGCTGGTCTGCCGCGACTCCATCGAGGGCGAGGCCGTCGGGGAAATGCTGGCGGGGTATCCGGAGGGGCAGTCCTTGAGCGTCGCACCCGGCTTCAGGGGACGGATCTGGCAGGCAAGGCGCGATGAGGCCGGGTTCATGGATCTTTTTTCCGTGTCCGGGCATGAGGGTCAGGATCGCAGCCGGTGGATCAGGATTCAGCGTGAGGTCTATCGTCAATTTCTTGACCAAAAAGCTGGAGGGGGGAATTTTTTGTGGCCCGCGCCGGGCTCCGATTTTCGAGACGCCCTTGTGCACGATCTCGAGCGCGCCGCTCTCATGCTGACCCTGGTCGAAGAGCAGGGGCGGGTTCTGGCGCTCCGCCCGGATGCGCCGGTGAAACCAAAATTTCTCGTCAACTGTCAGAATTTAGAGGATTTTTTTTCCAGTAGCTCGTCATTTGGGATACTTGGCCCCATGTGGCGCTTTCAGTCCAGGGCCGAGTCCGTGAGCATGCAGGCTTTCCTGGAACTGTGCGTCCGGTACCGCGGTCTGCTCGATGTTTTCAGGCAACGGCTCGCGCTGGCATGAATGTTGATTAGTCCGGACATACGGCAAAATTATTCCCAGTAGGCGGAGGACAGGAAAATGATCATTATAGACGGTCAGCAGAGTCGACTTGAGGTTCGTCATTTCGAAAACCTTGAGCAGATCATCGAAAAAGTCATGGAAGACGTACGCATGAACAGTCGCATCGTGACCGATGTTCTGGTCAACGATGAGGCCTTTTCGGAGATTTACCCGCATCAGGCCGAGGACATGGACACCTCGCATATCAATCGGGTGGAAATTGTTTCCGTGCCCACGTCGGAAATGGCGCAGGACATCACCCGCGAATTGTACAAGGTCGTGACCCTGATGGGCAAGGCCGGGCGGCAGGTCGCGGATTTTTTCCGCCAGGCGGATGACGACCAGGCTCTGGAGCTTTACGGAGACCTGCTGGAAGTGAACCGCGATTTCCTGAACATGGTCGGCGTGCTCCGGAACGAATTCGCCACGGATACCTCCGAGGAATTTGAAGCGTCGCTGTCGGATCTTTCATCTCTTTTTTCGGAGATGATCGAGATTCAGGAGAACGAGGACTGGATTCTGCTAGCGGACCTGCTCGAGTATGAATACCTGCCTGTGGTGGATAAGACCAAGAACTTGGTCGCCCGCTTGCGCGAGTCGATCAGGGATTCGGTCAGGAAGGAAAAAAATGGCTGAATCAAGGGACACCTACGAGCACATCATGGCGCTTGGCCAGGAAGAGATGGGCTTGATCGCGAGCCAGGACACCGAACGTCTCGGGACGGCGGTGCGGGAACGGGAGACAGCCATAGTGAAATTCATGAACTGCGACATGGATGAGCAGGACAAGGTTTTTCTGGAAAAGCTCAAGAGCATTCAGAACATGAACACACGCTTGCGCCATGAGGCCAGGGCCTTGCATCAGTCCTTGAAGGAAGAGCTTTTGAAGGTGCGCCAGGAGAACAAGCGTATCGGGGGGTACAAAAACGGCGCCCTGATCACGCCTCTTGGCCGTCACGCCCTGAGCCGCAAGGGTTGAACCGGGGTGAGCCGCTCCAGTGGCGGAGCGGCTACCTTATCCAGATGACGCCCACCTGGCGGCCGGTGACCTTGTCCCTGCGGTAGGAAAAGAAACCGGGGGACGAGGCCGTGCACAGGTCCAGGGCAAAGATGCTGCCGGAGGGGATGCCCGCCCCGAGAAGCTGCTCGCGGGTCAGGCTCCACAGGTCCATGCAGCGGGTGGCCGGGTTGAAACAGGATGTGAATCCTGGTCCCCATTCGGCCTCGAAATTGACGAATTCGCTTCTGCCAGGACCAAGACTCGGCCCGCGCACGGCCAGAACCTCGGCAGGATCGAGGCCATAGGCCGCGCAGAAATTACGTACTCCGACAGCGGGAAAATTGACGGCGTTGCCTCTCCACCCGCAGTGCAGGGCGGCCACATGCCGTCCGGCGACATCCGCCAGCAGGATGGGCTGACAGTCCGCGGTCTTGATGACCAGGGCGTGTCCGGGCCGATTCGTGCCCAGTCCATCCCCCTCCAGCCTTGCCCCGTCGAAGCAATCATCCTCCAGATTCATGTGCATGGCCTGTCCGTGCACCTGCCTCAGTTCCTGCCAGACCTGAAAGCCCAAGGCCTCGCGCAGTTCGGCCCTGTTGTCCCGCACTGCCTTTTCATCGTCTCCGACCTCGAGCGACATGTTGGACGCGGCGTATACACCCGCGCCGTGACCGCCATGGCGGGTGGTGAAGACGCAGCCGACGTTGTCAAGACCGGGGAAATGAAAATCGATATACTTCAAAGACATGACTATCGCTCCGAGGGGATGTGAAGGATGGATTCCGGGGTGACTATCATTTCCACCGGCCGGTCCCAGGGTTCGACCGGAATGCTGTCGAGGATCTGGAAGGCGTAGGCCGGACCGACCAGCAGGGGGGTGCAGCCAAGGGTGGGCAGAAAGCGGTCATAATAGCCCCCTCCAAAGCCAAGGCGGTATCCGCGCCGGTCAAAAGCCAGAGCCGGAAGGATGATGACTTCGGGCTGCGGGTTTGGGACGCGAATCGCACGCTCCATCCGCGGCTCGATGAGGCCGAAGCAGCCGGGGCCCAGATCCTCGCGGGAGGATACGGAGTATGCGTCCATGATGCCGGGGGAGCCGTCGCAGCAGCGAGGAAGAAGGATTTCGCTGCCGCGCGCCCAGAAATGGTCAAGCAGGGGCCAGGTGTCGACTTCGCCGCGGGCCGGCAGGTAAAGCATGACGCTGGCGGCAAGGCGGATGCGATCCAGGGACAACAGGTTCTCCCGAATGCGGGCGCTGTCCTCCTGTACCAGGTCCAGGGGCAGTTCCTGCCGGTGCTTGCGCAGGGCAATTCGCATAAGGTTTTTGCTGGGCTCTTGCATGACGTGGTGCGCTCCTTTACCATGCCGTGAAAACACGACATTTACTCAAAGAGGGGATGACAGGCAAATGGCAAACCGCTTTTGGATAGTTTTTGGGGATATTCACGAACGTGTCGGGGCCGCGGAGCGGATCGATGACTTGAGTCGCGCCGACGGGGTTTTTCTGTCCGGGGATCTGACCAATCTTGGCACGCGTGAGAGCGCCGGACGCATCGTGTCCGCAGTGGCCAAAATCAATCCGCGCATTCATGCCCAGATCGGGAACATGGACACCCAGGCCGTGGATCGGGTGCTGACCGAACAAGGGGTCAACGTCCACGGCCAAGTGGTGGATCTGGGCGGCGGGGTCTGCCTGGCCGCCGTGGGATATTCGACTCCCACGCCTTTCAGCACCCCTTCCGAAGTGGACGAGACCCAGATCTGCCAATGGGCCCATGACGTGCTGGAGCGTGCGGGTGCCTTCGAGCAGGTCATTCTCATGATCCATACCCCGCCTCGGGGGGAAGTGGTCGACAGGCTGCCTTCGGGAGCCCATGTAGGCAGTCCGGGAGTGCGCGCGCTGATCGAAAAATACCAGCCCGCCATCGTGGTTACCGGCCACATTCACGAAGGGGCCGGAGATGAGATTATCGCCCGGTCGCACGTGCTGAACCCCGGGGCCTTTGCCCAGGGCGGGTATGTGCGCATCGACGAGACTCCTTCCGGCCTTGTGGCTGTCCTGCGGAGCGTGGCATGATCCTGCGCATGTATTCCTGGAACGTGAATGGATTCCGGGCTGTCCTTGGCAAGAATTTCCGCGACTGGTTCGATCGGGCCGCGCCGGACGTGCTCGGCCTGCAGGAGGTCAAGGCCGAGGAGGACCAGGTCGGCGGTGATCGCCTCTTTGACGGCTATCACTGCTACTGGAACGCCGCGCGCAGCAAGAAGGGCTATTCCGGCACGGCCTGTTACAGCCGCCTTGAACCCCTGGCCGTGCACCGTGGCCTGCCCGATGCGCGTTTTCAGGGCGAGGGACGGGTCATCCGCCTTGAGTTCGAGAAATTTCATTTTTTCAACATCTATTTTCCCAACGGGCAGATGAGCCAGGATCGCCTCGATTTCAAAATGGGGTTTTACGACGCATTTCTGGACCACGCCCAGGAGCTCAGGAGGGAGAAGCCCATCGTGGTCTGCGGGGATTTCAACACCGCCCACCGCGAGATCGACCTCAAGAATCCCAAGGCCAACGAGAAGACGTCGGGCTTTCTGCCCATAGAGCGGGCCTGGCTGGACCGTTTTGTGGCCCACGGCTATGTGGACACTTTTCGCCATTGTCACGGAGATGTGGAGGATGCCTACTCGTGGTGGACGTACCGCTTCGGGGCCAGATCGAGAAACGTGGGCTGGCGCATCGATTATTTTTTTGTGTCCGAGGAGCTTGGCGGCGCGGTCAGGGACGCCTGGATCGAGGCCGATGTGCCCGGATCCGACCATTGCCCGGTGGGGCTCGCGCTTGAAGTGCCGTAACAATGAGGGGAGTTCTCATGAGAAGGATGGACGCTGGTGAATAAACGCGACGAAATTCTGGCGGCGGCTCAGGCCCTGTTCGCCGAATACGGCTACGCCGGAACGACCATGCGCATGATCGCCGAGCGCGCGGGGGTGGCGTTCGGGCTTGTGTCCCATTATTTCGGGAACAAGGAGAAGCTGTTTCTGGTGGCCGGGCACGAGATGATCGATGCCATGCTGCTTGGTATCAGGCGGGATATGGAGTCGGCAGAAAATGGTCTGCAGGCAGTGGAGATTTTCGTGAATTCCTACCTCTCCTACACCCTGGCCAACCGGGCGACCTTTCCCACCCTGATCCGGTGCTCGCCCTTCAGCGACGACAATCCGCATCTGGACCGTCACAAGATCGGCGCGAAGTTCGAGGAATTGATCAGGGAAATCGAAGTCAATCTGGAACGCGGCATCGCCGACGGAACCATCGTCCAGGTTCCGGTCAAGGACTGCGCACTCATGATCTACGCCGCCATGGTCGGGGCGGTTCGCACGGTTTTTCTGAGCCCTTTCGGAGAACCGGAACTTTACGAGGAGACCCGCAGGTTCATTCTGCGGTCGCTGCGCCGGGGTGATTAAATAGGGTTGTAAGCGCTTTTTGGCTCGATTGTGGCGGGTCGGGCGCGTTGACAGGCCGTTGCCGGATTCAGGCGTTTTTCGATTATCCGCCGAAAAGTTTCCGTACCGAGTTGAAATTGCAGATGAGCGCGTCCCACATGCGCAGAGCGTCTTCTCTGGCCTCGATTCGACAGGACATTTTGATTTGTATGTGCGGTTTTTGCGGGTCCCCGCCTGCGCCTTCATATTCCCAGCAGGCCGTTAGTCTGGGGACATCGGGACAGTCCTTGTCCTTGGGTTGGAGGATGTAAATCTCCTCCAAACCTTTCAAACCGGCCAGGACGTTTTCTCGTGAACGCAAAATCTTCAGATCGATCCGGTACTTGCTGGTCACCGGTTTGACGGCTTCAGTGATGCGGGGCGGGTCGCAGGGATGGGCGAAAAGATGGGCGTCAAAGCGCAGGCGAATCCTGTGAGATGATTCGGACGGCGGACGTTCGAGGCTCATGCCGGCTTGTTCGCTCCATGTCTTCAAACCTTCGACTCTCCCCGCGGAGAGAAAAAAGCCGGTTGGCGAAACATTCTCGCTGCCGTGATGGTACTTTCGGAAAAGGTTCAGGATCGGCCCGTTTACGGTCAGGCATGGCCCGCACGTATCGAAGGGTCGGTTTTCTGTCAGGCACAGGATTACTTCCGGCATGCCTATATAGACTTCAAGGTTGTGATTGGCCCTGCTGCCGTTGCAACAGCGCAACATGGCCGGAAATCCGCAGAGGTCGCTGACATCCGTTTCGTCCCATCTCTCACGGACAGACAGTCCCGTGATTTCGTTCGCCATCCCCGCTTTCGTCCCGAGCGTTTCCTTGAGCGCGTCCAGACTGCGCTTGTTTAACCCGGGTTTCCAGGGAAACTCCTCCACGGCTATACCGTTGACTTTAAACCATGTCGCGCAAAGCTCCATGCTTTCGTGTACGGGCAACACGAACCGCCCTACTGGGCGCAATACCATTGGGCAGGGAGGGAACTTCGGATCGTGGGCGACAGTGTCGGTAACCATGAAGTGGAACCCTCCCGAAAAAAAGATTGGCAAGCAGGATCTGCAAAGATGTCACTGCAAAACCGGACATTGAGAATTATGTCCCGATTCAATGGCAAAATCAATCTTTCTGACGGTAGGGTTTGCTGCATCAAGCCGCTGGCGATGCGCTGTTGGCAAACCCATAAGGTACTTCCACCTAGAAATTGAAGACCCGGGCTTCTGCGGCCATGTCAATCAGATTCGGCCCGCCGTCGAGACGCATGTTCGTGTAAAAGCGGGCTTCGTCGACTCCCCTGTTTTTGGCGCAGGGCGTGCAGATTCCGATCTCGATCTCTTCCTGCACAAGATAGGGCAGATAGTCCCCCGGGCAATCCCCGGTCAGGGTCTTCTGGCCCGTGTCCCGGGTGGTGTCCGCCCAGAGCACTCCGCCGTCGATGAAGAAAAGGTTGACATGGTGCCCTTTGGAGTGGGCGATGCGCGCGAACTGAAAACAGCGGGTCGCCGCCTCGTTGTCGTCCTTGCCAAGAATAAACAGGAATTTGGCCATTTCATCCTCCCGTGTTACGAATGCGCTCCACTAGAATGCTTTATTCGTAAAATCAATGTATTCAGAGAAGGAACATTCGAAAAAAATGCACGAATGCGTGTGTAGTTCTGTATCATGGTGGGTTCCGGATAATGTTTCAAGTTTCCTTCTCTTGGAGAAATTTCAAAAAACGGATACGTGAAATTCATGCCCATGAACAGCCGAAAAATGGAAAAAGCGTTGCCGTTTCGTCCGGCCGCCCTTGGCATCCCCGATCGTCTTTTCCCCGTGGTCCTCGATTGCGTGCGACAAATGGAAGGGGAAGGAGTGCGCGGCAAGGCCCTGCGTCGTCTTTTCGGTCGTCTGGCGCAGGATCCGAGGTCGTTCAGGGATCATCCGGTCCTGGGCGGCCTGGCAGGAATGCTTGGCGGCGAATCGGCGCCTGGCGTGGCCGATCCCGTTACGGAGGTTCCCTGGCGGGTTTGGGGCGAGGGACTCGATCCCAAGGCGGTGCAGCAACTCCGTGACGGATGCAGCCTGCCGGTGGCCGTGAGCGGAGCGCTCATGCCCGACGCTCATGTCGGTTACGGCCTGCCCATTGGCGGCGTGCTGGCCGTGGATAACGCGGTCATTCCTTACGGTGTCGGCATGGATATCGCCTGCCGGATGAAGATGAGCGTCTTCGCAGTATCCCCGGATCTGGTCGATTCCCATGGCGGCGAACTGGCGCAGGCCATCGAGCAGGAGACCTGTTTTGGCGTCGGCGGCCAGTTCAAGGTCCGCAAGGATCATCCGGTCATGCATGAGGACTGGGGCTTTTCTCCCGTGACGCGGCGGATGCAGGACACGGCCTGGGCCCAGCTGGGGACCAGCGGTTCGGGCAATCATTTTGTCGAGTGGGGCGTGCTGAATGTGCCCCTGGCCATGCCTGGTCTGGCCGAGGGGACGTATCTGGCTCTTTTGTCACACAGCGGCAGCCGGGGCACTGGCGGGGAAGTGGCCAAGCACTACAGCGCGCTGGCCAGACGTCTGCATCCGGAGCTGCCTCGCGCTCTCGGGCACCTGGCCTGGCTTGGACTGGATACGGACGAGGGAGGGGAATACTGGGCCGCCATGGAGCTCATGGGCCGTTACAGCGCGGCCAATCATGCCCTCATCCACGCCGCAGTGGCCGGGAGTCTTGGGTTGACTTCCCTGCTGAGTCTCGAGAATCATCACAACTTCGCCTGGAAGGAGACCTTTGGAGGACGGCGGGTCATCGTGCACCGCAAGGGCGCGACTCCCGCCGATGCCGGGCTTTTTGGGATCATTCCGGGCACCATGGTCGATCCGGCCTTTGTGGTCGAGGGCCTCGGCAATCCGATGTCCCTGTGCTCGGCGGCTCACGGTGCGGGTCGGGTCATGAGCCGCAAGGAGGCCACGGAGCGCTTTCGCAGGTCCGATCTGGAGCATGTACTGAAGGAGCGCGGGGTGCGGCTCCTGTCGGGAGGGATCGACGAAGTGCCCATGGCCTACAAGAACATACGGGAAGTCATGGCCGCGCAGGCCGATCTGGTGCGTATTCGAGGGACATTTATGCCGCGTATCGTGAAAATGGCGAAATAAGGAGAAAAGCATGGCGCTTGTCGTTCAGAAATACGGAGGCAGCAGTGTGGCCACCCCGGACAGGATTCGGGATCTGGCACGGCGCATCGTGGCCCGGCACGACGGCGGCGACAAGGTGGTTGTGGTGGTCTCGGCCATGGGCAAGAGCACCGACGCGCTGGTCAGCCAGGCACGGGAGCTGGCCCAAAACCCTGATCCGCGTGAAATGGACATGCTGGTGTCGGCCGGGGAGCGCATCTCCATCGCCATGATGAGCATCGCCATCAACGGCCTCAGGCCTGGTCTGGCCGTGTCCTTCACCGGCTCGCAGATCGGGTTGATCACCGACTGCAATCACGGTGACGCACGGGTTCTGGAGATACGGGGCGACCGCCTGCGTGAGGCCCTGGATCAAGGCCGGATAGCCGTGGTCGCCGGATTTCAGGGTGTGTCCACGCAGCGGGAGATCACCACGCTCGGCCGGGGCGGCTCGGATACCACCGCTGTGGCCGTAGCCGCTGCCCTTTCGGCCGATATGTGCGAAATCTATTCCGATGTGGACGGGGTTTACACTTCTGATCCGCGCCTGGCGCCATCGGCCCGTCTTTTGGACACCGTGGATTACGAGACCATGCTCGAAATGTCCGCCGCCGGGGCCAAGGTTTTGAAGGACGACGCCGTGGAGTACGCCCGGCGTCTGGGGGTGCGCATTGCCGCCGGATCGAGCAGTTCCGGGCTCATCGGGACCATCGTTTCAAGTGAGAACCTGAACCGCGACACCCTGCAGGCCATGGTTTACAATGATCGGTTGCGCTGGATCGCGTTTGACGCCGAGATACCGCTCCCGCCGGATAGCCGCCTGTGCCAGTCCGTGGAGGGACGCCGCGTGGTGGTCGTGGACGAAAAGAATGCCGGGAGCCTGGAAGGAGTTCCGTGCGCGAGCCTGTCCCTCATCGGCGCGCGTGTGTCCGCTCAGAGCCGCCGGGTCGGCGAGGTTCTGGCGCGGCTGGAGGAAGTGGGAAACCGTGTCCTGGCCATCAGCAGCACGGCCTCCAAATATGAGATTTTTCTTGAAGATCCGCTTCCGCCTTTGCAGGTTTCAGCCATTCACGACATGCTTTTCATCTGAAGCCAGGTGCAGCCAGGGGAATTCGACCCCGCTTTCGGATTCGAAAGCGGGGTCGGTTGTTTTAATGGCAGATCCACAAGGTCGTGGATTCGAGGTTTTTGAGCAGGTTCATGCTGACAGAGCCCAGCAGGTGCAGGGTTCTGGTCTCTCCCCGTCCCGTGCGTCCCGTGGCCAGGACACCGTATTCGCCCTCTTTGGCCACGCGCTGGATGGTATCCGCGATGCCGCTGCATTTGACTATCTTCTGATGAATGCGGCGGCCGGCAACGCCGTTCTCTTCGAGCATGCGCCGGGCCTGGGCGATGGCTTCCTCCGGGACTGCCGGAGACGAGCCGCAGTCCACATGCAGCAAGGTAATTTCGTGTTCGGGGGCCTTGGCGAGCATGAAGCCGACGTGGTCGGCGCAGCGCAGGCTGGCGGGAGAACCGTCTGTGCAGAGCAGCACGCTTGGAGCGGGTTTTTCGTGACTGCGACAGATCCATAAAGGAATTTCCATGGGCGTTGTGAATATTTGTCTGCTCACGCTGTCGTCGATCAACTCTTCCAGACGTGACAAGCCCCTGCGGCCGAGGGCGATGGCGTCGTAAATGCCGGCAATGCCTTCCTGGATGATGTCTTTGGCCGTGCCGAGCTGTTTGAAGGTGATCTTCTTGTGGATGTTGGCCTTGGGAAAATGCTTGCTGACAAGCAGTTCCTCGGCCCTGTCGAGGGCGGTCTGGGCCAGGCTCTTGGTCTGGCTTTCCCTGCGGCTCAGGTTTCCGTAATCCTGTATGATCTCTGCCTCTGTCAGCCCCGCCTTGGGATTCGGCGCGACGTAGAGGAGGGTCAACTGTGGGTATTCGGTGGCGGCAAAGAAGCCGGCGACGAATCGCACGGCCTGCAGGGAACTGTAATCATCGCTTACGGTAAGCAGAATATGTCTGTCCATGTGACTATCCTCGTGCGTTGGGTTTTATTAGTCTGTGGTGTAGAGCAAAGCACAAGGTCTTGCAATCGTGCGGGCTTTATTTGCTTGCTTCCTGTTGCTCCGTAACGATCTGAACGACCTCCGTCTCCTTGTCCGCGATGCTGAAGGGAGTCAGAAGGATCGTGACTCCGCTGTCCCCGCGCCGGGGCTCGAGCAGGAAGTAGTCCCCGGGCTGCATGGCGCAGGCCAGGCCGTCACGGGTTTTTTTCCAGGGCAGGTCGTCGAGGGCGCGCAGAAACCCTTCATCGATCCTGGCTACGCCGAAATCCATCAGGGGACGCAAATCCCTGCCTCCCGTGATGTGCAGAGCGCCACTGGCCGGTGCGGCGGCCTCCATTTCCCAGAACTGCCAGTTCGCGCCGTCAAAATACTCCACCCCTCCGAAATCGACTGCGTTGCGGGCCGGAACGCCAAGGGTGCGCAGGGCTGCGGTGGCCAGCACCGCCTTGTCCGAATTCGAGGAGGCGAAACCGCCTTGAAGGGTTTGCAGCGGGGTCAGGGGAGGGCCGAAGAGGGTCGGCGGCAGGATGGGCAGGCTGTTGATATGAGCCCGGATCGTCTGGATTTTTTTGTCGAGAGGCAGGGCGATTGATTTTTCGAGCCACGGGCGAAGCTGGGCGCGCCAGGGCGACCAGGGTTCAAGGTGGAGGCGGGGGGAGAGCACGACTGGCCTCGACCGCTAGTTCGATGTCGCGGAGCAGGTCGTCCGGATCGGCCTGCAGCAGGTCCTTGTCGTCGAGGCCGGTCAGCAGGGGCAAGAGCCACGGCGAGGCCGGACCGGGAGGCTGATGCAGCAGTCGCAGCCAGAGCGGGGTGCGCTCTCCCGCCAGGGTCAGGCGATCGCGCAGAGGCCCCGGCAGGTCGCGCAGAAATGGTTCCCAGCGCTGCTCGCGTTCTTTGCGCAGGCGTTTGAGTTTTGTGCTGGTGGAAGCTTTGAAGGCGGTTTCAGCGGGGCCGGGATGGGAAAATCTGATGGATTCGGGAAGCGTGCGGGGAGCTTCGGCCTGGAGCCGGACCCGCGTTTCGTCCATGTCCCGGGTGTCGAGCAGGGTCCAGGCCAAGCCGTCTTCAGCGGCGCAGGAGACGAAAAAGATCCCGGGACCGAGGATGACCCTGGCCAGGCCATCGTCGTTGGTGACGGCCTTGGTCACGGGCCGCAGGCCGCCCATGGAATAGACGCAGAAGAAGACGTCGCGGCCAGGGGCTGGCTGGTCGTCGGCCAGACGCACGCTGACCTGGACCGGCGTTGCCCGCGTGTAGGCGGCCGTGTTGTCGATGAGGGCGTAACCTGTGCCCGTGCGGTAGATCGACGGGTCCTGGGGCTGGCCAAAGGCATAGGCCACTACCTTGGCCATGCGCGGAGTCTGGGCCGCGAACCAGGTCTGGCTGAGCGCGGAAAATTCAGTCCCGGTTTCCAGAAATTTCCAGCCGTCTTCGGTCCAGGCTTCGACCCAGGCATGGTTGCCGTCGGTATGCTGCCACCACGGAACCATGGCCTGGCGCACAGGCAGGCCCACGGCGCGGGCCGCGGCCAGAAAGAGGATGTTCGTCTCCTCGCAACGGCCATATCCTGCCTCGAGGATGGACATCACTCCCAGGTCGCGGCGCGAGGTGGCGCGGTACTGGGCTTTTTGCGCGCACCATTTGCCCACTCGCACAAGCGCTTCCTCCATGCTTCCGGCCGTGGCGCACAGCGGGGCCAGTTCGCCGAAGAGCATGGCGCGGTGAGGCTGGAAGGGCTCCTGGCTGGCGCGGTGGGGCAGGACGTAGTGCAGGAAGATGTCCCACGGTACTGTTTTGCCCCAGGGCATGGCCTCCCGCGCCAGGAATGCATAATCCAGATTATCGCTCAGCGCATGGGCATTCATGGACAGGCTGTCGGCCGGTGGGAGATTGTCGAGCAGAAAATGCGCGGCAAGAGATTTCTCCGGATTCTCAAGGTACATGCTCTTAAAGGTCTTGAGTTCGTCCGCATTGGGGTTGGCAGCGTCCGGGATGGAAAACGAGGTCGCAAGGCCCGGTCCGGATTGGCGTCCGGCGCAGCCTCCGAGAATGACAAGAAGAACCAGAAATGTGAGAATTCGTGCGGTGTTCATGGAGGCAGTGTATCGGTTAAGCAAAGACCATGTCCAGAACGTCTTGGCTTCGTTGTAGATTTTAGGGCAGGCCGGGCTCGGCTGGCTTTTCAAGCTCGTGTCCGTTGATGGGGGAGTGAGTCCGATAAACAGAAAAATGAAGAGGTTTCATGATTTTGCCCTGTAAATCCTGGTAGACGCGCATTGGCGCGGCAGATACATAAAATTTTTTTGAGGATGTCCCTTTTATTTCACCATTCCGGAAGCTTCTCTTGTCCACCAACCGAACCATCGCCAAAAACGCATCCATCGTTTCCGGCGCCACCATGCTGAGCCGGGTGCTCGGGCTCGTGCGTGACCTGATCATGGCCTACGCCCTGGGTGCGTCCGTGCTGGCCGACGCCTTTTTCGTGGCTTTCCGCGTTCCCAATCTGCTCAGGAGCCTCTTTGCCGAAGGCTCCCTGACCATGGCCTTCGTGCCGACCTTCGTCAGAATCCGGCAGAGCGAGGGCGACGAGGCGGCTTTTGTGCTGGCCAGGTCCATCCAGTTCTGGCTGCTTGTCATCCTGGGCCTGCTGACTCTTCTGGTGCTGCTCTTCCCCAAGGCCGTGACCCTGCTCATCGCCTCGGGTTTCGCGGCCAAGCGGCCGGAGCTTTTCGAGTTGACCGCAAGTCTGGTCCAGATCTGCTTTCCCTACATCCTGTTCATTTCCGGCGTGGCCCTGTGCATGGGCATCCTGAACAGCATGGGACATTTCCTCATCCCGGCCCTGGCGCCGTGCATTCTCAACATCGTGCTCATAGCCGCAAGCCTTCTGGCCATAAAGGTCGGCGGGAACGTGGCCGTGTATCTGGCCTGGGGCGTGCTTGTGGCCGGGGTCGGGCAGTGGCTCATGCAACAGCCCATTCTGCGCTCCAAAGGTTTTTCCTGGATCGGGCCGGTGGAGCCAGCGGGCCCGGGCGTGCGACGCATCGGCACGCTCATGCTGCCCACCATCCTGGGCTCGGCCGTTTACCAGATCAACATCCTGATCAGCACGGGCATGGCCTCCTTTCTGCCCGAAGGGTCCGTATCGTATCTCTACTATGCGGATCGGCTCTTCCAGTTTCCGCTTGGCGTTTTCGGCGTGGCCGTGGGCGTGGCCACCCTGCCTTCGCTCTCCCTGCTGGCTGCACCCGAGAAGCGCGCGGAGTTCCGGGAAACCCTGGCCACCTCCCTGGGCCTGACCCTGTTCGTGAACCTGCCTGCAGCTGCGGGCCTGGCCGGATTGTCGCTGCCGCTGGTGGACCTGCTCTTCGGGCGCGGTGAATTTTCTTCGGTGGCGGTACACGGTACGTCCATGGCTCTGCTCGGCTACGTGGTCGGGCTGCCCGCCTTTTCGAGCGTGCGTTCCCTGGCCTCGGCCTACTATGCCCTGGGCGACACCAGGACCCCGGTGCGCGTGGCTCTTGGCAGCCTGTGCGTTTTCGTGGTTGCGGGCTACACGGGCATGCAGGTGCTGGGGCACGTGGGGCTGGCCCTGGCCTCGTCCCTGTCGGCCTGGATCAACGTGGTGCTCCTGGGTTTTCTTCTGCGCCGGCATTGCGGAGCCTGGTTCCGCGTGAACCGCGACATGGTCATCTCCCTTGCCCTGAGTCTCGCCATGCTCGCCGGATGCTGGATGAGCACCCGGCTTGGCCCGGTCTGCCTGCTCTTCATCCCCGTCTGGGCTGCCCTGTACATGGGGGCTGCCCTGCTCCTGAACGTAAGCCAGGCGCGGCTTTTCGCCAAAGTGCTGGGAAGGCGGTCATGGCGCAAAAGAGCCTGACTTGAACTGTGCGCCCTTTGACGTTAGGCTTGCCGCTTCCATTCACCACAGAAAAACCAGCCAGTGAGGACCACATATGATCCGCATCAATGAAAATTATCTCAAGCTCAAAGCCTCCTACCTTTTTGCCGACATTTCCCGGCGCGTGACCGCTTTCCAGCAGGCCAACCCCGACAAGAAGATCATCCGCCTCGGTATCGGCGACGTGACCGAGCCCCTGCCCCAGGCGGTCGTGTCCGCCTTTCACCAGGGCGTGGACGAGATGGCCGACGCCGGAACCTTTCGAGGCTATGGCCCGGAGCAGGGCTATGATTTTCTGCGCGACCTCATCGCCAAGGAAGACTTCCAGTCGCGCGGGGCGGACATCTCCGGAGACGAAATTTTTGTCAGCGACGGAGCCAAGTGCGATACCGGCAACATCCAGGAACTTTTCGCCGGAGACATCCGCATCGCCATCCCCGATCCGGTCTATCCGGTCTACGTCGATACCAACGTCATGGCCGGCCGCACCGGACAGAACGTGGACGGCCGCTACGAAGGGCTTGTCTACCTCGACGGCACCCGGGAAAACGGATTCATCCCGGAACTGCCCGGAGAACCCGTGGATCTGATCTACCTGTGCTACCCCAACAACCCCACAGGCGCGACCATCACCCGGCCCCAGCTCAAGGCCTGGGTGGATTATGCCCGTGAAAACAAGGCGCTCATCCTTTTCGATGCCGCCTACGAGGCCTTCATCCGCGACCCCGAGCTGCCCAGGTCCATCTACGAGATAGAAGGCGCCCGCGAAGTGGCCATCGAGTTCCGTTCCCTGTCCAAGACCGCCGGATTCACGGGCACACGTCTGGCCTTCACCGTGGTGCCCAAGACCTGCATGGCCTACGACAGCCAGGGCAATGCGCACAGCCTGCACGCCATGTGGAACCGGCGCCACACCACCAAGTTCAACGGCGTGTCCTATCCGGTACAAAGAGCCGCTGCCGCCGTCTATTCACCCGAGGGCAAGGCGCAGTCCAGGGCGCTGGTGGACCATTACCTGAACAACGCGGCCATCATCCGCAAGGAAATGACCGCGCTTGGCTACGAATGCGTCGGCGGCGAGAACTCGCCCTATGTCTGGATCGACGGCAAGATGGGCTCGTGGGACTTTTTTGACATGCTCCTTAACAAGGCCGCCGTGGTCTGTACTCCGGGCGCCGGATTCGGCTCCTGCGGCGAAGGCTACATCCGCATCTCCGCCTTCAACAGCCTGGCCAACGTTCAGGAAGCCATGGAGCGGCTGCGCGCCGTCCTGAAGTAGAATGACACTAACGGCCGCGGATCAGGCCCGGCGGAATTTTCCGCGCGGGCTCTCCCAGCCGGAGTCGGGTTTTCGTTTTTCCATGGACGCGCTGCTCCTGGCCGCCTTTGCCGGGCGGGAGCGGGTGCGGGGCCGGGTTCTTGATCTGGGGACCGGATGCGGGGTGGTGGGGCTGGCAATGGCCCTTGACCACCCCGATTTTTTTGGGATTGGCCTGGACCTGAATCCGGACATGCTGCGGCATGCTCGCGAGAATGTCCGCCGGCTTGGTTTTGACGGGCGATTCTCCCTGCTTCAGGCAGATGCGTGCGGGCCGTGGGGCCTTGCGCCCGAAAGCATGGACCTGGTGCTCTCGAATCCACCGTACCGCGATCCCGCCCGGGGCCGGATCTGCCCGGACGAGACCAAGACGCTGGCGCGCTTCGAGTACCGGGCCGGGCTTGGGGATTTTGTTCGGGCCGCCGCTTACCTTGTGCGCAACCGCAAGAGCTGCGTTTTCATCCATCTGGCCGAACGAGCTGACGAACTGCTGGATATGCTGCGTGCCTCCCGGCTTCAGCCCAAGGAGATCCTGTTCGTGCACCAGCGCCTTGACAGCACGGCCCGCCTGGTGCTTGTGCGCAGCCTCAAGAACGGAGGGGCGGGACTTGCGGTGCATCCTCCCCTGATTCTGCACGAAGGTCGGGGCAGCCAGACGCGTCTGAGCGCCTCGGCCCTGTCCTTTTGTCCCCGCCTGGCCTGCAACGCGGACTCCAAAAACACGAATTCCCGCACAGATGGCGGGAATTCGAAAGAGCCTTGAAGCATGCGGAAGCCGGAACTTACTTGCTCATGCGGCCGATGATGAAGGAAATGAGTGCCGTGGCGAAAAGAAGACCCAGGACGTAGTCCGTGTCCAGGGCAGCCTGCAAGGTGTTTGTGATTTCGACGAAAGTGTCCTTGATGGGATAATGCTCTTCCATGGATGCTCCTGCCTGGATGCTCCTGCCGACATGGACAGGGCCCGCGAACGTATCCACGGGCCCCGAGGCGATGGCGAGCCGGTTTAGTTGAGGTTGTCCCGAACCCAGAAGGTCAGGTTGTATTTTTCGGTCAGTTCTTTCTGCAATTCGTTGAGAGCGGACTTGTCCATGTCCATGATGCGCACGAAGACCTGCCTGAAGCCCTTCTCGACCTTGTCGTAGGAGGTCAGGATGGAACTGATGCGGGCCTTGTGTCCGCGAATGCAGTCAAGCACTTCCTTCAGGCTGCCGCGCTCGTCAGAGAGCATGAGGCCGATCTGAATGCCGCCGTGGTAGACGCCGGTGATGCTCAACAGTACGCTGTAGACTTCGTTCTGGGTCATGATGCCGACCAGTTCGTTCTTTTCGTTCAGCACGGGCAGGCCGGAAATTTTCTTGTCGTGCATGATGGCCGCGCATTTGACGACCGTGTCCGTATCCCTGATGGTTATGGGATTGGGGCTCATGATGTTTTTGACCTTGATCTCGGAGAGCAGGTAGTAAAGCTCGTGCACGTCCAGGGTCGTGGCCTTGGAAGGCGAGGCTTCCTTCACGTCGCGGTCGCTGAGCATCCCGAGCACCTTGCCCTTATCATCGACCACGGGCAGACGGCGGATGCCTTTCTCCTTCATCAGCTTGGCCGCTCTCATCATGGAGGTTTCAGGGTCCACCGTGATAACGTCCTTGGTCATCCATTCCTTTATGATCATGTTATTTCTCCTTGGAGGCGGGTTGCCGCCCTTGATGAGGCAGTATTTCTTTCAATGCAGCGAAAATTGCATGTAAGGTGTTCATCGAATAATACCTTTTCGCCATTCCGTCAAAGGCTCCGTGTCGAATCGTCAACAACTTCAGCGTAGAGGTCGGGACGGCGATGAGCCAGAGCCGGGATGTTCCGACGGACGGCGGCCAGTTCGGCCAGATCGATGTGACCCGGGATCAGGCCTTCATTCATTTCGTTTGCAAGGGTGATTTCGCCGCCGGGAGTGACAAAAAGGGATCGACCGCCAAAAGGGAAGGCTCCCTGGTCACCGACCCGGTTGGCGCCCAGCAGGTAGCACTGGTTTTCAAGAGCCCGGGCCGCGCAGAGAGTCTGCCAGACGTCGATGCGCGCCTTTGGCCAGGCCGAAGCCAGGAGCAGGGCCTGGCAACCGCCGAGGGCCTGCGCCCGGTACAGTTCGGGAAAGCGCAGGTCGTAGCATACGGAGAGGCCGAAACGGACTCCCTCGAAATTGAAACTGACGATCTTCGCGCCGGGGCTGAACACCTCGGTTTCGTCGGCATCCCTGGACGTGAAGAGATGGATCTTGCGGTATGTGGCCAGGATGCCTCCGTCCGGGCCGAAGGCCACCAGCGCGTTGGCCAGGCCGTCCGGCCCGGGCAGGCAGACTCCGCAGACCAGACAGAGTCCGTGATCCCGCGCAAGTTCCGAGAGTTCGTCCCGGACCCTTGGCCACCAGTCGCGGCCGCCAAGCGCGATGGACGGCATGTCGTAGCCGAGGTCCGATATTTCAGGAAAGAGCAGCAGGCGGCAGGAAGCTTCGGCCCCGGCCTTGGCGGCGGTGCGGATTTTGTCCAGATTGCCGCGAACATCTCCTGGGAATCCGGATAGTTGAACTGCAGCGATTTTCATGTGATACCCTACAAGCTTAACACTTCACCAATTGTGAGGAAACACATGCCCGAGTTGCATCTTGATTGTCCAGCCGGGATCGCCGGAGACATGTTCCTGGCGGCCATGGCCGATCTGGGAGTGGAGCTGGCCCATTTGCGCGCCGCCTTTGCCAGGGCCGGAGTCAATGTCGAAATCACGGCTCTTGACGCCCGGGACAAGGGCATAAGCGGCAAGCGCATGCACATTGCCGCGCCCCATGCCCAGCCCCTGCGGCATCTGGCCGAGCTGAAGGATATTGTGCGGGCCCTGCCTTTTTCGGAGAACGTCCGATTACGCAGCGAGGACGCCCTGGCCCGTCTGGCCGAGGTGGAGGCGCGGGTGCATGGCTGCAAGGTTGCGGATGTGCACTTTCACGAGGTCGGAGCCGTGGACACCCTGGTCGACGTGGTCGGTGCATTTTGGGCTCTGGAGACGCTTGGCGTGAGCCGCGTGACCTGCTCAAGGCTGCCCTGGTTTTCGGGCACGGTGCAGTGCGCGCACGGACTCATGCCCCTGCCCGCCCCGGCGACGACAATCCTGCTGCAGGGAAAGCCCGTGTACCCGACGGAGTTTACGGGGGAGCTGATTACGCCCACGGGCGCGCTTTTGCTCGACCGGATGGTTGACGAGTTCACGTCAGGTCCCGCCGGGTGTCTGGAGCGGTCCGGGCTAGGCCTTGGGACCATGGACCTGCCCACGGTCAACGGCCTGCGCGCCCTGCTTCTGTCCGGGGATGGGCCGGGGCTGGAGCGGGTGATGGTGCTTGAGACCAATGTCGATCATCTCACGGGGGAGGAGATAGGCGGGGTTTTCGGAGTTTTGCTCGATGCCGGGGCGCTGGATGTGCTTTTCCTGCCCGGAGTGATGAAGAAAAATCGGCCAGGGGGGCTTTTGCAGGTGCTGTGCAGGCCCGGGGATCTGGCCCGGATCCGCGACCTTACCTTTGCCCAGACCATGACCCTGGGGCTGCGCATGACCGAGACGACCCGCGCCGTGCTGCCCCGCGCGGCATCCACACGGACTACGCCCTGGGGCGATGTGTCCGCCAAGGAAACCGTCATCGAAGGGGAAAGTTACTCCCGGCCCGAGTTCGAGGCCCTGCAGGCCCTGGCCAAACGCACGGGCCGCTCCGTAGCCCAATTGCGCTACCTCCTGGACAAGGACTGAGCATCGGCCCGGCTTTTGTTGTTCATCCGGTCCATTTGGCCCATGATGTCCATTTCGCCCATCGCACTAACCTGATCAGTACCCACGCCCGGTAAGCAGCCGGTCCAGCTGGTTGGAAAACTCCTGCCGATCCCTTGCGCCAAGGGGCGCCGGCCCGCCGGTCATGACCCCGCTACCGCGCATCTCGTCCATGAAATCGCGCATGGTCAGGCGGCTGCGGATGTTGTCGGGAGTGAACAGCTCTCCCCGGGGGCTCAGGCCAAGTCCCCCCTTTTCGATGACGCCCGACGCCAGCGGGATGTCGGTGGTGATGACCAGATCTCCGTCCCGGGCCTGCTCCACGATGGCCAGGTCCGCCTTGTCGAAGCCCGCGCCGACCTGCATGAAATCGATGAATTCCGACTTGGGGACGGGAAAGCGCGAATTGGCCACCAGGATGAGTCGCACCTTGCGCCGGTCGGCCGCCCGGTAGAGAATGTCCTTGATCACCCTGGGGCAGGCGTCGGCGTCAACCCAGATGCGCATTGGCGTGGCATCCATGTTTCAGCTTCCCTGGCCGTTGTGGGCGTCGGGCAGGTGGGCGCGCAGGAAGATGCCCGGCTCAAGATCCGGATGATCGCAATGCAGGAGCAGGCGCAACCCGCTGTGGGCGGTGCTCAGGTGAAAACCCTCCTCTTTTTCCACGCCGTAGTCCCCGGAAGCCAGCAGCGGTCGGCGCAGGCCGGGGAGCACGATCTCAAGAGGGTCGCCGACCTGAAAGCGGCACTTGACGTCCATGAGCCACAGCCCCGGGCGGACGGGTTCGATCAGTTTGGCGACGATGTTCTTTTTGAGATTCCTGGGCAGGGCGGGACGCAGGGTGATGCGCTCGGGGGTGAAGAATCCGGTCGAGAGCGGCCGCGTGCCGAGTTGCTGCAATTCCTCAAGATACAGGGCGGGACGAAACGCTCCCTGTTCCAGATCGTTCAATGCCGTGCGGTAGATGTCCGTGACCTGGGCCAGGTAGGAGGGCGTTTTCATGCGACCCTCTATCTTGAGGCTATGGATGCCCGTCTGCCGGAACCAGCGTAGGTACTTGATCAGGCACAGGTCCTGGGCGCCCATGATCTGCGTGAACTGTTCGTCTTCGCAAACCTCCCACATGTCCTGACCCGGGCGCAGGCGCTCTTCCAGGCGAACTGCCGTGATCTTGTAGTCGAAGCGACAGGGATGGGTGCACAGGCCCAGGTTGCCCGAACGCTGGTTCAGGTGCGCGGACAAGAGGCAACGTCCGGAGATGGCCATGCACATGGCCCCGTGCACGAACACCTCAAGCTCCAGGTCCCGGACTTTTTGCGCCATGGCCCGGATGCGTCCGGCCCCGAGTTCCCTGGCAACGTTGACCCGGTGCACGCCCTGATCCCGCCAGAACATGGCCGAAGCGGAGTTCGACGTGTTGGCCTGGGTGGAGAGGTGGATGGGAATGTGCGGAACCCTTTTTTTGGCCATGGCCACGATGCCGGGGTCGGCGATGATGATGCCGTCCACATTGCAGGCATCGATCTCTTCCAGGTAACGTTCCACGTCGGGCAGGTGCTCTTCCCAGGCCAGCAGGTTCAGCGTGAAGTAGACCTTGGCCCCGTGACGGTGTGTCTCTTCCACCGCCATTCTGAGTTCGGGGAAGGAGAAGCCGTCGGTTTTGGCGCGCAGGCTTAAGGACTGGCCGCCAAGATACACGGCGTCTGCGCCGTAGCGCAAGGCTGTGGCCAGCTTGTCAGGGCTTCCGACGGGGACGAGAAGTTCGGGTGATTGTGTCATGCGTTACGAGCAGGTTGGAAGTTGAAGACCGAGTTTCTGACGTGCTTCCTTCATGCGTCGCACCAGTTCGTAGGAGGGGCGCAGGCCGCCCTTGCCCCGGCCCAGGGCGATGCCCCGCTTGTTGTCGCCATGAAAGTCGGAGCCTGCGCTCTGCAGCAGTTCCAGCTTATTGCACAGGCCCGCGTAGAAATTTGTCTGGGCCTGGGTATGCATGGAGTAGAAGACTTCCATGCCGTCGAGGCCGAAATCTTTGAGCTCGCGCAGCACGTTTTCGATTTCGTCTTTTTCAAGCTTCAATGTGCAGGGATGGGCCAGGATGATAGTGGCCTGTTCGTCCTTCAAGAGCTCGATGGCCTGGCGGGGGAGGAGCTTTTCCTTGGGCGCGTACCCCTTGGTCCCCGGTCGCAGCCAGTTCATGAACGCGTCCTGGAAATTGACGGCGAAGCCTTTTTTTACCAGCAGTTGCGCGAAATGGGGGCGGCCGATGGAACCGCCGGTGGTGATGTCCTCCAGTTCGGTGCGGGTGATGTCCACGCCGTAGGAGTTCAGGTTCGCGATGATGTTGTCGTTGCGCGCCGTACGCAGGTCGCTCAGGCGGCTCAAGGTGGCCTGCAGTCGCTGCGGGTGCTGGGGCAGCCAGAGCCCCAGCAGATGCATGCTGCCGCGCCCGAATTCAACGCTCAGTTCGCACCCGCCGATGACCTCAAGGCCGAGCTCGCGTCCGGTGGCGCACGCTTCGGGCAGCCCCATGACCGTGTCGTGATCGGTCAGGGCAATGGCTTTGAGACGCGCAGCGACGGCCGCAGCGACGAGTTCCGAAGGGCTCAGGGTGCCATCGGACGCGGTGGAGTGGGTATGAAGATCTATTTCTGGCATAAGCTCATGGGTACGGCAGGGGCCCGGGGATGACAAGGATATTTGCCAGGCGGGTCCGACGACAAAAAAACGGCACGCGCTTGGGAGCGCGTGCCGGGAATTCTCGACAGGGGGGATTATTTGAAGCGGTAGGTGATTCTGCCGCGGGTCAGGTCATAGGGAGAAAGCTCCAGCTTAACCCTGTCACCGGGCAGGATGCGGATGTAAAACTTGCGCATCTTTCCTGAGATGTGTCCAAGCACCTGATGACCATTTTCCAGACGAACCAGAAACATGGCATTGGGCATGGCTTCCTCGACGACACCTTCAACTTCGATAGACTCTTCCTTGGCCATATAAAACGGATACCTTCTCTGTTTACAGTATTTTTTTGTTTAAAGACAAAGCTCCTTACCCGTTAGATTCATAAATGACAAGGCCGGATATCCCGTTGCAATGGATGCGGCCTCGCGCAGGGAGCGGGATGCGCCTTTCCCATGGTGAAGTTTCGGGGCTGGAAGGGAAAGTGCAAGGAATATTTTTCTCGAAAGATGAGCCTCTTTGAGCTAAGGGAGGGTACGAAACCAGCTTTGCTTCGCTCATGACACCCCTGTTCAAAAGGATCGGTTCCCGCATGGCTTCCAGGAAATCCCTCTCCAAACGTCTGTCCCTGTCGCTGGGGCTCCTGGGCATGGTCATCATTCTTGCGGTTTCGACGCTGGCCTTTCTTTTTCTTTCGTGGCGGGTGGGCATCCAGATGGAGGAGCGGGCCGAGAACACCATCACTTTCCTGTCGCAGGCCCTGCAATCCCCGCTCTGGGCCCTTGACCGGGAAACCGCGGGGGCGGTGGCAAAGGCCACGAGCCTGGACGCGAATGTCGGCCTTGTGGAATTGCGGGATGCCAGGGGCGAAGAGTGGTTTGTGCACGACACCGGCAAGGAGCTTTTCATCACCCGCGAAGCCGAGATCAGCCATGACGGGCAGGTCATCGGCTCCATCCGTCTGGGGCTGGAGGATTCCGCCAGGCAAAGGACCATGATCGGCATCGGTCTGGCAGCAAGCGGCATAGCCCTGCTCGTCATTCTGGCGCAGTACTTTCTGGCCAGGCATCTTCTGCATCGCTATTTTCGGGAGCCTTTCGCGGCCCTGGACTCCCTGATCGGAGCCTATGCCAGAGGTCAATATGCCCAGGCCGACCCCGGGGTTGAGTACACGGAGTTCGAACCGCTGGTGCGCGCGTTTCTGGACATGGGGCGCACCATCGAGCGGCAGGTGAGCGCCCTGGCCGAGAGCGAGGAAAAGTACCGGGTGATTTTCGATCATTCCCCCGTGGGAATCTTTCGGTCCACCCTGGACGGGACTCTGCTGGAAGGCAATGCCTCCTTGAGGGGCATGTTCGGCTACTCGTCCCGGGAGGATTATCTGACCTCCAGCGGGATTCGGGTTGACTCGGTCTATGCGGACCCTTCGATCCGCGAGACATATTTGAGGGCGCTGCTGGCTTCCGAGGACGCGCTGAGCATGGAGGTCACGTTCGTTCGCAAGGATGGCACAAACTTCGAGGGTGTGCTGACCGCCTCGATTCAGCATGACACCCAAGGCCGTCCGCTGTACCTGAACGGCGTGGTCGAGGATGTCAGCGGCCGCAAGCAGGCCGAGCGGGCGCTTGCCCAGGAGCGGATGCTGACCCAGGCCATTTTTGAGAGCGTGCCCGGACTTTTGTTCATGTACGACAGCAGGGGCAGGCTCATGCGCTGGAACAAGGCCCACGAATCAAAGATGGGCTTTACGGCGGAGGAAATGCTGGGGCGCAATATTCTCGACTGGTTTGGCGGGCGGGAGCCCCATGTTTCCAATGTCCGGGCCGCGTTGAAAAGGGGCCTGACCGAAGGAGTGGCGACGGTGGAGGCCGAGATGCTCACCAAGGACGGCCGGGCCGTTCCCTTCTACTTCTCCGGAGTGGCCGTGGTCATCAACGGCCAGACCTATCTGACCGGCATCGGCATCGACATCACCGAGCGCAAGCAGACCGAAGAGCGCCTGCGGCAGTCGGAGGAAAAGTTTTCGCGTCTGTTCAGGCTATCGCCCGACGTCATCATTCTCATGAATCTGAGCGAGGGTCGTATCATCGACGTCAACGAGGCCTTCACCAGACTGACCGGATACGCCTATCGCGAAGCCGTAGGCAGGACCGCGCTCGAGCTTGGCCTCTACGCCAATCCGGCCATGCGCGAGGCCGTGCGGCGGCGCATGCACCAGAGCGGGCAGATCGACAACATCGACTTCTCCCTGGGATGCAAGGACGGAAAAACGATTCCGTGCGTCCTTTCCGGCCAGCTTTTGACGGTCGGCGAAGAGAAATGCGTCCTGGCCGTGTTGCGTGATGTCACGGAATTCAAGCATATGCAGGAACTCATGATCCAGAGCGAAAAGATGATTTCCGTGGGCGGCATTGCTGCGGGGGTGGCCCATGAGATTAACAACCCGCTCGGTATCATCATGGTCAGCAGTCAGAACCTCGTGCAGCGGAGCAGGCCGGATTTTTCCAGGAATATCGAAGCGGCTGAAAACATCGGTCTCGATATGAACCTGTTCGACAAGTACATGCAAATCCGTGGGCTCTACGATTTCATCAGGAATATCCAGGAGGCGTCCGTGAGGGCGGCGGACATCATTCGTCACATGCTTGATTTCAGCCGCCGCAGCGAGTCAAAGCGCACCATTTGCGATCTGCGCGCCATCATCGAGCGGGCCATGATTCTCGCCGGAAACGATTACGATTTGAAGAGGAATTATGATTTCAAGCGGATAGAAATTGCCTGGGAGTGTGATGAAAATTTTCCCGCCGTCAGATGCACGGAGACCGAAATGGAGCAGGTGTTCCTGAACCTGCTGCGCAATGCGGCCCAGGCCATGGCTTCGGCCCGGCCGGAGGTTCCGGATCCGCGCATCGTGGTGCGCATGAAGGTCGTGTCGGATCACGTGGTGCTGGAGGTGGAGGACAACGGTCCCGGCATGCCGCCCGAAGTGCAGCGCAGGGCCTTTGAGCCGTTCTTCACGACCAAGCCGCCGGGCGTGGGTACGGGGCTTGGCCTTTCCGTGTCCTACTTCATCATCACCCGCAGCCATGATGGCCGCATGCGGCTGGAGTCCAGGCCTGGCGGGGGCACGCGCTTCATCATCGAGCTTCCGCTCCTTGATTCCGGCCGCAAAGAGGAGGACGAGTGCATCCAAGACTCATGATCATCGACGACGAGGAGCACATCCGCAGCTCCCTGGCCTGTTTTCTGGAGGACTTTGACGATTTTCACATCCGCGCGTTCCACTCTGCTGAATCGGCGCTTGAGGAATTGCGGCGTGAAGCGGCGGACCTGTGTATCGTCGACATACGTCTGCCGGTCATGAACGGACCGGAATTCATCCGCGTCTCTCGGGAGCAGGGTTTGTGCCGGCACCATATCCTGCACACCGGCTCCACGGACTTTCGCCTCTATGTCGATATCGGCACGCTGGGCCTGGTTGATGACGACGTGTTCCAGAAGCCCTGCGACAGCATGGCCATGCTGGAACGGATCCGGAAAGTGCTGCGCGAAGACTGAGCTCTCTTCATCTCCCGTTTTCCATCACTCAGGGCGGATGCGTCATGTTCCGCAGAACGTCCGGTAGCCGTTGCCAAGCGGCGCCGGATCGCGGTAGCGCGCGTGTTCGGGCCGGTCTTCGAAGGGTGTTGACAGGGCGCCCAGAAGCCGTTTCAGGGGCTCAAGGTCGTTTTTGAGTGTCGCCGCTTCCAGCGCTTCCTCCACGCGGCGGTTGCGCGGAATGATGGCCGGATTGTGCGCTCGCATGAGGATGCGCGACTCCTCGGGCGTCTCGTGCTGCCGGGACAGCCGCGCCTGCCAGCGCCCTTGCCAGCGCGTGAAGCCGGTGTCGCGGAAGAATGACCCCTCCGGGGCCTCCCCGGTGAGTTCGCGCAGGGTCAGGGTGTAGTCCGCGCCGCTTTCCTGCATGAGCGTCAGGAGGTCCTGGGCCAGGGATGCGTCCTCGTCCTCGGCCGTGAACAGGCCGAGCTTGGCCCGCATGCCTTGAATCCAGTGCCGTCTGAACAGCGCCGGAAATTCTTCAAGCGTCTCCCGGGCAAGCAGGGCGGCCTTTTCCTCGTGTTCATGCAGCAGCGGGAGCAGGGTTTCGGCCAGCCTGGTCAGGTTCCATTGGACGATGGATGGCTGGTTTCCATAGGCGTAGCGTCCGTCGCGGTCGATGGAGCTGAAGACCGTGGCCGGGTCGTATGCGTCCATGAACGCGCACGGGCCGTAGTCGATGCTTTCTCCGCACAGGGCCATGTTGTCGGTGTTCATGACACCGTGGACGAAGCCGACGTGCAGCCAGCTGGTCACGAGCCGGGCCTGGCGCTCCATGACCGCGCGCAGCAGTTCGAGGAAGGGCTTTTCAGCCTCGGCAAGCTCCGGGTAATGACGGCGGATGGTGTATTCGGCCAGGGTGCGCAGGTCTTCGGTCTTGCCGCGCGCCGCAAGGTACTCGAAGGTGCCCACGCGGATGTGACTGGCCGCCACGCGGGTCAGGACGGCGCCAGCCAGGGTTGTTTCGCGGTGCACGGGCTCGCCGGTGGTGGCCACGGCGAGGCTGCGCGTGGTCGGGATGCCAAGGGCGTGCATGGCTTCGCTGATGATGTATTCACGGAGCATGGGGCCCAGGGCCGCGCGCCCATCGCCACGGCGGGAAAAGGGGGTCTGGCCGGAGCCCTTGAGCTGGATGTCGAAGCGCTCGCCGCCGGCGGTGACATGTTCACCCAGAAGGATGGCGCGGCCGTCGCCGAGCATGGTGAAGTGCCCGAACTGATGTCCCGCGTAGGCCTGGGCAATGGGGTCCGCGCCTGCCGGGAGAATGTTCCCGGCGAAAATGGCGGCTCCGTCCGGACCATCAAGGCTGTCCGGGTCAAGATCCAAAGACGTCGCCAGTTCGCGATTCAGGAGTGCAAGGCCCGGTTTTCTTACTGCAACGGGCTTTTGGCGCACGAAAAGCGATTCGGGCAGACGGGTGTAGGTATTGTCGAAATTCCAGCCTTGTGCGGCGAGGGGATTTTGATTTTGAGAAGACATGAAGCTCCAGTGGGTTTGGTGCAAAACCGGAATTGCTCTTGAGAGTGATTACTGTTTTTGGACTAAAACCGCAATGTCGGCATGGCAATGCCGTTCGTCAAGGAACTTGAGGGATCGATGGCGCACGCAGGTACGAAAGTTATCTGAAGCTTTTGGAATGCGGGAAAGGGCGGGAGGATTGCCTTCGTCCACTAGGCCCTCTGCGGCCCGGTTGTCGCCTGGGCCGCGAAGATGGAGCTTGTGTCCAGATTGCTGAAGAGGGATTTCTACGGCTTAGTCGAAGCAGAACTCAAGGGTGAATTTTCCGGCCTGGCAGGAGAAGGGAATGGCGATGGCCTGGGCCGAGGCCCGGTATGAGATGGAGTGGTTGTCCCCCATGATGACCGACGGCGTCGAGCCTTGCAGTTTAAGGCCAAGGTCCACAAGTCCGACCCGAGCATGGCCGGAGATCATGTTCGTGATCTCGCCCATGGCGTCCTGTACGTCCTGCACGACGTCCTCGATGGCGTCTCCGAGCATTTGCCTGACGATGTGAACTGCCGTGTTCTTGTCAAAAGAGATGCAAAAAGTCCCTTTCCTGTCGCCGGTGATGCCGATCAACGCGGAGACGCAGCCGCAGGCTACCTTGTCTTTTTTCACATAGGGAGGTCCGGCCACGACTTCCAGAGCTGCGGCTGCGGAGAGCACATGCTTGGTTGCGCTTATGAAAGGCTTGGCCATATCGGGGCTCATTGAACACTCCTTGGCTGGTTTGAAAACGAAAATGCCATTTTGCATTGCACCAGGATCTATCTCGGACAGCAGGTTTTATTCAAATAGTGTGCGAACAGATACGATGCATTATTTGAAACTAGAATCTTATTGTGCATGACTTGTCAACAAGTCTCTCTGTAAGACACCCTGGATGTAACATGCTTTTTCTTGGTTTTTTTTTATGCGCTGTCATACGAGGCGCCAGCTCGGCTCGAAAATTTCGGTAGCCTTTTCGAAGCTGCTTCGGGATACTGCCTAAGAGTTGTTTGGTTTTCACAGTGCAGTTCTTGCGGTTTAACGCGCATCGCGGCGGACGCGAAAATCTGGTGAGCGCATTGACAGTTATGTTTTTTCCGCCTGGGGGATGACGTGGCGCATGGAGTCGGTTTGACTATTCTGCCCTGGACACTGTAAGAAAAAACAACTTTTTACCGAAGTCGCTTCGAAGGACACGTGTTCCCGGTGGGTGCCGGGGGGCGCGGAGCTTGCGGGCATAATTTCATGGAGGCTTAAAGCATGAATCGACAAAAGTGGTTTTTCAACACACGCGTGTGCTGGCCGATACTGGTCGCCTATCTGTTTATCGCGTTCGTACCTTCCAACGCTGATGCCTTTCTGGCGCAAAGCCGCATGTCTTCGGGCAAGGTCGTGTCCGAGCGAAGCGCCGACATCGCTTCCATCCAGAGCGCTCTGGAGAACAAGGTCGTGACCCAGCGTCTGGCGGACTACGGACTGACTCCTGAAGAGGTGGACGCGAAGCTCGGGACGCTTTCCGACGATCAGTTGCATCAGTTGGCCAGCCTCTCCGGCGACGTGGGCGGCGGCATTCTCGGGGCGGTCATCGCCGTTCTGCTGGTCATTTTGCTGGTCGTGCTCATCCTTCAAATAAGCGACAGGCGCATTGTCATCAGCTAGATCCTGTCTCCGGCTGCTCCTGATCCTGATGATCTCCTGTGCGGGGTGCATGCAGCGCCCCGCTTTTCAGCAGGTTCGGGACTCTTTTCCCCGCGCGGTGCGCCTGGACGTGCCGTTCGTTCCCCAGACCCAGATCAATGATTGCGGACCGGCGGCCCTTGCCTCGGTGCTGGCTTTTCATGGCCGGTACGTGGAACTGGATGAATTGACTCGCCGTGTCTTCACGCCTGGCCTTGGACGGTCGCTGCTTCCGGACATGGAAAACCATGCCCGGTCGCTGGGCTTTGCGACCCGCTCCGGACGCGGAGACCTGCCCCTGGTCAGGGCGATGATCGATTCCGGGGGGCCGGTCATCCTTCTGCTCGACATGGGCACGAAAATGTTCAGCCAAGGGCATTACGTGGTGGTCTACGGGCATGATCCCGACGGGCTGCTCATGCACATAGGAACCAGGGGAGACATGTATCTGCCCAACCGCGACCTGCTCGACCGCTGGGAACGCATGAACCGACTGTATCTGTTTCTGGAGTGAACCATGCGCCTTGCATGCTGTCTCTTTTTTTGCATCGCCTTTGCCCTGGCTGGCTGCGCCACGCCCAGGATCGTCGTGCTCTCCGACCCGCTGGACGCCAGGGAACACAATGATCTGGGAGCTTCCTACGAGGCCTCCGGGGAACTTGACCTGGCCCTTACTGCCTATGAAACCGCTGCCGCCAAGGATCGCACCTGGGATCAGCCGCTCATCAATCTGGGCAACGTGCAAGCGGCCCTGGGCGATTGGGCGCAGGCCGAGGCCAGGTATCGGCAGGCCCTGAAGCGAAACCCGCAAAACCCTGAAGCCATGAACAATCTGGCATTTGCCTTGATAAACCTGGGTCAGGCGCAGGAAGCTCTGGACTGGTCCGCAAAGGCCCTGGAGGTCGAGTCCGGCAATGCGCTTTTCAAAAGCACCAGGGCGTTGGCACTGTCGCGGCTTGGTGAAAAATCCAGGGCGCTGGCGCTTTTGGACGAGGTTCTGCAGGGCTTGCCGGGCGCGGACCCGCTGCGTGAAAAAATAATCGGCCTGCGCGATCAGATCGCAAACGCCGCTCCGTAGAGCCACGTTTCGGGCTTGACGCCCTTTGCCTTGGTAGACGTGAAAACGCCGCCTTGCGCTGGAAAGCAAAAGGCGGCGTTTTCACGTCCATGTCAGGTTTGAAGGCTAGAACGGCAGCTTGCCAAAACCGATGAGATCATAGGCGGGCAGCAAAAGGCCGACAAATGACAGTATGATAAGCAGTGCGCCCAAAGCCTTGGGTGACAACTTTCCATATGTCACGGCCCAGACCGCGACCGTCAGCACCAGAAAGGCGACCATCATGCAGCCAAGGTACAGGCTCTTGCCGATGAATGACGTTCCGTCGGGCTTGATGCCTCCGCCTGTGAAAAAGAAATATGCAGCAATGGCCAGAATAATGGCCATCATCAAACTCAGATTGCCCAGTGAGCGAAGGTCTTCGACCCCGGTCAGCATGCAGTACGCGATTGTGAGATATACGATGCCAAAGGGGATCAGCAATGTTGCTGTAAACGCATCGCTGCCAAATAGGGGCGTAGCATGAATTAATCCGCCAATACAGGTTATTGTTCCCACAAATCCGGCAATAGCGCCGCATGTTTTTGCATCACCCTGTCCAAAGTAAAAAAGTCCGATCGGAAACCACAACATGGCAATTGTAACCAGAAGTACCAACGTCATTACTTTTTCCTCCGTCGCTGAGATAAATTTTTTCATTCAAGAAATTCTTGATATTGAAAAAACATGAATAATTCCAAATCATCGCATGAATTCTATTGTACTCCTTGTTAAATTGTGAGGCGATTTATTAATATGCGTAATGATAATACGATATTCATTCAGAGAATATCATAATTTAATAATGTCTTATAGATATGTATTATGTAAAATTAATTAGACAAGATCGAGATTGTGTTGAGCAAAATTGAAGCCACTGGTGATAACTACGAATATATTTTTTTATTCGTAATTAAATTCGTGAGCGATAAATGCGTTTTTTTAATATGTTTTTATTAATCTTATTAGTATGTAACATGATTAAATAGACATGATTAATTTGCCTGGAATTGTGTCCAGACATCAATGAGCGTTGCTTGTTTTGCAGAATGGAGCTGTGAAAATGGGTCATAATGTCCCGTCACCGTGTCATTAATGAACAATTGGCAGCGATTGTGATTGAAACGTTTTCGTCACATTAGCTTTTAGAGACGCTTCATGTAGGATTTAATCTTCATATAACTGAAATTGCATATGAAAGTAGAGAGTGTCGCAGACTGACAAAGTGAAGAATGCTGCTTCATTCCGCCGGGGATAGTGCCTCTGTGACGAAGTTCCCGGGTCCGTTGACCTTGAGTTTGGAACCGACTACGTAACACGACACAAGTTGGGGGTGGCTCGCATGAGTCTGAGATTATACCCTTTGAACCTGATCTGGATAATTCCAGCGTAGGAAAACGAAAAACATGCTGACGCTCGTGCGGCCGTTTTCCTGTGCTGGAAAACGGCTTTTTCATTTTCAACCGAGGTCAACATGACACAACCTGGTTTTGCCCGAGAGGGAAAGATCACCCCGGAAATGCGGGTGGTGGCGGAGAAGGAGAATCTGGACCCTGAAGTCATCCGCGAGGGTGTGGAAAAGGGGGTGATCGTCATCCCAAGGAGCGTGGGGCGGAATTTTTCCGTCGAGGGGATTGGCGCAGGCCTGAAAACCAAGGTCAACGCCAATATAGGCACGTCCGGAGTGCAGGGTGCGCTGGACGTCGAATTGGCCAAGCTCGAAGTGGCGGTCAGAGCCGGAGCGCACAGCGTCATGGACCTGTCCACGGGCCGGGAACTCATGGCCACCCGGCGCGCGATCCTCGATCATTCGCCGGTCATGGTCGGGGCCGTTCCCATGTATGCGGTGGCTGCCGATCTGGTCGATGCCGGTTACGGGATAGAGGCCATGACCGCCTCCATGCTGCTCGAATCCATCGAGGCGCAATGCGCCGAGGGGCTTGATTACATCACCGTGCACTGCGGAGTAACCCGCCAAGCCGTGGCCAGAACCCACGCGCAGGACCGTGTGGCCGGGATTGTCAGCAGGGGCGGGGCGCTCCTGGCGGCCTGGATGGAACGCAACAACCGCGAGAATCCACTGCTGGAGGAATTCGAAAGGCTCCTCGACATCGCGTTTCGCTTCGATGTCACCTTGAGCCTGGGCGACGGGCTGCGCCCCGGAGCGGTCAGCGACGCCACGGATTCGGCGCAGATCCAGGAGTTGCTGGTCATCGGGGAACTGGGCAGGCGGGCCCGGGCCAGAGGAGTGCAGGTCATGATTGAGGGGCCGGGGCACATGCCGCTGAATCAGATCGCGGGCAACGTCATGCTGCAAAAGCGCATTTGCGACGGCGCACCCTTTTATGTCCTGGGCCCTTTGACCACCGACATTGCGCCCGGGTACGACCACATCACTGCTGCCATCGGAGGGGCTGTCGCGGCGGCCGCGGGTGCGGATTTTCTGTGTTATGTGACACCCGCCGAGCATCTCTGCCTGCCAAATATGGACGATGTACATCAGGGCGTGGTCAGCACTCTCATCGCGGCTCATTCCGGCGATATCGCCAAGGGTGTCCCCGGAGCCATCGACCGGGACCGGACTCTGTCCGTGTGCCGCAAGGAGCTGGATTGGGACGGTATGTTCGCGGCGGCCCTGGATCAGGACCTGCCCCGGCGCCGCTGGGAGGAAAACCGCGCCAGCGAAGGCAAGACCTGCACCATGTGCGGCAAGCTCTGCGCCATGGACGCCCATAATTCCTTGCGCCGGGAATGCCTGTCCTGAAAAATCAACGCACGGCCCGGACTGCCGTCATTATTGGGCATGACGGCGGCCCGGGATGTCCGGAATGAGACCTGCTCCCCGGTTTTATCGTAAAGGGGAGCGGGGCGCGTCGTTTTGTCAGAGACGGATCAGTCTGCGGTTGTGATCGTCGGGCTGCGTCCCGTCAACGGCGGCAAGCGTGATGATTTCTCCGCAAGGGATGGCGTCTAGGAGCCGGATGAGCGGGCCGTATTGGGAGCGCATGCCCGCGCAGCGCGCAGAGGATATGGTGTTGGTACAGGATTTTTTGTTTTGCATCCTCATTGCCGATCCTCACCGGACTGACTGAAGTATTTCTTGACCGCAGTGCGTGTAATGGAGAATTTTGATCAGTTTTACAACCGCACACGAGGTATCCACATCATGGCAAACACGAGAAAGCGCCCCAGGGCGGACAAGAACAATCTCATCATCCGCCGCATGTCGATCTATTTGCGCACGCTGGACCACCTTCAGAACAAGGGTGTGAAAGTCACCTCGTCCGCGGACCTCGAGATGATTGACGGCGTGTCCCAGAGCCTGGTGCGTCGGGACTTCGCCGAGTTCGGGTCTTTCGGGGTCAGGGGGGTAGGGTATCATGTGCCGGAGTTGCGCGAGCAGATTGCTCGGATTCTGGGGTTGGATCGGCACTGGAGGGTCGCCCTGATCGGTGCCGGAGGCCTGGGCAGCGTGCTCATGCATTCGGCCTCCTTCAAGAAGCGCAACCTCTCGGTGGTTCAGATTTTCGACCACCAAGTCGCCAGCGCGGGCGCTTCCATCGAGGGCATCCCGGTTCACGAAATTGCCAATCTTGAGCTGGAGTTGGAAGCGAGCAGCATCGATGTGGCCATCATCGCCGTTCCTCCGCCGGAAGTCCAAGGAATCATCGACCGCCTTTCGCAGTTGGGCGTCCGCGGCGCTCTCTACTTCGCTTCCCGCCCGGTGCGAATCCCGGAAAACATGGTGGTGCTGAACATGGACATCACCGTGGAACTCGGAGTGCTGACGCACCAGTTGCTGGAGCCCTGATTCGTTGATCCGGCAGACGGTTTGACGGGGAGCGGTCTTTCGATACGGCCGGGAGCATTGCGACCGAGTTGTGACGGGTTTATTGCGATGGTCGCAAAATTGCTGGAAGGTCGCTTTGCCCGCGGGTTTCACGAAGGCCGACAGCACAAGCCGTCAGCCTTCTTCAGGCGAAGATGCGGCCTGTCTTCTTTCTCTGCAACCGGCCAAGAACCAGGCCGAGGAGCAGACTGGCTCCGACTACGCCCGCTCCGGTGAGGAACCATCGGAACTGTGTGTCACCGCTCAGATCCCTGTTTTTCATCTCCAGGGCTTCTGCCTGCTGCGCCGTTTCCGCCTGCAGCGCGACGAGTTCATCATGGGCTTTCTGCAGGTCCACATAGGCCTTTGATCCCTGTTCCAGTTCGGCATACCGCTGCTGCAAGGAAGCCAGTTCGGTTTCGGCGCGGTTCAGGCGGTCCAGCAATGCCTGGTTCTCGCCTGTCGTGGCGGAAGTTTTTTCGGTCATCTCGGCCATTTTGGCGCGCAGGGTTTCATTTTCCTTGGCGAATCGCTCCACCTGAAGGGCTGCCGGGACAGTCCTGGTCAGATAGCGCGCCAACACCCATCCTTCCACGCCTTCGGTCCGCACAAGGGACCAGTCCTTGTCGTTTCTGAGCACTTCCACGGGAGTGCTGGACGGCAGCATCTTCAGGATCTTGTTGCTGTTGGTCGGTCCGGAGCGCAGCGTTATCTCGAAAACGTCAGCCACGTAGGCGGTCTGCGCGTGAGCCGCTCCCACGACAAGCAGCACCGCCATCATGGTCAGCATCATATATTTTCTCATGTCATCCCCTTTTGAGTTCCTGGCTGGCAAGACCATCTCTATCAATTTACACAAGAGGTGGAGCAGCTACACATCCCTGCCAGATCAGGCATGCCGAGTCAAAAGTCATGCGGAAGGTGCTATGTGGGCATTCGCCAGTCCGGGATGAAATGAAACAGGCACAAATATCCAAATGCAGGGACGCAATTGCCGTATGATATTATGAAGTGAAAATGTGTGGTCAGCGCAGATCGGGGAGCGTATTTCTCGGGTGGTCGCAAGGTCGCCATTGAGGTCGGCGCGGGATCGTGAGCCAAGGCGTGCGGCAGATTGGGCAATGGGGAGTCTCTTTGCTCATGATTGGGAGTCCAAAAATGACTTGTCTTGCATGAGTTCGTTCTGCGCGCAGGGCAATTCTTCCATGCGTGAATTTTTCCTGGGTCGTTCACATGGGGAAAAATCCACGCATGAAAATCTTCAGTTCCGAACCGCGTCTTCAATCCTGATCGCGTCGCCAACCCGGACCATGCCACTTTTGAGGACTCGCCCGAAAACGCCTTCGCGGGGCATGATGCAGTCTCCGGCCTGATAGAAGATGGCGCATTTTTTGTGGCATTCCTTGCCGATCTGCGTGATCTCGACCAGGACTTCGTCGCCAAGTTCCACCTGCGTGCCGACGGGCAGGGTCTTCCAGTCCACGCCTTCACTGGCGATGTTCTCGGCAAAGGCGCCGAATTCGACGTTCAGCCCTTGCTCGATGCAGCCTTCAATCTGCTCGGCAGCCAGAAAACTCACCTGCCGATGCCAGGGGCCGGCGTGGGCGTCTCCTTCCACGCCATGGTCCTCGACCAGGCGCAGTTCATCCACTGTGGTCTTGCGCGTGCCTTTCTTCAGGCTCGTAGCCAGGGAAACTATCTTCATGCGTCCTCCGGATGCCGCGAAACGGCGGCAGTTGCTATGCTCATCCATCCAACCCATCCAGGATCTGGCCCTTTTGGGCTTGCCTTCTCCGTGCGTTCAGTCGCCTTTGCCGCGAGCATTTTGGCAGGCAGCGATTCACGGCCATTTCAAGAGTAGATTGATGAATATCAGTGCATATTCAAATCGGATCGTCAAGGTACGAATTGGTATTGCGATCGTTCAAGACAGGTTCCATTCCGGAATGGAGGCGGTAGCGGGAAGGAATTGATGATTCGCGCGGAGCGGTTGCGCTTGCTCCGTTGCGTGAGAAGGAATTTGAAAAAAAACGGGATGGTATCAAAGGGAATCGGCCAAGCCTTGTGCTGACTTTTCTTTCATATCATCCCGGCCATGCAAAAGCGCATGCAGGAGGGCTTGGCAGGTTCGTCACGGATCGGGGCCTTTCGTCATTCCCTCTTACCCGTTGACGGCAGGGACATCAGCCCTGTTTCTTCCAAATGCCGTCATCCGGAAACAGATGAGAACCGGTCGCTATCTCCAGAGGCTTTGCAAGCCAGTCCTTTGTGGTTTCAACCCAACGGACAAAGTGGGGAGTTGCTTTATGTGCTTCAAATGCATCTGCACTTTGATAGACTTCGTAAAGGTGAAGAAGATTTTCGTCTTCATGATCTTGAATAATATTGAAAAGTAGACAATCCGATTCATTTTTTACTGAACCACGCCCATCAGCGAGCATTTCTTCAATAAACATCGTTTTATGCTGGGGCTTGATATGGACTTTTACGATAACGGCGAACATGCATATCTCCTTTTGCTGTGTCAAAATGTTACATATATTTCAGGGCATGAGTTAATCTGAAAACTTGTACACGAGATGGATCGGTTACGGCAAGAATTTCGCACTGGAAAATTCTACTTGATCGCATTTTAAGTTTGGCTTGTCACGCCGCCCTCCAACTGTATTGGCCATTGAACTGCCAGTTTCCAGCAAAGCCTTCTTCAAGCTCCTCCGGTCTCGAGATCTTGATTCCAGAAAAACCAGACAAAATGTGTCTCGCACCCAGTTGCGAAGAACCCGCCGAATGCGCGCAGGTCTTGGCCTGTGCGGCATTTGGGCGTGACGGCTTGGAATGTACTTGTGGCACGGGGATTGAAAAGAGCATCATAAGGAATTCTATGAAAGGAGGGAATTATGAAGAGTTTCAAAATGACGGTGTCGCTGAGCATCGCATTGACCATGGCTTTTTTGTGCTGCGCCATTGGCGTTTATGCCCACAACGAAACGCTCGAGGAAGATATCATCATTGTGGCCAGAAATTACGTCTCGGTCGAACTGTCCAACACCGGCGTGGTCATGGGCAGCAAGAAGGGTCGTTTTCAACCGGCTGAATTCAAGGGAGTGGCGGGCACAACCGTGCTGCTCTTCATGTACAACAGGATTTCACGGGACAAATGCGTAGATCTGGTGTCCAACTTGTACGAGATGGACCCGGTCGCGATAGCGCCTCGCGTGGACCACGTCCTTGGCTTCCTGAAAGACAACAAGCTACTGTTGACAAGCAAGTACCCCAACCCGTCGCGAAATTTCGGGATGAACAAGTTCAGGATCGAGGAACAGTGATGCCGAAGGGGGATGGAGGTAACCGTTCTGGGAACCCCATCTTTCGATAATTTCAGGCTATGAGATAGTGCGCCTCCAATTCTAGGAGGTCAGCATGAAATCTCATATCGGTCAGAAGCGTGCGGCTTGGTGGCTCACCCGTGTGACGCAATGGCGGTAAGGCGACATGAGCAAGGCCAGGTATTGCCCAAGCATGGCCTTAATCTCAGTTCATTGCGGTACTGGCTGTGCAAGTCGCGCACGGCGTCACCGGATGCGGTCGTCGTGCTCTCCGCGATCGTTCCTTTTTGAAAAACTGATTAATGCGACGTGTCCATTCCGGCCTTACGATTAATCTCTTGTATCATCATGGCTCGCAGCGTCGAATCGTCGATGCAATCAAGACTGACTCTCATCCTTCCTGACGCCGCAGGTATAGATTTCGGTAGTGAAACGACGCCGGTCGTCTTGGCGCGATCGTTGCTTGAACAATCATGCAGCTGAGCGGGAGTTCGCTCTGGCGGTGCGTATTCGCTCTTACATCGAAACCCGACCCATATCCGATCACGTCGACCAGATGTTTTTGCACAAAGTCCATGTTTTGATGCAGCTCTGC
Organism: Deltaproteobacteria bacterium HGW-Deltaproteobacteria-18; assembly: GCA_002841885.1. Classification (NCBI taxonomy): domain Bacteria; class Deltaproteobacteria; species Deltaproteobacteria bacterium HGW-Deltaproteobacteria-18. The sequence goes on from PHBE01000007.1 coordinate 173,141, forward strand.
CCGAGTTCAATATTCAGATTGCCGTCATGCGAAAAAATTTTACACCGCACTGATGTCCCGAGCAATTTCGCAAGGCGAGATCGGATTCAGGTTTCAGGAGCCTTTGGATGCCAATCACGGACCGCGATCTCAATCGTGAAGCGATACGGAGAACGCTTAGGCGGCGCGCCGGAAATTCCCCCGACGCGCTTGCCATAGCCAACGCGACATCTGAGATTTGGCTCCAGATGTCCGCTCGGTTGACACCCGTGATCGGCAGCAATGGTGTCGATGCCATTCTCGAGCAGGCGCTGCATCTGACGGGTGTCGTATTTCCCTGGCTTGCAAGTCCGGATGAGCAGATGGACAGCGACTCTCTTCCCGAGTGCATCGCGGAACTTATGGCAGGGCGCGAGCCGGTCGTGGCTGTGCAAGCAGGGAGCGCTCTGCTGATAACTTTCACTGAATTACTCGTCACCCTGATTGGAAATTCCCTGGCCAAGCGTCTGCTGGATCCGGTGTGGGATGTTGAATCCGCAGTGGAGGAGCAGGGGAAGACATCATGAGCCGGAAAATAGACGCGTCTCGCCTTGCCATTGCTGTTTCCGGGCCTGGAGCGGTTCTTGGCAGAGGAGCGACAAAGTTCATGACCATGGAATCTGAAGACAGATGCTGCACGCTTGGTTTCAGCTTTCAGGGCAAAGAGCTACAGGAGGGCGAAAAGGAAGGTGGTGGGTTTGTCTTCGGGGAAAATCTGCCCGGTAACGGTGTGCTACCGCGATAACGTCCGACGCTGCCTTTCGTTGTGAGCGAGCAGGAGTGCCCATGCTGAGCAGAACTGGCTTGAAATACAGACACCTTGCATCCAGGAAGTCGCTCAAGTGGCGTGCGTTTGCCCTGTCGTCAAGCTGCAAGGCTCCGGGAACACTTTCCGAATGTAAACAGGAGGTTGGCACAAGGATGGCGCAAAAAGCAAAGCCGACCGGTCATGAGGGTGGGGCTTTTGACAGGCGCAGTGAAGCGTTCATTGTGGGCAAAAAGGCATTGCGGGCGCGCAAGAACGCCGAAAAGGTCAAAGGTGAATTCTGTGCGGAAATGGAAAGCAGGCTGCGTGAAGCAAACGAGAATCTCGTTATCGCCTCGATCAACGCGCACATGATGACCGAGGCGGTCGAGAGGGCCGCTGCTCATCTGTCTCACATGGCCGAACATGACCTGCTCACGGGGGTGCCGAACCGAGCGCTTCTGACGGATCGTCTGAACCAATCGATGTTGCTTGCAAAACGCCACCGCAACAAAGTGGCGTTGATGTTTTTGGATCTCGATCACTTCAAACATATCAACGACTCGATGGGGCATGCGGTTGGGGACCAGCTGTTGCAATCCGTCGCAACACGTCTGCAGGCAAGCGTCCGCAGTTCGGACACGGTCAGTCGGTATGGTGGCGATGAATTCGTGGTTCTGCTCCCGGAAGTCGATGATGTTCGGAGCGCAGTCCTTACCGCAAAGAAACTGCTTCAAAGTGTAGGGGAACCCCATCTCATTTCCAGACAGGAACTCCGAATCAGCTTGAGCATCGGTATCAGCATGTACCCAGATGACGGCGTTGATGCCGAGATGCTGATACGCAAGGCGGACATCGCGATGTATCAGGCCAAAAGAAGCGGTCGCAACAGTTATGAGATATTCTCTTCGGGCATGAACGCCAATTCGGTCATGCGAAAGTCCGCTGAGCAGGCGCTGGAACGCGCGCTCAGACAAGGTGAATTCATTCTGTATTACCAGCCGACCGTTCAACTGGAGACCGGCGTCATTACCGGTGCCGAGGTCTTGCTGCGCTGGGAGCGTTTCGGGCAGAGGCTGAACTTTCCGGCACAATTCATCACAGTTGCCAAGAGCAGTGGCCTCATTTTGCCGATCGGGCAGTGGGTGGTTCGTGAAGCTTGCAGGCAGACGCAGGCCTGGTTGCAGTGCGGCCTCGACCTGGAACGGATCGCGGTTAATGTTTCGGCCGTTGAATTCAGCGACAGGTGTTTTTTGTCCAAAGTCCGCGCCATTCTGGAAGAAACGGGACTGGATCCACATTATCTGCAAATTGAAATGAGCGAAGACGGTCTGTCGCGGAATCCGCAGCAAGCTTTGCCCGCCTTGCATGAACTCAGGAACCTCGGGGTGCAGATCGCCGTGGATAACTTTGGAACAGGGTATGCCAGTCTGAGTTTTTTGCGGGAGTTTCCGATTGACACAGTCAAGATTGACAAGTCGTTCGTGCACAATGTCGATGCCAAGCCAGGAAGGGCCGTTTTCACTGCCCTCATGGCGATGGCGCGGGGATTCAATCACCGGATCGTGGCCGAAGGTATTGAAACTAAGACACAACATGCCTTCCTGAAGAGACACGCCTGTGTCGAGGGCCAAGGATACTACCTGGCTCGGCCGATGGTGGACAAGGCTTTCACCGCATTGACCGCCGAAAGAAATTCATTGCAGCGGGGGCAGGGATAATCGGCGCTGGCTGGGGGCCTCCTCAACAGCAAAGCTCTTGCTCATGGCTATGAGTTTTGACTTCAGTCCGCAGCCTCAAAAAAAATCCCCCCTCCCTGGTGGCTTGTCAGGGAGGGGTATGCTCAACTCGTGGGTTCTTCGCCTGACGCCACAATGAATGTCGGGGTTGCGCCATCGTTAGCAAGGAGAGGCAATTCTCCGCCATCTATTCGTGTCGCGGGCATGTCACGAGCGTTTGCCTGGTTCGAGCTTGTTCTCGCGATTAAGTGTGGCATCGCGAGATAAGTCCGGATGTCGATTGTTTCCCTCCCTGAGGTAGTCGTCGCAGTGACGGTTATTCTCATCACCGGAATGGATTTCGTTTTTTACCACTACATGTTCTGTGCCAAAGAATGGCTTTATTTGCGCCGAGCGGAAGTTTGGTGGCGCCTGTGCGTTCTCCGAGATTCCTCTAGCTTTTTTTAAAGCCCAGAACACGACTTGCAATATTTGCGAAGTGCAATGCAGGCAGAAGTGGGCAGGTCAGTGCGATTGCGGGAGTGGGGAAACGAAAAAAACATGTCGAGATGTAAATTTTTCCGACAGGGTGGCATGCAAAATCTTACAGTGTAATGATGTTTTTATCATGGATGTGATTGAAGAAAATATATTTTTGTCATTGGGTACGCTACATGCCCATGTCGATACAGATTGTCCTGCTGGTACGTTCGTTGCTGGATGTAGTGAAAAAAAAGCATTCATCATCAATATTTTCAATCACGACCTGCGTGCAGGATTTTTGAAAATATGAAAAATGCCTCAAGGCAGGATCAATCATGTCGACGCAAGAACAAAAAATCAGAAAGTGGAAGCGTCATGCCTGTATGTTTCCCTGCGGGATCATATGCGGAAAAAAGAAGGACACGATCGTGTTGGGCCGTATCCTCAACATGAGTAGGCAAGGGTTTCTCATAGAGACGGATTGCGTCTTCAACGTTGGCGACACCTTGTCGATTATCGCAAGTCCCGGGAGAGAGGTGGATGGTTATGATTTGAGTGACAGCTATCAGGGCCTCGTTCGCTGGGGACAGAACGATCCGGCTTCGCTCACGGGGACGTATTCCGTAGGCGTGGAACTCGCCGTTCCCATCGCTTCTCCGGAAGTGGAGGCGCAGCGGACAAACTGATCTTCGCAGTGCATCACTCAAAAGGTCTCTCGTATGTGAGATCCAGGCCTGCACGTTCGAAGGTCCCGCAGATCCATTGGTTGTATCTCTTGGCATGTAAGATTGCCCCGAAAGTATGTCGGAAAACTTTACAGTGCGTGTTTTTTTCGAGCCTTCTTTGGATTATAGTTGAATAATATTATATGTTTGTGTTTTGGCATGTTCGGTGCATTGTGCCGTGAGAACGATATAATTATTTAACATTGGAGTGCTACTGTGAAGAAAAAAATAGCAGCGACATGCTTGGCGGCGGCATTTATCTTTTCGGCGACATTAGTTTCCGCAGCTCTGGTTACGCAGTGGTCGTATGTCAATGATGCTATTTTTGTCGATTGGAGCAACGAAGTCGGTACTCAAGATTATACGAATCTAAGCTCTGATAAAAAAACATTGGCCTGGGGAGTTCCGTCTGTATTCTCTAAAACAGGACTACAAAGTTCACTTGTTATCGACGGGCCTGTCAGTGGCGACAATCTGATGAATTCTGGTGCGCTTGTAAAGGCCATTTCTATTACGCACTTTAATCATGTAATGAGCTCTGCATATCCTACACTTGCATATGGAAAAGTCGAAGCTAATGTTGAGTTTTCGCCATTTTTACCTGCAGGATTGCCTCTTCCTGTAGAAACAACATATCTTGAGTTTCTGTTCTTCGAGACTCCAAACAATAACGCTGCGACTGCCATGGATATATTCATTCTCACCGATCCTGGAGCAACAAGCAGCACATTCTACTACGATGGTTACACATACAACTTCTCCTTCATAAGCGACGGATTCGGGCTCCTCACTGGTGCTTATCATGATTACATTGTCAGTCAGCTGGGAGTGGACACAGACTATTATGGCTGGCTTGCAAATGAGGACGGCAGCACGTCGGCTCAGTTCTACCTCGGCATCTCGGCTGCGCCTGTCCCCGAGCCGGCCACCATGCTTCTTGTCGGCGCCGGCCTGCTTGGCCTGGGTCTGGCGGTGCGACGCAACAAGAAGAATTGATCACGCATTTTCGATCAGCATGAAAAGGTCGGGGAGCATGAGCTACCCGGCCTTTTTTTGATTCCGTATCCCGGTTGCACTGTTCAAAGCAGGTCGAGCTGAAAATGGATTAACGCAACTGCAGCGGTCGCCTTGGATTTTGCATGGCTGCATGCGATTTGGCTTTTATGGTTCCCGCGCATCCATGAGGGAGAGTTGGCTGATGGAGATATTGCTGGCGATTGCCGCAATTCTTGTTTGTCAGGGCATGCAGGCTTTGGACGATTTCTTGAGCCGGGTAGGGGCTGTTTCCCTGGCTCACGGGATGCTGCTCGGCTATGGTCAGATTTTTGTGGCCAAAAGTATTGTTGAGTGGGGCGGGTCGAGCTTGGGCTGGATAGTCGTTGCCCTGATCTGCATCGTGAGCGTTGCCGTGTCGATGTACAAGATCCATCGATTCGGGAGTCGCTGGGTCTTTGCCTTCAATTTCGGAGTTGTCGTCGGCCTTCTCTACGGCGGGATTTCGCTGATGTGAGGCGCCTCGTTTGTGAAACATCCCGCTGTGTCGAACCATTTCCTCACGATTTACCAAAACCACCACTTTTCCGTGCTCAGCACAAATGCGGCCAGGGCCAGATTGGTCACTGCGTGGGACAGAACGCATTGAGCCAGGCTTCTGGTTCTGTAGAGCAGCCAGGAATAGGCCATGCCGGCCATGATTCCGGCGAGGATGAAATGATGGGCCAAGCCAAAGAGCACGGCTCCGGCCAGAAATGAAACCCAGGTGAATGTCCCGAGAGGGACTTTGGTAAAATTCGGGTTGATTACGTAGCGCAGAATAAAGGATCGCCAGAAGATTTCCTCCATGATCGGGACAATGAGCACAGCGCTTCCGATACGGATGAAGGTCATGGCCCGGCGCAGGCCGGGGTCCGGAAAGATGCCGGGGTTGAAGCCGGGAGGTTCGCTCAGCGCCCCAAAGGTCCAGTCCATGTTGACCCACAGCGCAAAGACCGCAAGCCCCAGCGCGATGCTCCCCAAGGTCTGGATGCCTCTGGTCAGATCGGTCCAGCGCAGTTCCGTGTAGGCCCGGCGACACAGGAAGAGGGCGATACCGGCGACCAGGGGTTTGAGTGGGTAAAGCAGGGCGAAGGTGGAATCCTGGATGCTGATCCAGGCTTTGCCATCCATGAAACGCAATCCTTCCTCCATGCCGATGACGGCCATGAAGAGGGCAAAAGGCAATACGCGCGGCCAAGCTTTGTTGTTCATTGCCTGGCTGTTAAGCTAAAAGCGTGCCTGTTTGCAACGCGTGCCGTGAGTTCAGGACGATTTTGATGCTACTCGCCGAATCCAGGGGCTCCGTTGAAGATTATCACGATGTCGCCAATTTCCTGCAACAGGTCGTTCAGCACCGTCGAAAATCATTCCATTGCAGGAGATAGTATATTATTTTCAGATAGTTAAAAACGTGAAGCCCTTCTCCAAGAGTGGGTATTTTATTTTACGGTACCTTTTATTGAGTAACCGTTGGGGCCGGACTGGAAAACAAAGACACGCATTGTCGGATAATCTTACATTACTTTGTCGCGCATTTACAATAAGTTGAATGATTAATGGGTTATAGGTGTTGGCATTTATTCTGCTTGAATAGATAAACATTCAAAGGGCACCAAAAAGAAATCAACGGGAGGAAAGAATCATGAAATCGCTTGTCAAGGGCAGTCTTTGCGCGACAGTGCTAATGTTTTTTTTGGCCTCGTCGGCATGGGCAAGTATTTGGTTGCCTGAGCCAGTCTTTCCTAATGCAATACCATACGATGAATATTATTCATATTCTACAAGTATATTAAAACAGCTTTATCCAGACTATTCTGTTTATCCATCAAATCAAGGTTCACTCAAAGATGAACTAAAAATATGGTGGGGTGACAGTGAAAGTGCAGAGAAGGCTGCTGGTGACAATTTAAATATTAGGGGTGGATATGACTTTCCTGATCCCCTGTCATTCCCGAATTCAGGTTCAACTACTGAGTTTAACACTGATTTGAGTCTCAGTTGGATAGTTTCCGTAGATTTACTGTATGATTTTTTGCAAAGCGAATTTGATGGTTCAAACATCCCTGTTTTTGCATTTGATATTAATCAGATAGGAAATCAGCCTAACATGGTCGGCAATGGTTACGTAGCGATTGTCGACGAATTTAACGCGGTTGTTCCTTATGCATCAGATTTTTTTGGTCTTGCAGAGTGGGCTTTTGACAGTTCACCTAATGGCGAATTTGACGAGGATGCTCTTGTTGAAGTGCCTAATACTCGAACTGTAGAATTCATGGGTGTTGAATACTCGTTCGATACGACTGGAACAAACGACGTGGACTTTCTGGTGTATGCTCCGACGATGGATTTGGCCCAGTTTATTGGTCAGGGCCTATTCTTCACGGCGACCTTCCAGTATCGGCTTTTGAGTGATGGTTTTGAAGATTTCTTCATTCTTGGTTACAGAAGCGACAATCCTCCCCCGCCTCCAGTGCCTGAGCCGGCCACCGTGGCCCTGCTGGGAATCGGAATGGTGGCTCTGGCATTAACAAGCCGCAAACTGCGCAAATAAAAGTATCCGCTCCTGGTGAAAAAAATCGGAACATCCCAAGGATGTTCCGATTTTTTTTATGTAAAACACTGGAAATTCGAAAAATTTATGTTGAGCGCCGATGAGGGTGGTGTTTTCTAATGCGGGCGGGGTCATCGTGAAGGCGCCTCCTGGATGGGAGGCATTCTCTGTCTGTAAATTTAAACTGGAAAAATGTCGGGAGAATTTACATTTTTTGAGCTCAAGTTACCTTGCGTGCGTATAACCATTTGATATTACATTTTTAAGTCTTGGCATGGACCATGCTATCAAGCAGTAACCGCAAGATATCTATTTTAACATCGGGAGGACTACCATGAGGAAAAGTTTAACTGTAACCTGTTTTTTGGCTGTGGCGTTTCTTTTCTTGGCGACGTTTGCCTCCGCTGCCTTGGTGACTCAGTGGTCGTATACCAATGACGCCAACTTCGTTGATTGGCTCAACGACGAAGGAGACCAGGCCTTTATGTCAGTAAGCCCTGATCTGAAAACCCTGTCCTGGGGCGTTCCGGCGTTGACGAGTGAGACCGGGTTGCAAAGCTCGCTTGTGCTTAACGCGCCTGTAAGCGGTGATGACCTGATGACTTTTGGGTCTGCGGTAGAAGTGGTTTCAATCACGCACTTCAACCATGTTCTTTCTTCACTGTTTCCAACCCTTGCATATGGAAAGGTTGCGGCGACCATTCAGTTTACTCCGTTTGTTCCTGCCGGACCCGCGCAGCTTCCCGACACCGCCTATCTGGAGTTTCTGTTCTTTGAAACCCCGAATAATGAAGTAACGCCAATGGATATTTTTATCCTCACCGACCCAGGCCTGACCGCAGGATCGTTTGACTATGACGGCTACAGGTATGATTTTGAGTTCAACAGCAACGGCTTCGGACTCATCACTGGCGCTTACCATGATTATATTGTCGGTCAGCTGGGTGTGGATACGGATTATTTTGGCTGGCTTACAAGTGAGGATGGCGACACCTCGGCTCAGTTCAACCTGAGCATTGTGGCCGCTCCTGTTCCTGAACCTGCCACCATGCTTCTTCTCGGTGCGGGTCTGCTTGGTCTCGGCATAGCGGTCCGTCGCAACAAGAAGAACTGATCAGACTGTTTTCGACAGATGAAGGCCGGGGAGCATCTGCTTCCCGGCCGTTTTGCGTTTTGTGAGGTTCTCTGCCCTGAGCGGGTCAAGGGTTATTCAATCAGAAAATCGCCTACTCCACGCCGCAGGGTGCGGTGCCGGATTCCGGGGCCGTAGCCTGTGCGAAAGAGCATGACCAGGCCCTGCTTTTCAAAATCTACGGTCGCGAACAATCCCATAAAATCCTGCCAAACCCGTTCCAGCAATTTCTGGTGCCTTTCGGAAAAACTCGTCGGGCCTTCCCAGAGCCAGCGCAGCCAGAAGAGGGTGACTGCGGTCATGGGCTGCATTTGCAGGCCATGGTGCTCCATTGCCAGCCAGATGCGCTGCAAGGCCTGTCCACTGAGCAGAAAGTCCCTTGGCTCCAATCCATCGATCACCACCATCCCGGCAGCTCCGCTGTTCAGGATGCCCTGGGCCGAGTGCAAAGCCACCATCCGGCCGAGGCCAATGCCGTTTGCGACGCGCATTGCCGGCCAGGGTTTTGTCAGGCGCAGGAATGCTTCCCCTGACAATCCGGCTTCCAGGTTTTTGAGGGGCAGCCCGTCGCGGCGCTGCTGCGCCTCCTGGGCGTTGAAGCGGATCATGGACGTGAAATGCTCGTGCAGTCCCTGATGCTCGGTGCGGATCCTGTCGGCCAGGTAGATCACCCTGGCAAGTTTTCGGAGCTGAGGACGGTCGGTGAGCAGATGCAGCTGCGCTTCGGGAATGCTCCGGATGCGAGCTTTGAGATCGGCCTGCACCCAATCGGGCAGAGGGCGCTTGCTGAAGGGCCTCCGGTTGGTGCAGCGCGTCCAGATGTGTCGGGCCAGGGGGGCTGTTGTTTGGTTGCCCGGCTGTATGCGCACGGTGCCCATCAGATTTTCCTGCACGGCATCCGGCAGGATCTGCGTGGTTGCGTCCAGGCCCAAAGTAGTGGCGGCGAGACGCATGTTTTCCATTGCCGCTCCGCAGGCGATGATGGAGGCGGTCTGGCGAACGTTGAAAAAGGACACGTCAGCTTGTGGATTCAGGAAGACATGGATGTCGTTGCCCTCCAGACGGAATTGCCAGGGCTGGACATTATCCCCGGAGGGCGCTTGAACTGCGGCCTGCAGCAGGTAGGTGACGACATCCTGGGGAAGAGAGTCAAAATGCGAGGCGCTTGGAACAGGTTGGTCCGGGATACGCACCCGAGCCTTGTCTGTAGCTTTGATCAGCACGTGTTGCACGTACCAGAGTTTGGCGCGCTGGCTTAGGGCGCGATTGCCCCTGGCCAGTCGTCCTTTGCGGAGCGCCTGCAGAAAGGGGTCGAACTGCATGAAACAGGGGGCCGGTTTGAGTCCCGGCTTGCCAAGAATGATGCGTACCGCCTCGGTGGCGGCAAGAGACGAACAGAGCTGGCAGGCGATGTTCAGGGACGGGCCTTTGCCGCCCTTGAGGTCCACCCTGGACAGGTCCATGTACCCGATATGTGTGGGCCTGGGGGCTAGGCCCATGGCGAAGCGCAGGTATTTCTGCTCCTCCGGCAGTTCCCCGCCCACGTCGAAATAGTCGTCAAAGCCCATGCCTTGCGGGGTGAAGACCAAGAGGGCCGAACTGAAGCCCAAAGGCCCGGCCGTGATCACGGGCACGCCCATGGCCCGGGCCGTGTTGAACAGGGTTCGGCGGATTTCGAACTGGAAGAAATCCAGTCCGTCCAGGACCACGTCCACGCCCGTCAGAAAGGCTTCCATGTTGTCCCTGGTCAGCCCTGCGGGATAGGGGGTGATGTCCAGGAACGGGTTGATGCTGTGCCCCTCTTCGATCATGACCTCCAGTTTGGGGCGACCGAAGGATGGAACCTTGGCCCCGAACTGGCGATTCACGTTGACTGGTTCGAACTGGTCGAAGTCGGCCAGATTGTATCGGCCGATTCCGGTGCGCACGAGATTGATCAAATGCACTCCGCCCACACCGCCCATGCCCGGAATGGCGACCCTGGCCTGGGCCAGTCGCTCCTGCTCGCCAGGCGAAAACAGTCCGATGTTGCGGGAAAAGGCGGCCTCGAGATAGGCCTTTGCGTTTGGAAAGCCGAGGGTCTGCAACGTTGCCAGATGATCATCTTGTTTCATGCTCGATCCCCTTCTTCTGAAGAGATGCCCGGCGGTTGCGGGACGTCTCCTGCGTGTTTGATGCCCGGCTTGCTTCCGCCCTGTCACCCGCTCCTGCCGTCAAAGGAAAGCATGACCGCCGGCAGGACGATCAGATCGCTGATCCAGGCAGTGATCATGATCACTGCGCTCAGGCCTCCGAAGCTCATGGTGGGCACGAAGCTGCTGAAAAGAAGCACGCTGAAGCCGATGACCAGGATCAGCGATGAAGCGGAAATGGCCAGACCCTTTTCCAGGATGGATCGTCGCAAAGCCTCGCGCATGGGCAGATTGTCGGCGCGCTTCCGGTTGTAATCGGTCAGAAAATGGATGGTGTCGTCTACAGCGATGCCCAGAGCAACGACGGAAATCAGGGCTGTGGATGTGTTCAGCGGGATTCCGAGCAATCCCATGGTCCCGAAGTTGAAAATGATCGGCAGTGTATTCGGGATCAGGCTGAGGGCCCCGGCGACAAAGGAGCGCAGGGCCAGGAACATGATGACCGTGATCACGGCGGCAGCCAGGGCCAGGCTCTCCACCTGTCCCCGGACCAAGGCGTCGATGGTGTTCACGTCCTGTACGGCTCGGCCGGTGACCCGGATTTGAAGGCCCTCGTGTTCGTTCTGGTCGATAAAGGCGCGTAGGGCGCGTATGAGTTTGTCCTGGCCTGCGGAGCTGTGTTCGGAGATGCGGATCAGGATGCGGGCCTGATCGTATTCCGGAGTGATGAATTCGTCCATTTCATCGGAGTCGTAGAGCAGCAAGTACTGGGAGACCAGTTCCCGGCTTTCGGGGATGACGTAGAAATCCGGGTTCTCGTTGTGAAAGGACATGTTCATGTCCTTCAGGAAATCCACAAAGGACATGGTCCGGTCGACACCCGGCAGGGTCAGGGCGAAGGCTTGCAGCCTTTCGATCATCGCCAGCCTGGCCGGATCGCGCAAGGCGTCCCTCTCCCCGGCCTTGACGGAAATATCCACCGTGCCGACTCCGCTCAGACGTGGCTCGACGTACGCGAGTTCCTGCCGCAGGGGGCTAGAGGGCTTGAAGTACTCCAGCAAGTTGGTCTCGACCCGGATCGTCGAGGCGGCCCACAGCGCGGCCAGGGCCAGAATCGCGACCAGGATGGTTACGGGACGGGCATACGTCTGCACGAAAGTGGAGAGACGGTGCAGAAAAGCCCCTATGCCGACATCCATGCGCTGGTGGGTGTATATGGTTTCTGCCCTGCACATGAGCATGAGCGGCGGCAGCAGCATGAAGGAAAATACAAACTCGAAGATCATCCCCAGCGAAGCCACATACCCGAATTCCTTGATCGGCGGGATGTCGCTCACGGCAAGGGAGATGAAGCCTACGGCCGTAGTCAGGCTGGTCAGAAAACAGGGGGTTATGACCCGTTGCAGGATGATCTCCAGGGCCTTGGCGGGAGAGTGCTCATGATCCAGCAGTTTTTTGTCCAGGTGGGCGAAAATATGCACGGAATCGGCCAGGGCCAGGGCCATGACGAGGGGCGGGACAATGGTAGTCACGTTGTTCAGCGTAATGCCGAGCAGGGGGAAGAGCCCCATGGTCGCCCCCGTGCACGCGGAGATGTTGACCAGGGCCAGCAGGGTCAGGCGCAGATTGCGGAAAAAGAGCCAGATGGTCAGGGTGATGAACAGGTAGGTCACCGGAATGAATACGGCCACATCCGACTTCATGTACTGGCTGAGGCTGAAGTTGGTCATGGTCCAGCCGGCCAGATGAAAACGGTCGACGAGTTCTTTGTGTCGAGAGAGCGCTGCCTCGGTTTGTTTGATGAGCCTCTTGCGAAAGCTCCCGTCCTTTGTGTCGGGTATTCTGGGAAAGACGATCAGGGCGGTGGTCTCCCCGTCGGCAGAGATGAGGTTGCCGGCATACAGCGGATTGCCCAACGCCTGCCCCCGCAGGATGCCGAGTCCCGGTGCGTCTTCCGGGATGCGCTCCAGGAAGGGGCGAACTTCGAAATATTCCTCCTCGCCGTGGATGTAGTCCACATTGGCCAGGCTCTGCACCTCCCGAACTTCGGGGATGCTTTCCAATTCCTGCGTGATGGCTGTGATCATGTGCAGGAGGGGGGGCGTGAACAGGTCCGGACTGGAAAAGGCGATGACGAAGAATTCGTCGTCGCCAAAGGTATCCTTGATGCTCTGGTAAAAGGCGACGTCCGGATCGTCCTCGACGGTGAAATAATCCACGTTGTCCACAGTCTGGATGCCGGGGAGTTGGAGCAGGAACGGGGCGGCCAAGCACAGGGCCAGCAAAAGGCAGAGAATGGGGGCGCGGGTGACCAGGCTGGCGATGTGCTTCATGGGTGGCCCGTGCGCATGGAGAATGAGCTGATGCGTTTCAGGAATGGATAGAGTTGCGTCAGATGTTCCATTTGGCACGGGGACAGCTTCTCGCAAAGTTCCTGTCGGGACTCGAAGAAGAACCGTGCATCCTCTTCACTCATGGGAGGCCTTTTATCATAGAACGTCCAGCCGTTGTTCAACTCCACCAAGGTACTTTTCATTTTGTAGAAAAACTCGTGGATATTGTCATCTACATCATAATCCTTGTATTTTTCCGATACCTTGTCTTCAATGTGATCCATGTTGATGCGCAAGGCGACTGCCGGAGCGCCAACTCCTGGGTAAAAACGTTCCTCCCCGAAGTTTTCGAACAAAAACATGGTCTTGTAGAAATTGACGTGCTTCGGATTGACCATGATGCATATATCATCAATTTTGTTCATCATTGAATATTCAAACATCGTCTTTGAAAGGAACACCATGAGATTGCACCAGCGTGTTTCTCTGGGCGTTGCCAAGGCTGATAGCTCGGTGATCATTCTTCCTCTGGATCGCAGTGAATCGAGTTCAGGCCTATACAGTACATCCATGGGCAATCCAAAGAGTTTGCTGTCGAAGATTTGGGTCAGGGTGGATATGACTGTGACATAGGTCCTGAAAATGAAAACGCACGTCGCCGGCAGCAGATTGTAAATGCTGAGATGCATTTCCGAAGAGTGCGGCTGCTGGATGTACCCCGAGGCAAGGTATTCCCTGTAGACGAGGGCGAAGGACTGAGACCACTCATCGCGGTTTTCCGCAATCTTGATGTTCGGTCGGTCTATTTCGTCCATCTTGGCCCTCAGCATGGCCGAGCGGCGAAGTCTGACGGATCTTCGGCGGTCCTGGCGCGTATTTTCGGAGAGATCGGTCATGGGTTCTCCATATTCGCGAGCATGAAAAAAAAGAGGAAAAGCAGACGCGGCTCGCGTCACGGCCCTGGTGACAAAAAGCAGGCGACTCTGCTCGCGATGGTTTCCTCCTGGCAGCGGCGTTTGTAGAGGCGTTAATGATCACTGCATATGCCATGCCTGAAACAGGTTTGGGGGAATCAGATCTGCAGGCCGGGGTACGAATTCCGGAGCAGGATTTTGCATTCCAGGGAAAGATCCTTCACGTCGTCCATGACGTCGGACAGGATGTGGTTGATAAGGCTCGTGTCCAGGGGGGCGAGGCGGAACCGGGGGAAGTCCAGGTCTTTGAAGATGCCGGTGATACGATCGCAGAGGGCGATCCGCAGGGACAGGTAGTGAGAGTTGAGGGTGTTGCGGTATGAGGCCATGAGACCGCTCTCCCCGAGTCGATCCCGCACGGTGGCAACGTTCGCGCGCAGCGCCACGGCCGGCGCGTTGACCCTGTGGTAGTGCTTCTCATCTCCGAAGATTTCCAGGTCGCAGAGCCTCTTGTAAATGGGGACATGCTTCGGGTTGACCATCACGCAGACATCGTCGACATCTTGGAATACGCAATACAGAAAGAGCAGTCTGGTGAAATTGTGAATGCCGATTCTCGAAAATCTCTGCGTGTTGGACGCCAGAGAGCACACTTCCACCACCTTACGCCGCTGCCTGCGCAGCGACGCAAGTTCCTTGCCGAACAAGTCATCCATGGGCAGGCCGAACTGACTGGAATCGGGAACAAGCGTTGCGGTGGATATTACGGTGTTTTCTGACTTGGCTAAAAGGACCGTTGTTTTGGGAAGCAAATGGTGCTTTGTGACCAATATCTCGTTTTTGTTTTCCTTTGTATATCCAGCCTGTACATACTCATGATACAAGAGATGGTAGGATTCAAGCAGTTCACATGCGGAATCCGCAACCTTGAACAGATAGTCAATCTCATCGGCTTGAGGAGAGTATTCTTTTTCCAGCGTGATCGATTTTGTGAAGTTAAGCCATCTATGTCTTTCAAGTGTCATTATATCTCCAGACAAATGTGTTTTAGTGTGTTGCTCGCAAGAGCGGCGCTATCACTGGTTCGCTTGGAACGCATGATAGCGCCGCTCTTGTCGGCGAATATCTTCGCCGCGAGCTGCCGGGGCTGAAGTGTTGCGTGTCCCCGAAGGTCGCGGCGCAGGTGGAGTGCGTTTTTTATCTAAAAATAATATTTGGCTTTGCAAAAGATCTGGTCATTGTCCCGGTAGCGGCCGAACAGGGAGTCTTCCGGGCCGAAAAAGACGTTTGCGCCCAAGGTGAATTCGAGATTTTTGTAGTAACTCAGGATGGCTTCCGGCGTCAGAAACGAGCCCCCGTCGCTCAGATCAAGGGCATAGCGCAACTTCAGCATGGCGTTTCCCCGCCAGAATTCGCGGTTGATCTCGCCGTTCAAGTAAAAATTGTCGCGCCGAAGGAACAGAATGCTGGACTCGTATTCAAACACGTGCTGGTGCGAGATCTGTACGTTCGCGTACCAGTCCTGTTCGCCCAGATAATCCACCCCCAGAACATAATGGAGTACGGGTTTGGCCACAGAGTCGAGGGACTCCGTGTTCAAGGTCTGTTTGTCGAAATAGGCCCCTTCGCCCCGAAATCCGAATTTGTCTGCGGTGGTTTCAAATTCCACGGCCCAGATGTGTTGCCTTTGGTAGTCGGCATGCAGGGTGGGCCCTGCGGGATTGGCCGGGTCAAAGCGCAGGCGGGGCGATTTTTCAGTGGCGTAGAGGTAGCTCGCTGCCACATCCCATCCCGCCAGCGATACGGAGGTGCGCAGGCCCAGGTCGGCGTTGTCCAGGCCCTTGCCGGGCTTGGACTCCTTGATTCTCAGTTCGCTCGGCTGATTGCCCAGGAGAGCCCAAGTGGTCCCGGAGAAGTCGAATTCGTTTTCCTCGAAAAAGGGGATGAAGATGCCTTCCAGCGTGACGTCGCCGGGGAACAGACGCATTCTGGCCATCCAGTTGGGAATCTTGCGGTCTTCCAGTTCCGGGACAAAAAATTCCCGCATATCCTGTGGATTGACGTTGTCCACGGGGCTGATCTGGTCCGTCTTGCCCCAGCGCACGATCTGCCTGCCCAAACGCAGATCCCAGTCGGGGGTGGCGTGGAAGAGATAGCCTTCGTAAAGATCCAGATCATATTCGTCCGTTGAATGTTCGGGGCCAAACCAGAGGTAGTCGGACTGCAGCGAGGCCAGGAGAAAGGTGGTCGATGCGCCGGGGGCGGCTGCAGAATCGTTGCCGGACAAAGGCGGAGTCCATTTTCCTTCAAGCCTGACCGTGTTGCGGAAGTTTCGCGCCTGTTCCGGGTCTCCTGATTCATGCAGTTCCTGCGCGATTTTTGCCAGGAGAAACCCCGAGATATCCAACCGCCCCCAGGGTGAAAGCTCTTCCTGGTTCTCGTCTGAAGCTTTGGAGTCTGCAAAGGTGAGGATTTTATTCTCAGCAGCGCCGTCTATGCCTGCCAAGGCCACGGGGTATGCCGGATGAACCTTTCCGTTGCCGGGTTCGACGGCCTGCGGTGGCGGGGTGGGAAGAGCGGGCTCCGGGAATGGCGTTGCCGGATTCATCGGAGCCAGGCTGACCACGATTCTGTGGGCGGCGCTTTCCTTGCTTGCGGGGATCGTGTCGATCCGGTGTGCCGCGTCGCGTTTCAAGTCCAGGACCACGCGCACGGTCTGTGGGTTGAATTGGGCCGCGCGGACGCGGAGGAGCAATGGATGCCGGGCGGGCAGCGTGGTGGCCGGGCCGGAAAGCCGTGCCTCGGTGATGTCGAGCACCAGGCGCTTGGAATCGTCCAGTACAAAAGAGCGCACGTCCCGGGGTGCCCTGGACAGATGGATGACCAGGGTTTGCGGCGCGTCAGCCGGGCTCAGGTCGAAAGATGATACCAGGACAGACGTGTTTGCAGAGGTCGGGATCGGGAAGAGGAACGATATGAGCAGAAGGGTGGCGTGCAGAAAAGGCGGCAAGGTTGATCCGGGTTGGCGGTGCGTCCCTCTGCAAGATGAGGGCGACCATTTTTGTCGAATTTTCATATGTTTCGGATCTCCCAGAACTGCGCTTCAATTTGTGCGCAATTTTTTTTCAGTAATGGAGAAAAATTGAGCATGTTCATGGGGTGGAGAAATTTATACGTATGTATATGCTTTGATTTTACCATCTCTCGAGAGCCTGTTGTGTGAACATGCTGTCCAATACTCCTGTATTGTATTGGATACTTGTTGTCTCCAGGGTTGTTTTATGGCCGGAAGGGAGGTCTTCCATGACCACCTTGGTCTCGGTCCAGATGTTCTGGATGTTCTCCAGTTGGAGCACGGCGTAGCGTTTGACCGGGGTCTCGCCGCCGGTAAAGAAATCCACCCGCAAAGGCAGGAGCATATCCTGGGCCACCCAGGTTCGGATCGAGGTGTACTGGGAGTTTGTGCCTGTTTTGGGGCGGCTCTCCAAGATCCAGCACCGTACCTTGTTCAGGGATTCATCGCCAACAATGGTGTGTTCGGAATCATCAACAGGTCTTCGCTCCATGTCCTCGTAAGTGAAATCGGTGTTCACGAAGCTGCGGCTCTTTTGCCCAGCCACGATGCGTCGCGTTCTGTTCAGGGCTGGCAGATAGAGGAACTGGGCCGTCCCCCCTTGGCCGTCCTCGACGGCCAGAAAGCCTGTCCCCTGGATATCCGCAGGGGCCGTGAAGCGAAGCAGGGTTGAGCGTGCACCGTTTTTTTCCAGGACGGAAACGTTCAACTGGCGAACGCGCTTTTGTCCCTCAGCCGGAATGAGTTCCATGGTTTGGCGGGAGACGGAGTTGTCGCCCACGTAGCGGTCATGGACCAACTGGGCCAGTTCCTGGCCTGAAGGCTGGGCGTGGGCCGGGACGGCCGGATGTGCAAAACCCCAGATAAGGATCGAGCAGACAAGGAAATATTTCGGGATCAGGGTATGGGTATGCATGATCGGTGCTCACGGATTATTGATTGTTTCTGGTCTCCTCCATATCCAACATTTTTCAGTGATATTGTTTGAAGTGTCAATGATATGTTGGAAGAAGTGTAAAAATTTAGATGCAACAGCTGTGATCTAGATCTTTACAGTGAATTATTTCGGATAATTTCGCTAAAGTGTAAATTTTTTCGACATTAAATCGAGATATTTTTAACACTTGAAGTCAATTTTTGTGTTGCATTGCAGTGCAACATGCGGACATGAAAATGAAGATTTTATATCTGTTACATGTTGATGCAACACTTCTGCTGCGTGCAACACTTCTGTATGCTCCAGCGCCCTCCGCGAAATCCGCTTTTTGTTAATTATCCTCTTGGAATTATGTCATAAATTAAAATTAAGCAGGCTTTTCACCTCCGGGCATTGAACTTGCTCAAGGTAGACTCGACAGGCGACGGGTGACTGTCAGCCATGCCTCTGTCGAGGCTGATGGCAAATGTTCGCAGGGATATCATCGGCGCTTTTGAAGATGACGTCCGCGTTGTTCTGCGCAGCGGATACATTTCCAGATTCCTGTCGCCCGGGCGCGGTCAATTCGTTTGGGACTGGCTTCTCAGTCCCGACCAAGGCGAATTATTCAGCATACGGAGCGATCCCTTTTTCAAAAGGATCGTTCGACGGAGGAAGAATGATCAGATCTGCCGTATTCGCGATTGTGCTCATGCTCTGCGTCGGACTTGCAGGCTGCAAGGGGCATACCAGCGAATCTCTCAACGCCGAAGGGGAGGCCCTTTTCAAGCAAGGCAACTATAATGGGGCGATCGTCCATTATAAAAATGCGCTGGAGAAGGAACCCAATTTTGTAGCTGCGCGATTCAACCTCGGACTGGCTTATATCGAAACAGGCAAGATGGATCAGGCCGAGCGGGAGTTTCAGAAAGTTCTGCTGCAGAATCCCTATGACGGACGAGTCAATTTTCAGCTGGGCCGGATCGCCAATTTTCAGAACAAGCCTGCCGAGGCCGTGCCCCTGATCATGGCCTATCTGAAGGATCATCCGGATGATGCCGCCGCCCTGGAGCAATTGGCCATTTCGGCCACGATCTCCGGAGATCCCGCCAGCGCTCGGGAGCATCTGGAAAGGGCCCTGGCCGTCGAGCCCGGCCGGATTTCGGCCAAGTTGGGCCTGGTTCAGATTTTCATGGTTCAGGGAGACAGGGGCGCAGCCCGCTCGATGCTCGAAGAATTGCTGGTCCAGGAACCCGACAACCGGACGGCTTTGCACGCATTGGCGCAGCTTGAGACCCAGGAGAAGGATCCCGAAGCCATGCTCGATGTGTACTCCCGCATCTCCTCCATTTATCCCTCCGATCTTTTTGCCCGCTACAAGGAAGGCAGCCTTCTCATGAACAGGGGTGAAGGGGAGAAGGTCAAGGCGTCGGCCGAAGCCATGCTGAGAGATTACCCCGACAACGCCGAAGGGCACCGGCTCATGGGGCTGTATCTCTTCCGCGAAGGCAAATTCGACGAGGCCGCGACGTACCTCGGCAAATCCCTGCGCATCAAACCTGATCTGGAAACGTACTACCTGTTGGGTCTTGTCTATTACAACCTCGATAATCTGGAACTGGCGGTGACCCAATTCCAGACCGTGCTCGATTACAGTCCCGGCTTCGTGCAGGCGAGGATCATGCAAGGCGAGATCTTTCTGCGTCAGGGGCGTGGACCGGAGGCGATGGTCGTGGCTGAAAAGCTGATCAGCGGGAGCCCGGATGATTTTCGCGGCCATGTTCTCAAGGGCGATGCCCTGATGATTCAGGGGAAGGCCCATGAAGCGCTGACCGAACTCGAACTGGCGATCGGATTGGCGCCATCCCATTATGGATTGCTGCTTAAAACGGGACTGCTCAAGCTCTCCCTGGGGGATTCTCGCGGAGAGGACGATTTGATGAGTGCGATAAAGATTTCGCCCGAGGGCGTTGATGCGCGCATGGCTCTGCACTCGTATTATTTCAGAAATGGCCGGACGGACGAGGCTTTGGCCGTGCTGAGCGAAGGCCTGAACGGGAGCAGGAACGACGCTGTGCTCTACAACTCCCTGGCCAAGGCTTCGCTGGGGCGCAAGGACGCCGAGGGGGCCGAGGAGTATCTGGCCAAGGCACGGGCCGCGGATCCGGCTTTCCTCCAGACCTATTATCACGGCGCCATTGCCAAGCTTTTCCGGAACAAGCCCGATGAGGCCATTACGCAGTATGACTTGGCTCTGGGTTATGCTCCGGACGATTTGCGCGCCCTCATTGCCTCGGCGGCGGTCCTTGAGAAACAGGGGAAGTTCGACGAGGCCCGGGTTCGACTGGAAAAAGCACGCGCCACGAAGGACACCGGGGCGATCCTCATGCTTTCGAGTTTTCTGCAACGAAACGGAAAAAGCGACGAGGCCCTGGCGGTTCTGGACGAGGAACGAACGCAGCAACCCAAGAACATGGTCCTTGTCCAGGGCATGGCCAAGCTGCATGTCGCACGCAAGGAGATGGACAAAGCCATGGCCTTGTACGGCCAGCTTGAACAGATCGACCCCTATGCCGGGACTGTGGAGCGGATGAGGGCGTGGATGGCTGCCGGAGATCTGGACAAAGCCGAGGAAAGTGCTCGGCGCCTGATGCAGTTGAAGCCGGACGAGGCTCAGGCCTGCCTGCCGTTGGCGAATATTCTCGGGTTGCGCAAGGACCGGACGGAGGCAGAGAACTTGCTGGTCAAGGCATGGGCGCTGGAACCCTTGAACGGTCAGATCGGCGTCGTGCTGGGCGAGTTTCAACTGCGTGGCCGGGAGGCAAAGAAGGCGATTGCCACCTTCGATCAGGTTTTGGCGCAATTCCCCACCAACGTTCATGCCCTGACCGGGAAGGGCATGGCTCTGCAGATGCTGGGCAGGAATGACGAAGCAGCCAGGATGTATCTCCAGGCCGTTCAGGCCCGGCACAACCATGTCCCCGCCTTGAACAATCTGGCGATGATCTGGGCTGATGACGAGACGAAAAGTGTTCAGGCCGTGAATTTGGCCATGGCGGCCTTTGTTCTCGCAAGCAATGACCCCGCCATTCTCGACACTCTCGGCTACGCCCTGATCCGCAACAAACGCCCGGAGGAGGCTCTGGGTGTATTCGCGCGGGCCTTGCTTCTTGCCCCGGGCAATCCCGGGATCCTCTATCATCAGGGCTTGGCCCAGGCCGAACTGGGCCGAACAAGCGAGGCCAGAGCAACCCTTGGAGTGGCTCTGGCCGAGACCGATTTCGCGGAACGCGAGGACGCCGAAAAACTACTGCGCACCTTGAGCGGGAAGTAGGGAGGAAGCATGTCACCATTGATATTTCGCAATCTTGCCCATGATATCGTCTGGGCGTTGCTGGCCCTGAGTGCGTCTCTGGCCATTCTGGCGCCGTCCGTCTCGTCGCTGTCCGGGGACTTCGAATTCGTTCGGGGAGCCAGCAGCGTTCTGGTCATCACGATCCTGCCCTCAGTCGCGGTATGGTCGGTATTCTGGTTCACGGGTCGCCGGCCGAGAGCGCCGAAGGCCTTGTATTATCAGGCCGTGGCGACCTCGCTGAGCATGGCAGCGCTTTATGTCGTGGACATGTCGTCGGGTGTGCTCGGTAGCGAAATCCGCCTTGTCGCGCTGGGGCTTGGCGTCTTTGCCGGGCTCAAGTCCGCCGAATTCCTGTTCGCCAAGTATCGCCGGGTCATCCCCGGAGTGCTCAAGCGCGTGCTTATCGTCGGGGACGGCCCTCTGGCCGAGCAGATGGAGGAGTTCATGCTCGCCAACCGGGAGAGTTATGTCATGCTGGGCAGGGTCAGCTGTACGTCGGAGGTGTTTCCCCCGACAGAAGGCAAGGCAGGGCACGAAACGGCTCCGGACAGGATCGGCAGGTTGTTGCGTCTGGCTCAGAATTTCGGGGCTGACAAGGTCGTGGTCGCCCTGGCCGAGCGGCGGGGCTTCTTTCCGGTGGAGGAACTCCTCAACTGCAAGATGGCGGGGATCGAGGTAATGGACGCCCCCTCCTTCTACGAAAGCGCGACGCACAAGCTGCTGATCGAAAATATTTCGCCCAGCTGGTTCATATTCAGCCACGGTTTCAAGGTGAACTGGATGCTGCGTCTGTGCAAGCGCGTCTTCGACCTGATTGCCGCCAGCGTCGGTCTGATCTGCCTGTCGCCGCTGCTGCCGCTCATCGCCCTCGCCATCAAGCTGGATTCCCCCGGTCCCATACTTTTCCGGCAGGTCCGGGTCGGCCGGGGCGACAATCCCTTTGTACTCATGAAGTTCCGCACCATGCGCGAGAATGCCGAAGCAGGGATCGGGGCCGTCTGGTCCCAGAAGGACGATCCGCGCATAACGAAGGTTGGCAACTTCCTGCGTCGTTCCCGTCTGGACGAGATTCCGCAGTTGCTCAACATCCTCAAGGGCGACATGAGCCTGGTCGGTCCCAGGCCGGAACGCCCTGAGTTCGTAAGCGAATTGAAGAAAGTGATTCCGTACTATTCAGAGCGCCATTACGTTAAGCCTGGGCTGACAGGGTGGGCACAGGTGCTATATTCATATGGTTCTACCATAGAAGATGCAATCGAAAAGCTTCGATATGATATGTATTATATAAAAAATATATCAATAATTCTTGATTTATACATTGTAATAAAAACATTCAAAGTCGTATTGCTTGGAAAAGGGAGGTAGAAATGTTGTCTGATACCGGAGTTGTATCCATTGTTTGGAAAAAATGTTTCATGATCAATGTTGCTGTGCTTATTTTCGCTACGCTACTTCTTGGCGGGACAGGGTTTGCGGAGGAGTACGTCATCGGCGCTGGAGACAGCGTGCATGTCTTCGTGTGGGGTGAGCCGGACCTGACGGTTCCCGCCCTCGTACGTCCCGACGGCCGTATCTCCCTCCCCGGAGCCGGAGAGATCATGGCCGAGGGCTTGACCCCCGTAGCCCTGCAAAAGGAGATCGCCAACCGACTCTCGGCCCTGGTCAAGGAACCGATGGTCACGGTGTCCATGGTCGGCATCGAGAACAGCAAAGTTTACATCATCGGCGGAGGCGTTGTCACGGGCGTTTATCCCCTGAAACAGAAGACTTCGCTCCTGCATCTTTTGGCGGGTATGGATCTGGCCCGGGCCGACCTGCATGGAGCACATGTCATGCGCGACGGAGTCCGGATGGACAGGGATTTCGACCTTCTGCTGCGCAACGGGGACTTGAAGCAGGACCTTGTCCTCCGCAACAACGACGTCATCGTCTTTCCGGCCCTGCCTGAACCGTATGTCTATGTCGTCGGTGCCGTGAACACGCCCCAGGCGTTGCCTTACACTGATGGAATGACGGTGCTCGATGCTCTGCTGGCCTGTGGCGGATTCAACAAATTCGCCAAGAAGAACGACACGGTCGTGGTCCGGCGGGAGAACGGCGCGGAGAAGCGGATCGAAGTACGGGCCCAGGATCTGGCCGAGGGCCGCGATTTGTCGCAAAACGTGGTCTTGCACCGCGGAGACTACATCATTGCCGCGGAAAGCTTTTTTTAGGCAGCAGGAGCGGAGCCACACATGAATCATGAACTTTATCAGCAATTTGAAAGGTACGCGCGGATCTTGCTGCAGCGCAAGCGAATCGTGGTCGTCGTGGCTCTGCTGGTCATGACCATGGGTGTTGTAACCAGCTATGTCCTTCCCAGGAAGTACGAGGCGCAGTCTACGGTCTTCATCGAGCAGAGCGTTATCAGCGAACTGGTCAAGGGCATTGCCACCACGCCGTCCATGGAGGCCAAGATCAAGGTTTTGACCGTGGCCATGCTGAGCAGGGAAACGCTCTCCAAGGTTATGCGCATTCTGGATAAGGATGTTGAGTTTGATTCCGACATGGCCCGGGAGGCATACATCAAGGATTTGCGGGAGCGGATATCCATCAGGCTGGATGAAAAACGGGGGATTTTCTTCATCTCCTTTCAGGACAGCGATCCACATTATGCCCGTGATTTCGTCAACACCATCACTCAAGTCTACATCGAATCCAATACGGCCTCCAAGCGGGACGAGTCCCTGGAAGCGACCCGCTTTTTATCCGAGCAGATAGAGAGCTTCAAGAAGCGCCTCGACATCGTGGAGGAGGAGATCAACCAGTACAAAGCCGAGCATGGCCTTCAGCTGGCGACGGACGAGACCACCATCCGTTTCGAGATTGCCGATGCCCAGAGAAAGCTGGAGGCCGTTCGGGCGCGCAGGCTTGAGCTTGAGACCAAGTTGCAGCTCCTGCCTTCCGGAACGGGCCGTTCCGCGCATCTGGCCGATATGGAGCGCCAATTGGCAGCGCTTTTGACGGCCTATACGGACCAGCATCCAAAGGTGATCCGGCTGCAGGGACAGATCAGGGCGGTGAAAACCAGTCCGTCGGGCGGCATGGTTGGAAATTCGGGGGGCGCGGCCAAAACCCTGATCCAGGCTGAGATCGATGCCATCGCGCTTCAGGAAACGGCCGGGCTCGCAACCATCGATGAAAAGACAGCGCTTCTGCGCCGGATTCCCGCGCTCCGCACGGGTTTGAACGAACTCCTGCGCAAGAAGGAAAACGAGACCCTGATCTACAGCCAGCTCGTGACCCGTTACGGCCAGTCTGAAGTTTCCAAACAAATGGAAATGGAAAACAAGTCCATGAACTTTCGGGTCGTGGATCCAGCCGTCTTGCCCGACACCGCAGTCAGTCCCCAGCGTGTTTCGATCATGCTCTTGTCGGTCCTGGCTGGAATCGGAATCGGCATAGCCGTCATCATGGTGCCATATTTAATGCGCGGATCGGTTGAGAGCCTGGCTGACCTGCGGTCCCTCAACCACCGGGTGCTGGCCGTTCTGCCATCCATTCCCAAGCCGAAAGAAGAGAGATTGCGCGTGAGAGGGGATCGTATTTTCCTGTCAGGCGCAGCGCTCTATTTTCTCATGCTGGTGAGCATTGGAGTCATGGAAGCCCTGGGCAAGTCACCCATCGACGCGCTGTTTGAACGGGCGCGAGACCTTTGGTTGTAGTTTCGAAACCTGAATACGAGAGGACACTTAAAACCAATGAGCAGAATCGAGGACGCACTGGCCAAGGCGGCTGGAATGCAAGCCGGATTTTACAGCAAGGGAAACATGGCCGCAGGGCCCGGCATTGTCCGGGTACCCATGGGCGAGTCGACCAGCGTCGGCGGAGTCCGTCTGGCCGAGGAGACCATGGTGGTCATCAACGCGCCTCTGTCGCCCATGGCGGAGGAGTATCGCAAGCTTAAGGAGGCGTTGATCAAGATGACCAAGCGCGAACGTTTCGACAACCTCATTGCCGTGACCAGTTCCACCGCGGGAGAGGGCAAGAGCATGACCTCTGTCAATCTGGCCGCAAGCCTTGCTGGCGAGTACGACCATACTGTTCTGCTCGTCGATGCCGATCTGCGGCGTCCTGCCGTGCACAAGTATCTTGGTCTGGGCGCGTGCAAGGGGCTTTCGGATTGCATGCGTGAAGGCCTGGACGTGGGTGAACTGCTGGTCAAGACAGGTATCGGCAAGCTCTCGGTGCTGCCAGCGGGCACGCCCACACCCAATCCGGTGGAGCTCTTCTCTTCCGACGCCATGCGCAATCTGTTTCGGGAAATCAAGATACGATACGGGGACCGCTACATCATAGTCGACACCCCTCCGGTGCTGCCCTTTGCCGAGACGCGATCCATCGCGAGCATCGTCGACGGTGTGATTCTGGTCGTGAAGGAGGGGATGCCAAGCCTGGATCAGATCGAGGAGGCCATCGAAGCCCTGGATCAGAAGGTCTTGGGCATTGTCTACAACGGGGCGCATCTGCAGAGCAGGTCGTCCTACTATTACGCGGAGTAGCCTGTCCCGTGTACACAGCATTCTTCGGGTTGCGCGAGAAACCCTTCGATCTTCTTCCCAACCCCGACTTCCTGTATCCGAGTCGGGCTCACAAGCGGGCGCTGACCTATCTGACGCATGGGATCAAGGAGCGGGCGGGGTTCATTCTTCTGACCGGCGAAGTGGGGTCCGGCAAGACTACCCTGATCCGCAACATGATCCGGTCCCAGCTGCGGAACAGTGTTCTGGCCAAGGTGTTCAACACCCGTGTCGATTCCCTGCAGCTCTTGATGCAGATCAACGGCGATTTCGGACTGGATACAGACGGTCGGGACAAGGCCACGTTGCTGCGGGAGTTGAACGATTTTCTCATCGAACAATATGCTCAGCGCCGGCAGGCCGTGCTGATCATCGACGAGGCCCAGAATCTTTCCGCCGAGATCCTGGAAGAGGTGCGCATGCTCTCCAATCTGGAGACGGACCGGGACAAGCTTCTGCAGATCATTCTTGTCGGCCAGCCGGAGTTGCGTGAAATCCTGGCTCAGCCCGGTCTCCTGCAGTTGCGGCAGCGTATCCAGATCAACTGCCACCTGCAGCCTCTTAGCGCAGCGGAGGTCCGTGAGTACATTCTTTTCCGCCTGGAGAAGGCCGGCAACAAGACGGCCCTGGTCTTCGACGATGACGCCGTGGAGGCCATCGCCACATACAGCCGTGGCATTCCCCGGCTCGTCAACATCCTCTGCGATTACATCATGATCGATGCGTTTTCTTCCCAGACCCGGAACATAGAGGGAAGCGTGATCCACGAACTGGCAGCGGATCTTTCCTTCGAGGCTCAGTACTGGAATCCGGAGCCGCTTGAAAAACCGGAGATCGCCGCAAGGCCTGCACCGATCGAAGAGAAACGTGACGCCACTGACGTGGCCCGGAATACGGCCGCGCAAGCCAGAATCCTGAGCGTCATCGGATCCATGAACAAGCGTATCGAGGAACTGGAATTCATGCCCGTCTGGGATCATGCGGCCCTGCTCGACATGCAGGAGCGGATGGACAGGCTGGAAAACTCCCTGGAGACCAAAATCCGGGAGCTGCGATCGATGCAGCAGCAATTGCGCAGCGAAATCGTACAGCAGTTCGATCCCCTGCCGGTCAAGGTCGATGTGAAGAAACGCAACGGGGCCATGCGAAGCATCTGGAATTACCTGTGGGGGAACTGATTGCAACAGGCCTCGGGACATAACGGGCCTTTTTTATCCGCACTTCAACGTGAGACCGCACCATGAAAAACTATCTGATCGCAGCCTTTTTTCTGATGACAGCCGGGTCTCCTGCCTGGGCAGAGCCCGAGTGGCAGGCATCCTTGAGCGTGAGCGAAGAGTATAACGACAACATTAGGGAAGAGCGCCACGGCAAAGATGATTTCGTGACAACCGTCCGCCCCGGCTTGAGCTACAAACATGTAGGGGCGCGCACACTGCTGGAGACGAACTACAGCGGGGCATGGCATCATTACGCTTCCGGGAGCCGGGATCAGGAATTCAACCACAACGCCATGCTTCATGGCCTGCTGGATGCATGGGACGGGTTTTTCTTTCTGGACGTCCGCGACACCTATCGGATGGTCAACCAGGATCGCACACGCGGCGAAGCCCTGGAAGACGACTCGACTATCGACCAGCTGCAGCAGAACATCTTCACCTTTTCCCCGTTTTTCACCCCACGGTTCGGGCAGCGCGGCCAGGCCAAGGTCGGCTACGCCTACAGCAACATCTGGTATGACGAGGATGACCGGGACACCAAGAACATCCATCGGGGTTTCGTGGACGCGGAATACGAACTCTCAGGACAGACCGCCTTGCTCAGCGGCTACTCCTATACCCAGGAACTCTGGGAAGACGAGATCCTGGACCGCAACATAGCCTACCTCGGCGGCCGCTATGCCTACGCAGAAAATGGGGTGGCGTACCTGAAAGCCGGTCCCCAGCATACCCGCTATCGGAATAGCGACACCAGCTCTTCAAGCCTGTTCTGGGATGCGGGACTGGATCATGATTTCGGGGCCGTGCTCCTGCACCTGAGCACGGGAGTGTCCTTCGAGGACGATCCGGAAACGGGTGAGACCTATGAACGAAGGTTCGGCACTCTGCGGTTGAGCAAGACCTGGTCGCGAACCACGGGCAGCGTGTTCTCCACGTTGGAAGAATACGAAGACAGGAGTGATGAAGTCGGGGACGGGGAGACGGTGCGCAGAACGTTGCTGGGATTGAACCTGTCCCATGAGCTGAGCGAACGAATGACCGTCTCCATGGGCTTGATCCATGATTTTCAGAATCGTTCGGATGACGACACGCGGCGCTTGTACGCAAATATCGGGCTGAACTATGCCTTGAGCGAACGCATGAAACTCGGCTGCTGGTACCGCTTCAAGGATTCCTCGTCGGACGACGAGGAGGACGACTATGAGGTCAATCGGGTCGGAGTGCAGCTTTCAATGACCTTCTAGGCGGAGGCGATGAGCGGGACAGGATGACGATGACGGCAGAGCTTGCAGCGCGAAAGGTCTGTAACGATGAATGGGGATACATGAAAAACGCCTTGACCATCGATGTGGAAGATTATTTCCAAGTCACAGCCTTTGACGGCGTTGTGAGGCGGCAGGACTGGATGATTTATCCGTCCCGTGTCGAGAGCAACACCCGGCGGGTGCTGGACTTGCTTGATGAATTTTCCCTGTCAGGCACATTCTTCGTCCTGGGCTGGGTGGCGGAGCATTATCCAGCCGTTGTGCAGGCCATTGCAAACGGCGGTCATGAGGTGGCCTGTCATGGGTATGGCCACGAACTCGTCTACAACCTGCAGCCCCAAACCTTCCGCGTCGACGTGCGCAGGTGCAAGGCCCTGCTCGAGGATCTGATCGGGGCCCCTGTCCTTGGCTACCGGGCACCGAGCTATTCAATCACCAGCAAATCCATGTGGGCCCTGGACATCCTCATCGAGGAGGGCTTTGCCTATGATTCGAGCATCTTTCCCATTGTACACGACAACTACGGCATCCCGGGTTCCCAGCGATTTCCGTACGACATCGTTCGTCCCGGCGGCAGCATCCGCGAATTCCCCCTGACTACCCTGGCGGTGAACTTCGCGGGTCGCAGGATTGTCCTGCCCATCGCCGGGGGGGGCTATCTGCGCCTGCTCCCGGCAGGGATTGTGCTCTGGGGGATGCGCAGCATCAACAGCGCGGAGCAGCAGCCCGTGGTTCTCTATTTCCACCCTTGGGAACTGGATCCTGACCAGCCGCGGATCAAGGCCCGGCTCAGGTCCCGCTTCCGGCACTATCTCAATCTGGACACGACGGAAGACAAGGTCCGCAGTCTTCTGGGCGGGCTGCGCTTCGACACCATGGTCAAGGTCCTGGGGCTGGCCGGGAAGAACGGCGATGAAAGCGGATGCGAGGTCGGCCTGGAGGTTTCGCAGCCATGAGCGTGTGCACGGAAACCTTTCGGGGCGCAGCCGCGGACTGGGACCGCTTTGTTGCATCCATGCCTTGCGCGGCGGGGTATCACAGCCACGCCTGGCGGACCATTCTGGAGCGCAGCTTCGGGCATGAAACCCATTCTCTGGTTGCCAGGACAAACGGTGTCATGACCGGGGTTCTGCCGCTGGTCCACATGCGCAGCATCTTTGGCAATTTTTTGGTCTCCCTGCCCTTTGTGACCTACGGCGGGCTGCTCTGCCGGGATCAGGCCTCAAGCCATGCCCTGCTGGAAGCCGCCGGGGAATTGCGTTCCCGGCTGGGCGCGCATCACGTGGAGCTGCGTCACACCCAGGCCGTGAATCCGGATCTGCCCGCCCGGCGGCACAAGGTGGTCATGGTGCTTGCCCTGGATCAAAGCGAAGAGGAGATGTGGACGGGTTTCAAGGCCAAGGTCCGCAACCAGGTTCGCAAGGCGCAAAAAGCCGGTCTGGAGACGGTCTGGGGCGAGGAAGAGCTGCTGGACGAATTCTACAACGTGTTCGTGCGCAACATGAGGGATCTGGGCACCCCCGTGTACGCGCGTTCATTTTTTGCCAACATCCTGGCCGGTCTGCCTGGCGTGACGCGGTTCGTGCTGATCAGAAGGCAGGGGGAGGCCATCGCCGCCGGGTTGCTCTACTGGCATGGCCAGACTCTGGAAATTCCCTGGGCCTCGTCCATCCGGGACTACAATTCTCTTTGTCCCAACAATCTCATGTACTGGGAATCCATTCGACATGGCCTGCGTTTGGGGCTGCGCCGGTTTGATCTCGGCCGCTCATCCATCGGTTCCGGGACGTTCAGGTTCAAGGAGCAATGGGGAGCAAGGCCCGAAATATTGCAGTGGCACTACCTTCTGTCTTCGGATGCGAAGCTGCCGAACCTGAGCAACAGCAACCCCAGGTTTTCCTTGGCCATCAGACTGTGGCAACGCCTGCCCCTGGGCATGACCCGCACCCTCGGACCCCTGATCGTACGGGACATCCCATGAGCGCCCCGTACTTGCGCATGCTGCCACCGAGCGCTTCGCCGCTGCGTCCCGCCGATATCGCGGCCGGGATCAGGGCGTGGATGACTGGCCAGGGCGCGGAATCCTTGCGGCGCGAAGTGAAACGGCGGTTCGGTGCCCGGCACGTTTTTTTTGCAACCTCCGGCCGGGCCGGACTCTCGGCTTCGCTGCGGGCCATGCACAGGCTTTGTCCGCAACGGGATCAGGTGCTCCTGCCCGCCTTCACCTCCTTTTCCGTGCCTTCTGCCGTGGTCAATGCCGGGCTCAAGGTCGGACTGTACGATTTGAATCCCCGGACCCTGGCCCCGGAGATGGTCAGTCTGGAAAAGGGCATGAGTGGCCAGACCCTGTGCGTCGTGGCCTGTCATCTTTTTGGATATCCCCTGGATATGAGCGGGCTGCGCGAGCTGTGTCGCATACACGGCGCAACTCTTCTGGATGACGCAGCGCAGGCCATGGGCGCGCGGACAGGGGCAGATCTGGCCGGGACCATGGGCGATGCGGGGCTTTTCAGCCTGAGCCGGGGCAAGAACGTCACCGCCGTGGACGGCGGGATCGTCCTCACCGACCGCGACGATTTGGCAGACGCTCTTCAGGCCATGCCCGAGCTTTTTGCGGCGGGCGGAAGGGCCCGTCCCGTCCTGAGTCTGGCCCTGGCCCTGGCGCTCATGGTCATGCTTCATCCCCGGGCTTACTGGCTGCCCGCATCCCTGCCGTTTCTGGGGATCGGATCCTCGGTTTTTGACCCTGATTTTTGTCTGGAAGGTCTGGATGCGGTGCGGTCCGGCATAGGCCGAAGCGTTCTTGACCGGCTGGACGATTTGAATGCTGCCCGTCAGAGGACCGCCGCTTCCCTGCGCTCAGGGCTGCGGGAAGTGGCTGGCGTACGTGTCGTGCCGCCGGCCGACGGGACCTCTCCAGTGTATCTGCGCTTGCCGATCCTGCCGATTTCTGGTGCCTGGCCGAGGGATTTTGCGCTCAGGGCGAAGGCGCTGGGTGTGACCCGCTCCTATCCCCTGGCTCTGCATCGCATTGCGGGGCTTGCTCCGTTTCTGGCGTTCGTCGGGGAGTATCCCGGGGCCTCGTTGCTGGCCGCCAATCTCCTGACCCTGCCTACCCATGGCTACGTGCTCGGTGACGATATCGGGGCCATTGTTCGGATTTTCAAGGATCTGCCTGCGCAGAACTGCGCAGGCGTCAAGGAGGTTGCAGCATGAACGCGCTGTTCTGGTTCTCCTTGCTGACCCTTGCGTACGCCTTTGCCGGATACCCGTTGCTTGTCGCATTCTTTGGCCACAGGCGCTTGGTCGTACCACTTGGAGGCGAACCTCCGAGCATCAGTGTGCTGCTTTCGGTCTATAACGAAGAGCGTGTCATCACGGCCAAGATCCGCAATTTTCTGGAACTCGACTATCCGCAGGACCGCATCGAGCTTCTGGTGGTCTCCGATGGAAGCGACGACGCCACCGGATTCCTGGTGGAACAGTTCTCCTCCGCGCGGGTCCGTCTGTTGCGGCAGTCCGGGCGTGGGGGCAAGACCCGGGCCATCAACAGGGCCGCCACCGAGGCCACCGGAGATATTCTGGTTTTCACCGACGCGAATTCCATGTTCCGTCCGGACAGCATGCGCAAGCTGGCTGCGCCCTTTACTCGTGAAGATGTCGGCTTGGTCGGTGGGCGCAGCGTGTATGCGGACATGGACGGGTGCGAGACTCCGGGGGGGCTGTACCGACGATACGAGGAGTGGATCAAGAGCGGCGAGAGCGGACTTTTTTCCATCGTTGGCGCCGACGGCGCGATCTACGCCTTGCGCAAGGAGCTGTTTGAACCCCTGCGCCCGGAATACATCAATGACTTCCTGCATCCCATCCAGGTCGTCCTGCGTGGCAAGCGGGCCATAAGCGAGCCTTCGGCCGTGGTGGTCGAGGCGGGGGAAGAAAACGGCGGGGCGGAGCTCAGACGGCAGACACGCATCATGGCCCAGTCCTGGCTGCTTTGCCTGCGCTTCAGCGGCGATCTTTTGCAGGCTGGGCGATTCGGATTTCTGTGGCAGCTCGTCTCGCACAAGGTTTTGCGCTGGCTGACCCTGCCGTTTCTGGCTGTGCTGGTTGCGAGTGCCATCGCGGGTGGGGGAAACGGGGTTTTTCAGCTTCTCGTCCTGTCCGGCCTGGCAGGCCTGGCCCTGCTGGCATGGGCGGGATTCCGGGGACGGAAGGGCATTTCACACGCAGCGTGGATGTTTCTCATCCTGCATTGGGCCGCGTTGCTGGGACTTTTTCGGCTTGCCCAGGGCGAGAGATTCGTGACCTGGAACCCGAGGGGGAAGTAAGATGGCCGAATCCGTCAGCGCTCAGGCACCCGCTTCTTCACGCATAGAGTCCGTCGACATGGTGCGGGGCATTGCCATCGTGCTCATGATCGTGGGGCACAGCTACGACTATCTCTCCTACGAAGCGGCCGCGGTCATGGGTTCGGCCTCGCCGCTCCCGCTGGCCATGCTGAACATCGATGCGACCACGGTCTTCATTTTCTTCAATCGTTGGTTCACGCACAGCGGGGCGCCCATTTTTCTGTTTCTGGCCGGTGTTGGTGCCTATCTGTGGAGCTACAAGGGCGGGGTCAAAAGATCGTTGGGCAGCTTCCTGATCCCCAGAGGATTGCTGTTGATTGCGCTGCAGTTGGTGAGGACTGTCATGCAGTTACTCACTTCGGAGTATGCGGCGTCTCTTGATGTGCTTTGGAGTATCGGGATGTCCATGATACTGCTATCATTTTTTTCAAATCTTCCCCGCAACGTGCTTGTTTTTCTGAGCATTGCGATTCTGGTCGGACATGGACTTCCCGCCGTGTTTGGATTCAATGGCGAAGAGTATGTTCTTTGGCGGGTCTTTATGACTGCCGATATTTTTGAATTTATTGGTGGAACATCGATATTTAATCGGTTTCCAGTCATTCCATGGTTTGGAATGATGCTTTTAGGTTATGCGACAGGCCATTTGTTTCACTTGCCCCCTAAGGAAAGAAGAAATGTGTTCCTGTTCCTGGGGTTGTCCCTTTTTTTTGTGTTCCTGGTGCTGCGCGGTGCAAATGTCTACGGGTATCAGTCTGTATGGCAGGAATATCCTGAAACATGGAAGACGGTGGCATCCTTTGTAAATATTTTGAAATACCCGCCTTCCTTGTATTTTTCCCTTGTAACGCTCGGGACAATTTTTTTGTTTTTGTTTTTGATTGATTATTTTTCGTTGAGATGTCTTTTTTTGATAACCATTGGGTCGACATCTCTTTTTATATATATAGTACATCTTCCTTTATGTAAGATTATCGCTGTTGGATTGTCGACAATTTTAAATTACATGTATTGGCCAATATCAAAGAATATTTATTTTAGCTTGACTTCAAGTCATTTTATAGCGCTTATTGCACTTATTTGTATTTATCCAATAAGCAAATACTATTTGAATATTAAGCGTAAGTATAAGCGATTTAGAATTATTAGCTACTTATAGGTGATGATTAACTTTGTTTGAGTTCTCCTTTTCAATTTAAGAGGCTGTATGCATACAATCGTAATTTTTATAATAGTTCTTGTAGTGATGGCTCGCATGCCGGAATTATTCACTTTTCTGATTCCTCTGCATCTTGGAAAAGTTGCGTTTGCATTGGGCTTTCTTTCTTTGTTTTTCCTGCCGAAAGGACTTTTGGGAAAACTGAAGAACAGTGTGCCGTTTGCACACTTTCTGTTCCTGCTGTTCATCATGGCAATGGCGAGCGTTCCTTTCAGCGTCTGGGGTACCGGGGCTTTGAACAGCCTGCTCTCTTTCAGCAGAATCCTCTTTTTTGCTGGCTGTCTGGCGCTGCTTTCAGCAGCCGGGCGGCTGGATCAATACAGGGCGGCGCTCATTTACGGCGTCTCTTTGCTGGCTGCGGTAATGATCATGAGCACGGGCGCCGGAAGGATGTCCGCCGGCTTTACGTACGACCCGAACGACATCGCACTCCTGTTTGTCACGTTCATGCCTGTTGTTCTGGCCGAGGCCATGAACGGGAACATGATCCGGCGCGGTTTCTATCTGGGGCTGGGCGCCATGGTCCTGCTCGGACTTGTCCTGACCGGTTCGCGCGGTGCGATCGTCGCGATTGGCGTTCAGGCCCTGTATTTCGTCCTGACCGCCAAAAAGTTCAGGCTCCTGGCCATCGGGCTTGTCTGTGCGGCCGGTCTGGTTGTGGTGGCGACCGCCGAGCAGTCGTTGTGGGATCGTTTTGCGAGCCTGACCGCGGAGGGTGAGGCCGCCGATTACAATCTTGAGGGCAGGTCCGGCCGCGTGCAGATTTGGAAAAACGGCCTGAAGATCGTGGCCGACAATCCGGTGCTTGGGGTGGGTATCGGGATGTTCGGAACGGCGCACTTTCTGCTTGATGGCAAGATCGGGCTCACAGCGCACAATACCTATCTTCAGTTTGCCGCGGAACTCGGAATCCCCGGGTTCATCCTGTATCTGGCCATGCTTTGCAGCGCCTGGCAGATGATCACGAGGCACGTCGAGGAGGATGAACACGCCGGCGCGCGTGCCCGCTGGATTGCCTTGAAGGTCGGGATTGTCGGCTTTGGGACGGCGAGCTTCTTCATTTCTGCGGGGTATTCTTCGACGCTGTACTATCTGCTCGGCTTGGCCGCGGTCATGCATTTCCATCATGTCGAATCAAGCGGCGCGCCTGTTCCGCAAAAAGCCCGCTCGAGCGTTCAGCTCAGGTATCCTCCGCAGAGTGCGCTGCAGGTGCGGCAGCAGAAGGTGCGCCTGTGAGAATGGTGCAGTATCTCGTACGCAACTCCACGTTGCGCCTGGTGTCCTTCGGGGTGGGGATAGTCTTTGCCCTGTTTGTGACGCCGGTCATAATAAATGCCATAGGCCAGGCCGCCTACGGTGTCTGGGCGTTGATCAGCGCCACAGTGGCCAACTATCTGCTGCTTGATTTCGGGCTTTCCCAGGCTGTTTCAAAATTTGTGGCAGCTGCCATTGCCCGAGAAGATCAGAAGGAAATAAATCGCATTTGTTCCACCGGGATTGCGTTGAACATCGTATCATGCCTTTTGTCACTCGTTATTACTATTGCACTGCTTTATTTAGGCAGGGATCATATTCCGCAGGGAACTGATTTCGCACAAGTTCAGACGTATTTCGCCATCTACGCGGGCACATTTTCCCTGCTTTTTCTTTTTCGAACCTGGAACGGGGTGCTGGCGGCCGAGATGCGCTGGACCCTTCTGGCTCTTATTTCCATGGTCAAGAACGTGGTTGTGAGTCTTTCGGTTCTGATCTGGATTTCAGGGGAAAACGGTCTGCTTTTTCTGTCCGTCGTCAACGGAGCGGGTTTTCTTTTTGAAGGGATTGTCTACTGGATTTTCGCCCGGCGCGGCTTTTCGGCCAGCATCAGGTTCAGGCATGTCGATTGGCGACTTGGAGGAGAACTTTTCCGATTCGGGCTGACCTCCCTGGTGGCCCAGTTGGGACAGGCCATGCGCTTCAGGTCGCAGCCATACATCATCGTCAAAACCATCGGCGCGGAAGGAGTTGCGGTGTTCTCGATCGCAACACAGCTGATAACCTATTTCACCAATCTTATTCGCAGCGCCTTTGGCATATTCATTCCCCACTTCAGCCGTCTTCAGGCCAAGCATGATCACGATGGGATTCGGCAATCCATGCTGGGCGCGCTGTGGCTCAGTTATCGGGTTTCGGCCTATGTAGGGCTTTGTCTTGTTTTTTACGGGGGAGAGTTTGTCGATCTGTGGCTTGGTCCCGAGTTTCGGGACGTACAGCTTGTTCTTGTGCCCATGGCGCTTGGCTCAATATTTTCCACAAGCATAATTCCCGCACAAGAATTTCTCATGGGCATTTCCCAACATAGAATAACGGCTATATGCAATATAGGCGAGGGAATATGCGTTGTCTTGGCTTCAATGTTTTCCATGATGTACTGGGGAATTATCGGTGTTGGGTGGTCTTTTTTTTTCTGCGCGTTTATTTTTCGCGCATATCTTTTGCCTTATTATGCGTTTCGTCAAGCTGGGTTGCCTTTTTTAAATTATTTACAGTTGATCGGATGCGTTGCGCTGACGCATGTATTGCCTCAATGGATTTTCTGGATTTTGGTCAGGGATTACATGGGAACGGGATATCTCTCCTTGTTTGCAATGTCGGTCATGCAGGGATTGGTAGTCATTGTGGTGCAATACGGGCTCTTTCGTCTGGATCGCAGACTGGTCGGGTTCGGGGACGCGGCGCGAACATGAAGCGCATATCCTTGGCGGTCCCGCCTCCATCATTTGAGAGCGCATGGAGTTCCGTATGATCAAGGACAGGGATTTTCTGGTTTTTTCCGACGACTGGGGGCGGCATCCGTTCAGTTGTCAGCACATCATGCAGCATTTTCTGCCCTGCAACAGGGTGCTGTGGGTTAACACCATAGGCATGCGTCTGCCCCGCCTCTGTCTTTATGATGTGAAAAGGGCTGCCGGAAAAATCTCGTCTTGGACTTCAAATCCGCCGCAAGAAAGTCTTCCGGATAATCTGCGTGTTGTTTCGCCGGTCATGGTTCCTTTCAGTAACGTGTATCCTGTTCGAAATTTCAATAAATGGAGTGTAGTCCGTTCAGTCAAAAAAGCCATGGCTGAATGGGGTATGCATGATCCAATATTTTTTGCGACGGTTCCAAATGCTTCTGAGTATATTGGATACTTTGATGAGTGTCTTGTTTCGTATTATTGCGTTGATGATTTTACAGTATGGCCTGGTATGAATTTGCCGGACTTGGTTATGGAATTTGAAAAGAGGCTTTTGGAAGAAGCTGATATTGTCATGGCTGTTTCTGATGAACTTTATTCGACAAAAAAAAGTGTTAACAATAGTACGCTCCTGTTAACGCATGGTGTTGATGTCGATCATTTTTTCACGAAAACAGTTAAGCGGCAACGGGTACTTTCTTTGGCCGATATTCCTGGTCCCATAATTGGCTTCTACGGACTTATTGACTCTCATCTGGATCTGGAAATCATTCGCATGCTGCTCGATTGGCGTCTTGATTGGACTGTAGTGCTCATTGGTACAAAACGTATCGATCTTGGCACACTGGAATCGAGACCGAATTTTCGTTGGTTGCCTGCCGTGCCCTATGAGGATTTGCCGCAATACGCTTCGGCCTTTGATGTGGCCATAATTCCCTACGTGGTGAATCAGCACACGAATACTGCAAATCCCCTGAAGCTAAGAGAGTACCTGGCGACCGGCAAGCCGGTTGTGACCACGGCCATGGCGGAAGTTTTCCGTTTTAAGGAGCACCTGCGTATTGCGGCCAGTCCGGAAGATTTTGCGAGTGAAGTGGACAAGGCGTTGTCTGATGTTGTGGACCCTGTGGCCAGGCTTGCCTGTTTGAAAGGGGATGCGTGGACGGACAAGGCGCAGATGGTCTCCGACTGGATTGAAGAGGCTCTTTTGACAAAATCTCAAGCCGGGTTGGGCGTCAAATGAGACCCCGCATATTCATCAGTTTGGCCACCTCCAATTTGGGCGGGCCGGGAAAGGGATTGCTTCAATTTCTGAGATCGGGGGGTTTTGAGCTTTGTGATCCTGTCATCGCGGATTTTGTCGCCGAGTCAGGTTCCGAATCGGAGTTTGCGCGAGTCATGCGGCTGTCGGGAGCCAATGTTGCCGAGCTTCGCCAGACTAAAAAATTTGATCTGGACTTGGTTGATCAGGCGCAGGGCATCGTAAAAAGTGAAGGCTGCCAAATATTGCAGTCGCACGGATATAAAAGTCACGTGCTGTGCGCTCTCTTAAGGAGGCGCATGCGGCTTCCGTGGATTGCTTTTGTTCACGGCTGGACTTCAGAAAACATGAAAATGCATTGTTATCGGATTGTTGAAATGGGCCTGGTGACTCTGGCAACACGAGTTGTCGCTGTTTCCGAAGCGCTGGGCAAACGACTGCCGGGAATCGCGCAACGCAAGATGACGATTATCCCCAACGCCGTAGATCCGGCTGAACGCAATGATTTCAGTGGGCGTGATGTACGGCAGGAATTGGGCATTCCCGGCGAGGCACTGGTTGTTGGGGTGGTTGGACGATTGAGCCCGGAGAAAGGGCAGATTTTTTTTCTTAAGGCCCTGGTTCAGACTCGCCGGAGCGTGCCCAATGCCGTGGGCGTTTTTTTGGGTGATGGCCAGGATCGGGCCATGTTGGAGGTCGAGGCCGCCAGACGTGGCCTCGCGGGTGCTGTTTTTTTTACGGGCCATGTTTCGGGCTTGGGCGATTATTACCGGGCCATGGACCTGGTGGCCATGCCTTCTTTGAGCGAGGGGATGCCCAATGTGGCCCTGGAAGCCATGATGTTCGCAAAGCCGGTGGTTGCGAGTCGGGTGGGCGGTGTGCCCGAGGTCGTGGTTGAAGGCGAGACGGGCTTCATGGTCAGGGCGGGTGATGCCGAGGCCTTGGCTTTGGCGCTCATTCGCATGCTGACATCGTCGAGCCGAATGCTGGCCATGGGGGAAGCGGGGAGGCGTCGCGTGCTTGAAAATTTTTCACCAACGGTCAGAGTGGATCGCTTGCTGGCGCTCTATAAGCAAATCCTCTTGGCACGAACTATTGAAGGAAAATAAAATGCGTAATTTTTCTGAATTCAAACTGGCGATCAGACGCCGTGAGACTCCATTTCATTCAAAGCTCTATGATATTGCAAAGAAATTTTATGGATTATCGGTGCCTGTAATCCCTGGAGTGCATAAATTTTTGTATAATGAATGGGCGTTTCGGACTTCAGTGTGGCATGATTTCTGGCGTGTCGTTTATTATGAGCCTATGTTCAAATCGATGTGCAAAGAGGTCGGTCCTGGCTTTAAGATGTATTATGGAGGAAATGGAATTACTCGTATTGGCGGGAATCTGAATATCTATATAGGATCAAATGTTACGATCTTCGATAATGTCAGCTTGGCAGGCCTCAAGATATTTGACGATCCTGAACTCAGGATTGGAGATAACACGTACATTTCACCACGATCCCGGTTCATGGTTGCCAAAAGTGTTGTCATTGGCAGCTGGAGCCTGATTGGATGCCGCATCGTCATGGATAACTCCGGACATCCCATCGCAAATGCAGCCGCCAGGATGTCTTCCGGAGGCGGAAGCCCTTCGCGGACGAGCGTCAAGCCGGTGAGCGTGGGCGATCTGTGTCTGCTTGGTGCCGGGAGCTGTCTTTATCCCGGCGCACGTCTTGGCGACGGGGTCGTGGCCAAGGTCGGCGCGCATGTGGCGGGCGAAATTCCTCCGTTCTGCCTTGTTGCGGGGAATCCGGGCCGCATTGTGGCTAAACTCCCCATTTCCGAAGAACTCAAAGAACATTTTGGGGAAGATCGATTCCGGATATGGAAAGAGCAACAGGGCGCAGTTGTCATATAGTATGAATTTTTCAGAATTATATTGGCCGCTTGCACACATAGTTATGGGTTGGTGACATATGGTAAAGAAGTTGTTCCATGCAGTTTTTCTTATTATCGCGATAATTCCGTATGTGATATATCGTATAGGATCTTTTGTTATAGGAAAAAGCGCTGCATTCATAAGCATGTCGCAGTTCTTGTCTCTTTTTCCAGGTTTTTTTGGTTCTTATATTCGCGGCGGATTTTATCATATTGCGATGAATGATTTTCCGCAAAGCTGTGCGGTTGGATTTCTGACGACGTTCTCGTCACCGGATATCACAATCGGCAACAACACGGACTTCAGCACGGGTGCCAATATAGGCAGATGCCATATCGGGGCGGACTGCATGATCGGAACCTACGTCATGATAACCGGCGGAAAGAACCAGCACCGCTTTGATTCCCGGGACATACCGATCCGGCTACAGGGTGGCGAGTTCCAGCCCATCACCATCGGGCGGGACTGTTGGGTCGGCAACGGTGCCATTATCATGGCCGACTTGGGCGAGGGCTGCGTCATCGCGGCCGGCAGCGTGGTGACCAAACCGGTTCCCCCGTACAGCATCGCTGCCGGCGTTCCCGCCAAGGTCATCGGAGAGCGCCCATGAAGCCCCATGTGATGCAGTGCATTGTCTCCCTGGCTCCCGGAGGGGCCGAGAGCCTGGCCTTGACCATTCTGGAGAAGGCGGACGTGCGAGGTTCGGTGTGCGGACTGGTGCGCGGCACCGGCGCGCTGATCCCGGCCATCGAGTCTCGGGGATTGCCCTGGCATGCGCTCTTGTCGAATTCCCCCCGCCGTTTTGCGGTCTGGAAGGCTCTTGCGGGCGTGCTGCGCCGTGAGAAGGTCGACGTGGCGCACGTACAGGCCGGCTACCTTCTTTCATTCGTGCTTCCTGCGGCGTTCATGGCCGGTGTGCGCGTCGTGTACACCGAGCACGCCAAGCACTCCCTCGAACAGCAGCCCATGCTGCGGCGCATGGTGCGCCTCTGCGCGCCGTTTCTGCACGCGGTCACCTGCGTCTCGGAGAATCTGAAGTCCTTCATGGTCGAGCGCGTAGGCATCAATGCACGCAGGATTCAGGTCATCCCTAACGGGGTGGATCTGGGTCGTTTCACGCGGGTTGAGCAAAGCCCTGATACGCGCGGGCTCTTGCCCGAGAACTGGGGCGGTCCGGATATCACGGTGTTCGGGAATGTGGCCCGGTTCAGCGAAGCCAAGGATCACCCCGGCCTACTGCGGGCCTTTGACGCGGTCCGGCGCAGATATCCCGGCGCCCGTCTCTTGCTGGTGGGCGATGGCGAGACCAGACCGGACATCGAAGCCCTGGTCGACGGGCTTGATCTTGGCGACTTTGTCCGGCTGACGGGCATGCGCCGGGACGTGCCAGCCCTGCTTGGCCTCATGGACGTCTTTGTCTTGTCCTCCATGCGCGAGGGCATGCCGATCTCGGTCCTGGAGGCCATGGCCGCTGGCTTGCCGGTGCTCTCCACCGACGTCGGCGGGATCGGCGAGGTGGTGCAGGACGGTGTGACGGCCAGGGTCGTAGCTCCTCTGGACGTTCCGGCCCTGGCGGGAGGGCTGGCGTGGATGCTTGAAAACCCTGCCGCGCGGGCGGAAATGGCGGCGCGAGGCAGGGCCCTGATTCATGGGCAATACGGGCATGAGCGGATGGTGGAGCGTTATTTCCAGCTGTATGCGGAGGCGGGGAGGCGATCATGGTAGGTCTGTTGCGCCAGGCAATGCACTCCCTGCGCGGAAGCAGACGCTATGCGCTGATGCGCGAAGGCATCGCCCTGCAACGGTTGCCTGAGGAGGAATTGCGGCGGTTGCAGTTGGCCAGGCTTGTCCGTCTGGTCCATCATGCCGCCGAAACAGTGCCGTTCTATCAGGAACTCTTCCGTGGGCGCGGCCTCAGGGCGAAGGATATCCGGACGTTTGAAGATTTTGCCGGCCTGCCGGTTCTTTCCAAGCAGGAGCTGCGCGACAGCCTCCCGCGCATGCTGTCCACCGAATCGGACGCATCACGCCGTGTGGACAACGCCACCGGAGGGTCCACTGGAGAACCTGTCAGATTTTATCAGGACATGGACGTGTTCGACGCCATGCAGGGCAGCTTCATGCTCGGGCTGTCGTTCGCTGGGTGGAAGCCCTCCGACATGATCGTCAACATCTGGGGCAATCCGAGGGACACGGGATCTGCACGGCCGTCAGTGAATCTGAAGCAATGGCTCTCCGGCTCCATGACCCTGAGCGCCTATCGCTACGGGCGCAGGGAGATGGACGACTGGCTTGAAGTCCTCGCGCGTTTTCGCAGGGTCTTCGTGTACGGCTATGTCTCCGTTCTCAGTGACTTGGCCGCGCACATTCAGGCCGGCGGATTCACGCCTTCGAGCGTGTGCGCGGTCATGACTTCGGCTGAAAAGCTCCATGACCATCAGCGCGCCCTCATCGAGCAAGCCTTTGGTTGCCGGGTTCACGACCAGTACGGGAGCAGGGAGGTGCCGTGCATCGCCGTGGAGTGCGAGCACGGAGGCATGCACCTGTTGACGCATTCGGCCTATGTCGAGTTCCTGCCCGAGGAGGGTTCGGAATTGAAGCGCCTGGTCGTGACCGGCCTCA
This sequence comes from Deltaproteobacteria bacterium HGW-Deltaproteobacteria-18, assembly GCA_002841885.1. NCBI lineage: Bacteria > Deltaproteobacteria > Deltaproteobacteria bacterium HGW-Deltaproteobacteria-18. Next base: position 215,412 of record PHBE01000007.1, read on the forward strand.
CCAATCGGACCATGCCGCTTCTGCGCTACGAGATCGGCGATTATGCGGCTCCGCTCTCCCAAAGCTGTCCCTGCGGCCGGGGCTTTCCTCTTGTCCGCATGGATATCGGCCGCATCTATGACTTCATGTTTGCCGCTGGTGGCGGCAAGGTTCACGGCGCGTATTTTGTCAAGATCATCAAAGGGATAGAAGGTGTTCTTTCATTTCAGTTCAGGCAGTCCGTCCCCGGAGAAGTGGAACTTTTCGTCAAATGCAAGGAGGGCATCAGTGAAACGTCCACGGAGCAGCTCAAGGCCTTGCCGCAAGGCGTCGCCAATGATCACGGGGGCGAAATCCGGCTGCGTGTCCGTTTTGTAGATGAAATTCCACGTACAATCGGTGGCAAACACAGGTATATCGTCTGTGAGGTGCAGTAATGTCCCGTCCTGCAACAAGTTCCGTCATGTTTCACACCGTGGGTGTGCCCGACGGGCGCTGGGCCTGGAGTTTTCTCACGGTTCCGTGGCAGCTCTTCGACGCCCAGCTTAGCGCGTTGCGGCGCTTCGGCTATCGGTCGGTTTTTCTGCGCGAGTACATGGATATCGCCCTGTCCGGACGCCTTGGCCAGGAGCGGGTTGTGTCCCTGACTTTTGACGACGGGTATCTGGATAATTGGGTCTTTGCAGCGCCGTTGCTCAAAAAACACGGTTTTTGCGCCACGATTTTCGTTTCAACCGATTTCGTCGATCCCGCGAGCGAACCACGGCCCCAGTTTGATCCGCTACGTCCGGACAGTGCCCGTTTGCCGGGCGCGGGCTTCCTGTCCTGGAGCGAGATGCGCGCCCTGGAACAGAGCGGGGTCATGGAGATCCAGTCCCACGGGATCACGCACACCTGGTATCCCGTCGGGCCGGGGATCGTGGATTTTCGCCACCCGGGCGATGCGCACTACTGGATGGACTGGAACGCGGCACCCGCCGACAAATGGCGCTATCTGAATTTCAAATCCGATCCCGGCGTCTGGGGCGAGCCGGTGTATGAGCATGTCAAATCCATGGACGGCCCGATTTTTCATCCCGATGCGCGCGTTGGGCAGGCGCTGCGCGAATTTACGGCCGCACAGGGTCGGTCGTTTTTCGAGCGGCCGGATTGGAGAGACGCATTGCACGCCAAGGCCGGTGAACTGGTAAATACCTATACGCAAAACGGGTTCGAGACGCATGACGAATTCATGCTGCGGGTGCGTCGTGAGCTTGCGGAGTCAAAAGCCATTCTTGAAGACAACCTGGGCAAGAAGATCGATTTCTTCTGCTGGCCAGGGGGCGGGTACACTGCGGAAGTGTTTGACGCGGCAGCCGAATATTATGCCGGCACCACCGTCGGGTCCCGCGAACGGCTCCGGCCGGCGGCACTGGATGCGCAGGGGTGCTTCCGCTTTTCCCGCGTGGGGCCTCCGGGGGTCGAGGGGCGCATGGGGTTTCGCTATCTCGGTCCATGGCTGCTGCCGCTGTTCCTGGAGGAGGTTCGGGGCGGAAACCGCTTGGCTCGGCTGCTACGGGGAGGAGGGAAACTCGCGGTCGAAAACTGGGAAAAAATGAAGATCGCCATGCTTGGGCGGGTGAGGAACGAATCATGTCACGAATAATCGCCGTGAGAAAGCTGGGCGGACGCGGAGCGTATGGCCTGTTGTTCTGGGCCGTGCTCGCCATCATGGGCATGTTCGCGCCGGCATCGTTTGCTGCGGTGAATACGGGCGTGTTCTCTCCGAGGGGGATTGGCGGCGGCGGCGGAATGTACATCATCTCCGTCTCTCCATACGACGAGGGGCTCATGTTCCTGGTCACCGACATGGGCGGGGCATACCGCTCGGAAGACGGCGGCGAGCGGTGGGAGCTGATTCATTACAGCCAAGGGTTTCGCTTCATGCAGTTCTCCACGCCCCCGGTGTTCTTCAATGATCGCATATATTGGCGCTCGGGGAAGAGCGCGCTGCGAGTCAGCATGGACAAGGGGTGCTCGTGGTCGAAGGTGACGGGCATGCCCTGGGAAAAGTCCGATATCCTGAATTTGACGGCTGTTCCCGGCTCGCCGGATGTTCTTCTCGTCAGCACGACTGGCGGACTGTGGCGCACCGAGGATGGCTGCGTGACCTGGAAAAAGGTTCTGGAAGGGCAAACCACCGAGACCGTCATCCTTGGCGAGGTCCTCTGTGCCATGGCGTCCCCGGATGGTGTGGCCCGAAGCCGGGACCGGGGCTTGACGTGGACAACGTCTCCAGTGGTCGTCGATGGGCGGACAATCACGGGGCATCCGGCCGTGGCGTTTGCGGGTGCGATGTCGGGAGAAGCTTCGCTCATGGTGGCCAGCCTGCAAAAGTTCGGTATCATCCGCTCTACGGATCAGGGTTCGACCTGGACTCTCGCTCATTCGCCGTATCGGGGTGAAAATCATCTTGTCATGGCGCCTGGGCAGACCACGGTCGCGTATGCCGCCCAGACCGGATCAAACGTCAACATCAATCTGCTGCGTTCCGTTGACGGAGGCCGAAGCTGGAGTCCGAGCTTCAGGATGGCCGACTTCGCCCGGAAATATGCCTGGAAGGCGAATGTGGCTCCCTCCTGGATTCAGGATTCCCTGAAATGGAGCTATCTGATCTCGCCCAAGGGCTTTGCCGTTAATCCTCGAAGACCCGATGAGGCATTTCTTGTCACGCAGGGCGAACTTTACCGCACACAGGACGGTGGAGAGTCATGGCATCCTCGCATGGCCCGGGAGGTCTTTCATGGTCAGGGCCCGCATGCGCTGCATTACGGGAGCATCGGGCTGGAGGTGACTAGCGCCTGGGGGTATCATTTCGACCCCCATCATCCTTCCAGGCACTACATCACCTATACGGACATCGGCTTCGCCAGATCGCCCGACAACGGGGCAAGCTGGCAATGGGCGGGCCAGGGGTCGCCCTGGAGAAACACGTTCTATGATCTGGCCATCGATCCGGATGTGCCGGATGTGCTCTATGCGGCGGTGAGCGCCCGGCACGACATTCCTCACCATTCCAATCTGTCGGTGACGAAATCGGGATATCGGGGGCATCAGGGCGGGGTGGTCAAATCAACGGACGGCGGCGTGAGCTGGCAGGTTCCTTACAGGCCGGGGAGTTCATCCGGGTTGCCCAAGCAGGTCTGCACCACCGTGGTTCTGGATCCCAAGTCGCCTCCTGGCCGGCGAACCCTTTATGCCGGTGTGTACGGGGAGGGCGATGATGACGACGCGGGAGTGTACAAGTCCGTTGACGGGGGAATTTCGTGGGCAAAAATCTCTCCGGGCCCGGGTATCGCGCCCAATCTGCACGTCTACAGGCTGCGCATGCATCCGGAGAGCGGGAATCTGTACTGTCTCATCACGGGGCTACGATCCAAGAAGGATTATTTCACGGCTCCGGGCGGCGTCTGGAAGTCGACGGATGGCGGCGGTACATGGACGTCGATCAGCAATGGGGTCGATCTTGTCTGGTGGGCCACGAACTTCGCTCTGGATCCTGAGGACGAGGATGTGATGTACGTCTCGGCCGGGTCCTCGGAAGGTCACTGGATGCAGGGGGGCATATACAAGACGGTCGATGGTGGGGGCTCCTGGGCGCATGTCCTGACCGATGAGATGATCCATGACGCGGGCGGAGGGGGCAGCTATGAGCAAACAATGGCTGTGGCCCTTCACCCTCAAGATTCCCGGCTGGTTTATGCCGGCACTTCCAGGAACGGCTTGCTCTTCAGTCAGGATGGCGGGGCGACATGGCGGCACTATGCCCAGTTTCCTGCCGCAACGGTGCAAAGCATCAATTTCGATCCTGCGGACATGACACGAATCATTGTCACGACCTTTGGACAGGGCGTGTTTGAAGGTCCGCATCTTCCGGAATGAGGGTGGATAAGACATGAGCTTGCATGAAAGAGCGGGACTGAAAATTGATGCATGTATAAAACGAGGTGCTTATGTCCTCATTTTTTAGCTGCTTTGGTAGCGATGAAGGATGCTTGAATCAGGATCATCTTTTTTCAGATATTGATGAAACGTTGAATCCTTGTCGGACGCGGACATTATCGAGTTTTATCGGCAAGAATTTTCGCATCAGAATTGGTCAAACTCCTTCTCCGGAAATGAAATATTCAACTTTCCTTGATAACTTGAAATGGAAAATATTCATAATAGGTGATATTGTTGATATCCCTGCAAACCATGTAGAAATAATAACTAAAGCGCTGAATAAAGAGTCATTTTATGAGCTTTCCAAATTTGAAGGTATGTACGGGATAATAGCTGTAAATAATACTAAAAATGATGTTTTTGTAGTTACAGACAGAAGAAGTCAATATTCCATATATTGGGGAATTGTTTCAGATAAATTGTACGTAGGTTCTGAAATGTCTTCGTTTTGTAAGCTGGATGCTTTTGATATCAACGAGAAGTGGATATGGGAGCTTTTGTATTATAACTTTCCTGTGTCAAACGTAAGTGTTTTAAAAGGTGTGACCAGAGCGTCTGCTGGAACCGTGATGAAATTTTCTTTGCACGGCCCGATTGAACATAAAACTTTTGAATATGCTCCGGAATTCAAGGTGCATACGCCTCTTCTCAAAAAGAAAAAAGCCTTGGAAACCGCCTTGGACGTCTTTTCGGAAAGATTTCCGCTTTATTACGAAGGCAAGGAAATGGCCTGTCCCATCACTGCCGGTTGGGATGCGAGGACGGTCCTGGCTTTCAAGCCGGATGGCGCACCCCTGACCACCTACACGTACGGGATTCCCGGTACATCGGATCTGCTTCGTGCGGCAAAAGTGGCTCGCAGGGCCGGAACGTTGCACAAGGAAGTTTTGTTCGATCAGGAATTCGTAAGCGGCTTGCCGCAGCTTATGTTGGATACGGTTTACGTGTCTTCCGGAACGCAAGGCGTGAAGCGGGCAACGTTGCTGCACGTGTATCGTTTGATAACCCAAAACGGGACGAAATATCCTCTTACGTTGAGCGGTGTTGCCTTGGGAGCGCTCCGGGGACATGCAGGGTGGCATCCTTTGACATCTCCGGATGTGTACAACCTCTTTGAAGGCAAATCGTCAAAATTTCAAAGCGGTGCATGGCGTGATATTTTTGAAGGAAATCTTGAATATTTTTCTGATCATATTGAAGAGACTAACTGTTTTCTTGAAAATAAATTTGGAAGTTTTACGTCGAGTGCGCATCATTTTTTATATAGTTTGTACATGATTGGAGCGAGATATTTCGGCGGTGAAATGAAAATTGCAGACAACTTCACCACGTGGCGTGTTCCTGCATATGATACAAAAATTATTGAGTATGGTTTTGCTTCGGAATTGAGCATGCTGAATTATTCCCAGTTCCTGCCCGAGCATACACGCGGATCACGCCGCGAAATGGTCATGCAATCCTATTTGTTGACCAAAAAAGCTCCGCATCTTGCAAAAATTCCCATTGTCAGTGCGCGGCCAGAATTTGTTTTGGCCGGAGGTTTTTTTCATTTCCTGTACCGTGCCTATCATAAAGTTTGCAATGCGTGGAACAAGGAGATGAATCATGTCCCGCTCGAAGATTGGGAGCAATGGCTCAACAAAGACTGTAAAACATGGATTGATGCTTTTTTTAAAACTTCTGAGCTTCAAATATCAAAATATGTTTCAGAAAAAAAATTGATGAAATTACTTGATGAAGACAAAAGCGGCCATATTTTCAGCAAGATTTTTACTATAGAGATAATTCTAAAACTCGTAAAAAATAGATGGGTAAAATTTTGGTAAGTGCTTAAATATTAAGTTTTTAAATTAGTTAGAGGTAGAAATGAGTGAAGTTAAGAAAGTTTTATGGACTGGAGGATGGGACTCGACATTTAGAGTGCTTTCTCTTGTTCTGATAGAAAAATGTCCAGTACAGACGTACTATATAATTGATCCTTTTCGATGGTCTCTTGTCCATGAGTTCAAGGCGATGAGCAACGTCAAGCGTCTTTTGACGCAGAGATACCCTGAGTTGAGCGCTCTTTTGTTGCCGACGCTTTATTTTGATAAAACCGATGTGGGAGAGAATTTGCATTTATCCGCATCTTATGAGGGGCTTAAAAACAGGCTCGGCGGGCAGTATGAGTGGTTATCCATTTGGGCGGACAGATTCGGGGTTTCAGAGATTGAGCTCGTTATTGAACGTTCAAATTCGGTTGTAGGCTGTCATTCTGTCATATCAAATTATTTATCAAAAGAGGAAAATGGGTCTCGTTGTATAGATCAAAAGTATAAAGGATCTCCAGTTTATGATCTTTTTCATCGTTTTGTTTTTTCTATAACAGATATTTATAAATTAGATATGCAAAAAATATCGAAAGAACATGATTTTTTTGATATACTGAGTTTGTCATGGTTTTGTCATCGTCCTACATTTTTTTCAAAGCCTTGCGGTTCATGTAATCCATGTAAAAATACATACGAAATAGGTCTTAAATATAGACTTGGTATGTATGGACAATTTATTTATAAACTGAATTTTTATTCAAATCCAAAAAATTATTTTGATAAGAATTCAAGAATATATTCTGTCGCAAAATTTATGAAAAATTCTTTTGTAAAGAAAGAATCCTCATGATTTTTTGTACTTAAATTATGTATTTTAATATGGAGATAATGTGGGACGCGCACTCATCACTTCGGCCAGTACTCGTGTTGCCTACTGCATCTGCAAGAATTTAAGCAGTCATGGTATCCAGGCGGTAATGGCGGATTCCGATCCGCTGGCCATGTCATTCTGGTCCCGTCATGCCGCCGGCAGGCATGTTTACGCCTCGCCCTTTCTGGATGAGGCCCGCTTTGTCGAAGACCTCCTCCGGATCATCGACAGGGAGAGTATCGACGTCCTTGTCCCTGTTCTGGAAGAAACTTATTTCGTGGCCCGCCATCGCGCTGTCCTTGCCCCCCATGTGCGCATCTTCATGTCCGAATACGAGAAACTCATCAGCCTCCATGACAAGCGCTCTCTCAAAAGCATTGCGGATCGTCTCGGGGTGCGCATGCCCATGACCGTGGAGTTGGAAGACGCGCTGGCCCTGGGCTTGCCGTCTGACTTTCATTTCCCTGCCGTCCTCAAGCCCAAGCAGGGCGGGGGGGGATGGTCGGTGATGGAGGTGGCCGACATGCCCGTCCTCCGAGTCTTGGCTGAACAGCCTGAGTTGCTGCCGGATCGATACCTTGTTCAGGAGAAAATCCACGGTCCCATTGCAGGAGTGGCCATGCTTTACAAAGACGGGCGTCTCGTCGCCTCGGATTCGTACTGGACCGTACAGACCTATCCTCATCCGTATGGTCAGCCAACAGTGCGTGTCAGCCGCGATTTTCCCGCAGCGACGGCGGCGCTGAAGACCATTCTGGACGATTTGCGATGGACCGGGCCGTGCCAGGCGGACTTCCTGCATGACGAGGTCAGGAACGAGAGTTTTCTCATCGACGTCAATCCGCGTTTTTGGGGGTCAGTCGGACAGAGCATCGCCCGGGGCATTGATTTTCCCTACTACTATTACAAATGCGCCATGGATGAGAATGATTTCAGTGCGCCCCTTGACCCGCCGGAGGTGGCAACGAGGTGGCTGGGCGGAGACATGATGCGCAAGGCTTGCGGATTATTGGCCAGGCCGAACGTCGAGCGGCCGGATGCGGAGTTTTCCAGATTCGCGGCCATGGATGATTTTGAGCTGCGGGATCCTTTTCCCCTGGCGGGCTGGGTTGCCTGCCAGGCCGTACGCAAGGTGCGCAGCCTTGTCGGACGGGGCGCGCACCGCGAGGCCCTGGACGGGGTTTGGGAATAGGTCGGGTCCTTTGGAATGTGAACATCTGATGGGGGAACTGGATGGAACTTTTGAAGAATCAAAAAAATCTGATCATCTGGGGTGTTTTCCTGATCGTGGCGGTCGGGGTCGTCTATTGGCCGATTGTCGTCCCAATGGTCAGGCAGTGGGCTGCCGACGACAATTATTCGCACGGCTTTCTCGTGCCCTTCATCGCCGGGTATCTGGCCTACATGCGTCGGGAAGAGCTCCTGGAGGCGGAGGTCAGGCCTGCCGAGTCCGGCCTGGGTCTCGTCTTCTTCGGGCTGGGCATGCTTCTTTTCGGCTGGCTGGGTACGGAATATTACACCATGCGCGCCTCGCTGGTGATCATCATCGCGGGTTCGGTGCTCTATATCCTGGGATGGAGGATTTTCAGTATTCTTCTTGCACCGTTGGCCTATCTGCTGCTCATGATTCCGATCCCCTACATTATCTACGACGCAGCCGCCTTTCCGCTGAAGCTCTTTGTGACCAAGGTTTCGGTCCTGGCCTTGAAAGCCATGGGCATCGTCATCTGGCAGGAAGGCAACATCCTCATGTTCCCGAATATCACCCTTGAAGTGGCAGATGCATGCAGCGGGCTGCGTTCCATCATGTCCCTTCTGGCCCTGGGCACGGCATACGCCTTCGTGCTGCACACTTCGGTCCGGGACCGGGTGGTGCTCATCGGTTCCACGCTGCCCATCGCGGTCTTCACCAATTGCCTGCGGGTCATCGTCACGGGGGGACTGGCCCAGTATTTCGGGGCGGCTGCAGCCGAGGGATTTTTTCACGAATTTGCCGGAGTTTTCGTTTTTTTCGCTGCTGTGGTCATGTTCTTGGTCCTGGGCGCGGCACTCAAGAGGTGGTCATGAACATTCGCTTCCGTTTTATTTTCATCATTCTTTTCTTGGCCGGGGCCGGAACATACATGGGTCTTCACCGCGATCTCGAAGTGCCGCTGGCTCGTCCCTTCGGGGATTTCCCGATCAGCCATGCGGGCTGGCGCATGATCGGACAGGCAAGCCTTGGCGAAAACATCATCAAGGTGCTCATGCCGACGGACTACCTTTCCCGGCGCTATGCCAGGGAGGACGGATCGAGCGTGGACATGTACCTGAGTTTTTTTGACGGTGGTCCCGATTCCGGGCGGATTCACTCGCCCAAGCATTGCCTGCCGGGCGGGGGCTGGACGGAAATGTCCTCTAGGCACGCCACGTTGGAGCTGGGCGCGGAGACGGTCAACCTGGTCCAGGCCGTATACGCCATGGGTAACAACCGCGAGACCATCTACTACTGGTTCTCCATGCGCGGCAGGACCATGCCAGACGAGTTCTCCCTGAAACTTGCCGAGATAACGGGCTCCATGTTCCACCGCCGCCGGGATCAGAGCTTCATGAGAATTTCCGTGCAGGGGGGGGGCAGTCAGGAAGCGGCGGAGAAACAGATCGAAGACTTTTTGCGGGATTTCTATCCGCTCATTCGCGATTTTTTGCCAAGCTAGGGACTTGAGGGGGGCTTATGTACACGGACATGTCGAGTTTTGTCGTACGCGGTATTTCATGCCGCCTGTCCGCTGCGCTCCTGCTTCTCCTGTGCGCGCTTATTTTCTGCCGGGGGCTGGCATTTGCCAAGGCCTCGGATGACATCTCGCCCTCGCAGGTCCTCGTTCTCTACAATGCGGATTGGCGGGCACGGCATCCTCTGATCCCCTCGGCACAGGATTCCCTGGCAGTCGCCGAGCATTATGCGCGGATGCATACCGACCCCGTCACCGGGGAGCGGCCCTATCTGCTGGGATTGACAGGTGCGCGGTCGTCAAAAAGCCTCCTTGCGGGCGATCACTTGCAGGAACGCAGCCACGACAACAGTTGCGGGGTCGTGTATCAGCCCCGTGATTCGAAACGCCCAGTTCCCGCCTGCGAGATGCGGGACAGCCGCATGGTGGAGGTGGCGCTGCCCAGGTCCAAGGTTCCGTGGGACCTAGGTACGTTAAGGCTTGAGATCGAGTCTGACGACAGCTCAAGCCGCACACGCCTCGTGCTGGTCGAGAATGGTTTGAGCCTTTACCCCGACAAGGTGCGGGTACGGCATGGCGAGGATTGGCAGATCAGGGCTCTGGGCGGACTCATCTTGCCGGGGTCGTTTACGGCCAGAGCCCGGTGCGGGAATGTTCAGGGCGATGTCCATGAGTGGAGCGCCGAATACAAGGACATTCGTCAGGCGTCCTGGAGTTCCACCGGTCTCGACGGAATTCGCGACGATCAGAATTATCTGGATTTTGTGGAAGCCCCGATCAAGGCGTTTCTGGAAGACCCTTCCAATGCCAGGCCTGACGGGACGCTGCTGAAAGATCATGTTCTGTACATTGTCGTTTGTCATGGGCTACCCCGAACCGTTTCGGCTCCTTACGGCATTGCCACCGGGGTCGGTCTGCAGTTGCGCGATTACGGCTCGGAGATTGATTTTTGTCAGAGGCTTCAGCTCATGTACTACGATTTCAAAAGCCTGCACCTAAGTGAGGTCCAGCCGATGCGCTTTGCCCCGGTTTCGTCTTCAAAGCCAAATGCATTCGCGAACATTTTGCTCCGCACGCGAATGTCCATGCCCCTCGAGGGAGTGGATGCAAATCCGTTCGTGCATCCGGCGGCCTACCGCAAAGGCGGGAACAAGGCAGGGCTGGGTTCGCCCCGGTTTACCTCCGCGCTACGGGCCCTGCGCCCGGATCGTCATCTTTTTTTCGCCATGCGCATCGACGGGCAAACACCCCTTGAAGCCATGGAACTGGTGGACAGGGGCGTCTATGCCTCCAGATATGCCGGCCCGGAGCTGGGCGTACTTCCGGATATCCCTCTCCGTAAGGCTCCGGAACGCGTTGGAGAGATCGGCGATCGGACTCCGGCCAAGCCGTTCTGGGACCTGGGATACAGGCATCTGTTCCAACACCCCAAAGGCAGGGTCCGGCTGGATCTTTTCCGGCTGGCCCCTGATTGCGGTTTTTTCAACTCCGGTCCCGTGTTTCTTCCCGGAGGGATTGCGGCCTTTGTGCAGTCGAACCAGGGCTGGAACGTGAAGAATTCAAGATTTCACGAGTTCCTGAGGCAAGGAGTGACGGTCACGGCCGGGGCGGCTCGCGTTGACCCGCGCAAGACGCCCCACATACACAGCCACAGTTTCTGGGACGAAGCGGTGTTTTATCCGGCCCTGCGTGAAGGCCGCCCTGTTGGTGAAATTTTGCTTGGCAATCAGGTCCACATGGGCTGGATCACCAGCTTTGTTGGCGACCCCCTGTACCGTTTGCCTTTGGTGCCGCAAAAGCCGGGCGGGCTGAACGGTCTGACGTGGGAAAAAAACGTGCGCGTGGCACCTGTCCGGGATGCGGAGCGCGGCAGGGGCTATCTGGTCATGGCTGATTTGGGATCGAGCGCCCATGAGCCCCGCCTGGCACAGATGCGCCTTGGCCGCATCGCAGCCGAGGGAGACGGGGCGAAGCATGTCTTCGAACGCTTCGCCTCAAGACCCTGTATCTTCGTCCCCAAGCGGGAAGTTCGCAAGAGAGATCCGTGGCGGCTGGAATTGATGGATCCTTTCGGCAATACGGCAACGCTTGCAGGCACGCTGGAGTAGATCGATGATGCCTCCCTTTCTGTCGTTTCTGACAACCCTGTGCGCCGTCATCCTGGCGTTCGGGTTTGCCGTGCGCATGCTGCTTGGCGTTATGCGCGCCGAGCGGTCGCGGGCCTCGGGAGTCCTGGCCCTGGCGCTCCTGCTGTCTGCCGGGCTGGAAACGACGGATCTGCTGACGCTTCTGTATCCCGGCATGTTGCAGTCATGGCGTATGGCCGGTCTGCTGGTGGAAGGAGCTTTGGGGCCGGCCTGGATCTGTTTCACGGCCCTTTTTGCCCGGAGCTACGAAGAGGGGCGGTTGCCCGGAATACAGCGTGCCATGATCCTCCTGTCCTGCCTCATGCTGCCCTGGGCCGGGTATCTGGCTGCTCAGGGCGCCTATTTTGCCCCGGATTTCGCGACCGAAGGCCTTCTTTTTCTCCTTCCCGGAAGCTTCTATTTCTATATCGGTTTCGCCGTATGCTGCGTCGTGGCCCTTCTCAATATCGAAGCCACCCTGGCGGCGGCCGTGCATCATCGCCGCTGGAAAATCAAATTCGTGCTTCTGGGGGCAGTGAGCATCCTGGCCTCCTTGATCCTCTATTACAGCCAGAGCCTCCTGCATCGTTCCATCAACATGAGCCTGGCCAGCCTGCGCTCTTCTGCCCTGTTGGTCGGCGCGTGCATGATGTGGTTTTCGGATTTGCGTCGCGGGTCCGAGGTGAGGATCAGCTTCTCCAGACGGATGGCCTTCAAATCCGTGGTTCTGGTCGCTGCCGGGTTGTATCTGGTCGGGCTCGGATTGCTCGGCGAGGGCGCGCGCCTTTTCGGAGACGAGCTGGGTCGGGCCGTGCTGCTGGTGATCAGCTTTCTGGCCGGGCTTGGACTCCTGATTGTTTTTCTTTCTGACACGGTGCGCCGCAAGATCCGTCTTTTTCTGCAGCTGCACTTTTATGGCGAGAAGTATGATTATCGCATCCAGTGGGTGCAGTTCACGCAGCATCTGGCAGCGGCCCGCACGCAAAGCGAATTGCAGCAGGCGGCATTGTCGGCCTGCTGTGAAACATTCGGCATCGTAGGTGCGGGGCTTTTTCTTTTCGACCATGGTCGCAAACTTTATCTGTCTGCCAGCCTGGTGGAGATGGATTTCCACGAAGGCGGTTTCGGGGCAGACTCGGCTCTAGTGACTGCGCTTGACCTCCGGCGTTCCGTGTTGCGCACGGCGGATGTTGACGACCCTTCGCCTTGGCTCGCGCGGGCCGTCTTCGCCATTCCCATTTTTCGCGAAGAAATGTTGGACGGATTCGTGCTTCTGGGTCCGCCCATCAATCCCCAAGAAGAGTATGACGAGGAGGACTTTGAACTGATGGACACCATGGCCCGGCATATCTCCTCGGCTCTCTTGAACATGCGCCTCCTGGAACAATTGGCTCGGTCGAGGGAGATGGAGATCATGGGCAAGGTCTCGGCTTTCGTGCTCCATGATTTGAAGAATCATGTCTATACGCTTTCGCTCATGGTCGACAACGCGCAAAAACATATCGGCAATCCCGAATTCCAGAAGGATATGGTCGATTCTTTGGGCCGCACGGTGGGCAAGATGAAGATCCTCATCTCGCAACTCAAGGGTCTCCCCGACCGGCAAACCCTGAAGCGTGAACCTGTGGGCCTTCTGTCGCTGGCAAGGGAGGCCACCCGTCCCCTGCCGCAGGAGCGTCTGGATTTTCAGGGTACGGATGTGCGGGTGCTGGTTGACAGCGTGGAGATGGGCAAGGTGATCCTTAACCTTTGCCTGAATGCGCTGGAGGCTTCCACGGCGGGTCAATCCATATCCATTACGGTCGGGGAGGAACCGGAGCCATTTGTGAAGGTCGTGGATCATGGCGTGGGGATTGCCGAGGAGTTTCTGGCGGGCGGTCTCTTCGAACCGTTCAAGTCCACCAAGACCAAGGGCATGGGCATCGGACTGTATCAATGCAAGCAGATCGTTGAAGCTCACCGAGGGCGAATCGAGGTTCGTAGTGTTCCGGGAGAAGGTGCTGAATTTGTTGTTTGTATTGAGGATAGATAGACTTTGTTATCAATTTTTAGGCGAGAGATATGGACTTGTAATGTGAAGATGTGTTATTTTTCAATAAAATTGATCGGTGGTGTCGAATAAAATGTGTTCTGATTCAAAAAATACCTTGAGTGGGGCCAATAATTGGAACATTTGCTTATTGTTGATGATAACGAGGATGTACTGACCCAGCTCAAATGGGGGTTGGCCTCGGAACCATACGCGCTCCATCTTGCCTCCAATGTTGACGAGGCGCTGGCTGTCTTTCGTCGGCTTCATCCCGGTGTGGTGACCCTTGATCTGGGTCTTCCGCCGCATGTCGAGTCTTCGGAGGAGGGGTTTAGGGCGTTGGCGGAGATGCTCAAATTTGAGCCTTCAGCCAAGATCATTGTCGTCACCGGCAATGACGATCGGGAAAATGCCCTGCAGGCGATCAAGCTGGGTGCCTTTGATTTTTTTCGCAAGCCCATCGACCTGGACGAGTTGCGAGTCATCATTCGCCGTGCGTTCCATTTGCATGGCATTGAGCGCGAGACAGTGGTTCAGCAGGGCGAAGCAGCCCTCGAGGTCAGGGACAACTGCGGGATCGTAGGGGCGTGCGCGGCCATGCGCGGGGTGCTGGGTCTTATCGACAAGGTCGCGGCTTCGGACGTGCCGATTCTTGTTTCCGGCGAGAGCGGCACAGGCAAGGAACTGGTGGCCAGAGCCATTCATGCCAAGAGTTTGCGCAAGCATGGTCCCTTGATCTGTATCAACTGTGGAGCCATCCCCGAGAACCTGATCGAGTCCGAGTTGTTTGGTCATGAAAAGGGAGCCTTCACAGGTGCGGCCTCCACGGTAAGGGGCAAGGTCGAATACGCCAGCGACGGAACCCTCTTTTTGGACGAGATAGGGGAACTGCCCGTCAATCTCCAGGTCAAGTTGCTCAGATTTCTGCAGGAGATGGTCATTCAACGTGTGGGGGGGAGAAAGGACATCTCCGTGAATGTGCGCATCATCGCGGCCACGAATATCGACATCGCCGCAGCCATAGCCCAGGGGCGTTTTCGGGAAGATCTGTATTACCGCATCGGCGTGGTCAATATCCATCTTCCTCCGCTGCGGGAACGGGAAGGCGACGTGCGTATTCTGGCCGAATATTTTCTGGATCGCATCACCCGCGATCTGGGTAAACCCCGATGCGGGTTCGCGCCTGATGCCCTGGCCTGCCTCAATACTTATGGCTGGCCTGGCAATATCCGTGAACTTGAAAACAAGTTGCGGCGAGCAGTGCTGCTTGCGGACTCGACCCTGCTCACGGCCGAGGAACTGGGTTTCGGGGAGGGTGTCGATGCCCTGAATGGGTTGGGTCTGAAGGACAAGACTCTGAAGGAAGCCAGAGCCATGCTCGAAAAGAAGATGGTTCTGGCTGCCTTGGCCAAGCATGAGGGCAACATAGTCAAGGCTTCTGACGCACTTGGGATCAGTCGGCCGACCATGTATGATCTTTTGAAGAAGCACGAGATCGAAAATTAGCAGGTAAAGGGCGTATTTTTTTTGGGTTCAGTTCTATGCAGATTCATGTTGGCAATGTATTCATCTTTTACATTTTTAATTTATGTTCATTTTTTTAATATAATTAATTTAAATTCTGAGATATTTGTATATTTTTATTTAATTTTTCTGATCTTTTAATTTTATTAAATACAGTATTTAATATTTATAGAGTAAATAATATATTTGAAATTATTAATATAGTGATAATTTTATATAAATTAAAATAGTTATTAAATGGGTTTTGTATGGCAAAATGTTGTGCTAATAAAGATCGTCTGTTCGAGTTGAGCAGCGAAAAGTCGGGCGCCGGGAGGGAGCGGTTCGGCCGTAAAATTCGTGGGCCCGAAGACTTTGATGGGTTTCGGGTGGTTAGCGAGTTGAAAGAGCAGTTGGGCGTGTTGATGGCGCAGGACGAAGGCCTTTCCAGGGTTTTGGGCTGTCTTGAAGAAAAAATGTCGATGTATCGGGATTTTTGCGATTTTCCGGCCCACGGTTTCATCTGCATGGACGTCCAGGGACGACTGCGGGAGGCAAATTCCTGGATGATCGATCAGTTAGGTGTGGAAAGCTGCGCACTGCTCAATTTGCCTTTCGAGCACCACGTTGTCTCTCAAGATGTGCAAAAATTCAGGGAACATCTTGGCCTAGTCTTCGAAACAGGGGTGCGGCAGACTTGCGAGCTGATGCTCAAACGGAAGAATCTGCAGGAGTTCCGGGTTCAAATCGAGACAGGCAGGTCTTTAAATGGTGGGTGCTCCGAATTATGCATCTCTGTTTTGAGATCCAGCCCAGATATGAGTGGTACGGTATTTAAAAATTTTGATTCTTGTTCTTGCCTTGATGAAGAGTTATGTTCCAAGTCAATGCATCAATTAGAAATTGAAAATAGATTTCAGATATTATTGCAACAATTTCACGCAATATTAAGTGATATTAATGGGACAGTAATAATTGTTTCTCCGGAAATGAGAGTTCAATGGTCGAACATAGTTAATGATTTTGGGATAAATTCAAATATACCTGATAGCGTTATGAATTACTGTTTTGAATTTGTTAGTAATTTTTCAAAATTTTACGAAAATGGAATTGTATTCGAATGTTTTAAGACAGGAGAGAAAAGGTCTTGCATTATTACGCATGGAGAGTCTGTGCTTGATATAAGGGCTTTTCCTGTTAAAGAAAATGGAAGTGTCGCTAATGTGCTTTTGCTGGTATGTGATGTTACGGGAAGAATGGCGATTCAGGAGGATGCGCAGTATGCATGTCATCTTTTGTCGCTTGGGGAGTTGGCGGCAAGTGTTGCGCATGAAATAAACAATCCGGTTAACGGCATCATCAACTACGGGCAAATATTGGTCAACGAGTGCGGCGCCGAGAGCATGGAGCATGACCTTGGGGCGCGGATCCTCAAAGAGGGGGAGCGCATCGGTCGCCTCGTCAAATCCCTCCTTTCCTATGCGCATGAAAGGCGAAAAGAGAAAAGGGCTACGTCGGTTTCGACGATTGTCGAAGAAACAATGGCCTTGACCCAGGCGCAAATCCGCAAGGACGGCATCCATCTTGTACTCAATTTTCCGGATACACTGCCCGAAGTCACGTCAAATCTGCAGCAAGTTCAGCAGGCGTTCATCAATATCATCAGCAACGCGCGCTATGCGCTGAATGAAAAGTACCCGGGGTGGCACAGGGACAAGAGTCTTGTGATCTCTGGCGAGGTCGTCATGATCGAGGAATGCCCTCATGTGCGGGTAGCATTTCTGGATCAGGGGGGCGGGATATCGGCGGAAAAGATTTCATTTTTGACCAAGCCTTTTTTCTCCACCAAGCCTTTTGGCAAGGGGACTGGTCTTGGGCTCAGTATCACGCAGAAGATCATTGAGGATCACGGGGGGTATCTGCGCTTTGAGAGTGAGGAGGGTTTGTTTACCCGCGTGATGATCGATTTACCGGTTCATCGGAAAGATGTGGGGAAATGACAATGAGCGGCAGAATTCTGATTGTCGATGACGAAGAATCGATCAGGTTCACTCTTTCACGATTTTTGCGTGTCGCGGGTCATGCGGTCGTGACTACCTCGAGTTGCAGCGAGGCCTTGTCCAAAATTTCCGGCGAAGGGTTCGATGTCGTATTTGTGGACATATTCCTCGAAGACGGCACGGGAATCGACATTCTGCGCGAGATCAAGGCGAGAGGGCTGAGTTGTCCGGTCATCATGATCACCGGTGATCCCGGTGTCGAGAGCGTGACCGAAGCCATTCATCTGGGCGCCTTCGACTACATTCCCAAGCCAGTCAAACAGGATGCATTGTTGAACGCCACCCGGCTGGCCTTGTCGTACAAACTCGCCAACGATGAAAAGGAGAGATACCGGTCGAATCTTGAGGCGATTTTCAGAAGCGTCAGAGAGGCCATCATTTCTGTCAACAACGATTCCGTGCTGATCGAATTCAATGAAGCTGCCAGAGAAATGTGCGGGTTTTCTCAGTCCGACGTTGGCAAGCCCGTCGGCTTGCTGCCGCAGACGGTCAACAGGAGATTCGAGACGATTCTCGCGGAAGGGCTGCTGAGCGGGAAGCCGCATGAGGAGGATCGCGTCGAGTGCCAGACTGGAAATGGGGTCCGCAAAGTGGTCAGTGCGCGAATCTATCCGCTGCTCAACGCCCAGGGCCAATCCACCGGCGTGGTAATGATGCTGCGTGACGATACGCATGTGTCAAATTTGGAGATGAAGCTCAAGGATTACGGACAGTTTTATCGTCTCATCGGAAAGAGCGAGCCGATGCAGAAGGTCTATGCCCTGATAAGAACGCTCGCCAGTGTGCAGACAACGACCCTGATCACCGGTGAAAGCGGTACGGGCAAGGAGTTGGTTGCCGATGCCCTGCATGCGGCCGGAGACGTCAGCGACAAGCCTCTGGTGAAGGTAAACTGTTCTGCCTTGCCCGAGAGCCTGCTGGAAAGTGAGCTCTTCGGTCATGTCAAGGGGGCGTTTACGGGTGCGATCAGGGATAGTGAGGGGCGCTTTCAGAAAGCCAGCGGCGGAACGATTTTTTTTGACGAGATTGGCGACCTTTCGCCCATCGTGCAGCTCAAGCTGTTGCGTGTTCTGGAAGAACGGGAGTTTGAGCGGGTTGGGAGTGCCACGACCGTGAAAGCCAATGTTCGGCTTATCGCGGCGACAAACAAGAACCTCCGGGAGCAGGTCGTCAAGGGTACATTGAGGGAGGATCTTTACTACCGTCTCAAGGTGGTTGAGATCAAGCTGCCTCCTTTGCGCGCTCGGACTGAGGACATTCCGCTCCTCGTCGATCATTTTCGCGAAAGGTTCAACGCAAAGTTCAAAAAGAACATCAAATCCGTATCCTCCGATGTATTTCACGCCTTTCTCAAGCATCCATGGCCAGGCAATGTGCGCGAACTTGAGCATATTATGGAACATGCCTTTGTGCTTTGTACCAAGGGCATTATCACGTTTGACGACATGCCATTGGATTTTCTGAAGTCTTCAGGAGTACGGAGCTCGCATTCAGGAAGCCGGAATGACGATGCGAGTGTTGTTCTTGAAGCTCTGAACAGTACAGACTGGAACAAGGCGAAGGCTGCGCGGATGCTCGGGATAGACAGGGTGACCCTGTACCGTAAAATCAAGAGATATGGCCTCGTCCGGGAATCTTCCGATACGAAACTGTTGCGTTTCTGATGCATCTTTTGCATGCAACGATTTTGTTGCATGCAACGTATTCTGCATGCAGTTTTCCAGCCCCGTATTCTGTTTTTATCGAAAAAATCAATTATTTTGAAGTAATGTGGAAGACATGTGAATTATTTTGTTGCTGGTATGAATATTGTATTAAATCTGTTTGGTGGTTTCGAGGCAGTGCTGGCTCGGATGTGGATACCAGCTTTGTATTTCCGCATAACCTCTTACAAAAGATCATCTTCATGAAATTTCATTTAAAATAGCCATGAATGCAAACATACTTGTCATCGATGACGAAGAATCCATTCGATTCACATTTTATAAATTTCTTGCCGAGAAAGGAAATCATGTCTGCACGTCAAAAAATTTGATGGAATCACTGTCTAAAATAAAAGAAAATGTTTTTGATGTTATAATCGTTGATATTATTCTTGGTGATGGATGTGGATTAGACGTATTGAGAAATGTTGACCGTAACGAAGTTGAAACGCAAGTCATCATAATGACTGCATATCCATCAGTAGAGACAATTGACATGAGTTTCAAAATGCATGCAGCTGATTATATCATAAAGCCTATACGGCAAGATGAACTCATTTCTTCTGTAAATAATATAATACAAAAAAAAATATCTTTGCGCAAAAAAAATAATATTGCTGTATAATTTTCACATTTATAAAAATCTGATTCCGGATTTGTGTAAATTTTTCCAAGTAAGATCTCACTGCAAACAATCCAACTCAGCAAAAGACAGGCTGGAGGTTTCTGACGGAGTAATGTAACAGCTCAATCATCCCCATCTTCCACGGTAGCAATTGATCTGCGATAAGGCATGCAGGGAAAGTTACCCAACTTTTTGTGCGGCTTGGGTTTGGACAGGCTCGGGAGAAGGGATTGGTCCACGTGTAGGGGCATGAGCGCCCGCATAGTGTCGAAGAAGCGTTTTATGAGTGGTGGGGCGCTAATAAGCGACATGACAAAAGGGGTTGGATTTTTACATCCAACCCCTTGATTTTCTTGTGGCGCGCCAGGGAGGACTCGAACCCCCGACCGATTGCTTAGAAGGCAATTGCTCTATCCGCCTGAGCTACTGGCGCGCATATGAGGAAAGCCTTGTTATTCAAGGACTCCTGGGCCGTCAAGCTTTTTGTCAATTGCGTTTCTCGGGGGTATTCCCGTCTCGTGTTCCCGTCTCCATTAATTTTTCCCAAATCCCCTAGTCTGGGGACTTGGGCTCTGTTAAATGCTGCGGTGTTTACTGTGCTTGCGCGCGGGCCTGTTCGGTTGGCTTGGAAAGGCCGAGCAGGTTCGCCGAAGCCTTGGCAATGATGTTCGACTGAGTGACACCTTTGAAGCTGTGAAGGTATAGAGTCGTCGTCATCGGGTTCGTATGTCTGAGTACCTTTTGTATTGTGGCGATCGACTCGCCTCCATGCAGCATGAGGGTTGCCGTCAAGTGCCTGATCTCATGGGCAGTGAATCTCTCAATCTCTGCTTTCTTGGCAATGCCTGTAAAGAACTTCGGACGGTTGTAGAACTTGGTTCCCGTCCGAGGACTGATAAAGACAAACTCCTTCAAGCCCGTGTCGTATCGCTGTTGCTGTAGTAGGTCGACAAGGTTTGCGCTGACGCAGACCCAATCAGCTTCGCGGCCACTTTTGCGTTTTCCCGTCCAAAGCCTCAGTGAGGAATTGGCGAGGTCGACATCCGACCATCTGAGGCTCAGTATCTCACGAAGGCGTCCGCCCGTCTCAAAGTATGTCAGCAACATCAGGCGATCCTGAGGGTCACTGCAGGCATCCAGAGCCTTCCTGAAATCGTCCAGAGTTGGCACATGGCGCTCTTTCTTGTCTACTCTGAAGGGTTTAATCTTCACGAATGGGTTCGAACACGAGAGCATCTCGTTTTCGATGGCCCAGTAGCAAGCGCTCTTGAGGTGTCGGAGGTCTCTGTTTGATGAGAACGCAGAGATATCCTGGGCAACCCGCTGCAAGTGCCGTCTCAGTGATACCTGGCTTAAATCATCAACATGCGTCTTCGAGGGAATGCTCTCAAAGAGCCTGCGGAAGGCCAATCGCTTTGAGATCAAACTGGTCTTCACCATGTTTCTTGCTTCAAGGTCACGTAGATATTCGTCGTGAAGTTCCTGTATCGTCGTGATCTTGTCTGGGCTTGCACTGCGGGCAATCTCGTCGAGCAGTTCCTTTCGGATAACCTCGTCGAGAAGTTTAGCCTCTCTCTTGGTGTTTGGTTCGGCCCTTCGTTCTCGTGATCTGCCTTGAACTTCAGCTCGTCCAAACCATTCTTTCTTCCCAGTCTTCTTGTTGATACGTTGTCTTGGCATTAGTTTAGCCCTTCCTTAAATCGCTCCACTATTTCTTTTTCAATGAAGCGAATATGGGCACCAGCTTTCTTTCCGCCAAGCTTTCGCCAATGCCTATACACCCACTGAGGGGAGACCTGCAACCATTCTGCAACCGTGGGAACGTCGACTAATTTACACTCACCTAGTACGCTGCCACCGTGATTGAGTTTTGCACCTTCTGCTGCGGTGCTGAATTTCATTCCTTCCATCAAAACATTTCTCATTGGTCCGAAGTAAAAATTTCATTGCCCTAACCCGTCCTCTTCAGGGATAATTGTGTTTGTCATCAAATAAAATACTGAATCTTCCTTCAGTACTAATGAACTGAACTTGTCATCCATATCATAATCTTATGTTTTGTCAAAAATTATCATTGGCTTGCAATGCATGTCTGCGGTCTCATGCAAAGTGTTCTGCGGAGAGATGGCTTCGCACTGGGCGTAGAGCACTACGGGCGTTGCCAGAGTCTGTTCTCGTGGAGCAGCGAGGCGCGCCCGTCTTGCTGTGAGGGATTGAGATGCGCTGCGATCTGCCAAGAGGCTCAGTTCTACACAAGCGTTGCGCCTCACAGACAAAAAGAAGATTGAGGCAGGTGTGTTTCTGGGTCTCTTTATTCTTGTCTGTCTGTGTGCTCTTTCAGTTGGGCTACCCACTACCCTCTCTCTTCATCTCTCATTAGGGGCAATAATCGTGATTATATCAATGAAATAAGTGTGTTGCGATATTGCGGGGCTCACCTTCGATGTGGTCGCCAAGGATTAAGTCGTCGCTCTCAAAAAGCGGGCAACAATGTTATCTAAGATCGTAATATCAGATAGTTGGATACTTAGCTTTCCTGCGCCAATAAACGTTGGTAGCGGGCAATAATTGTCCTGCGACGTCGGAGGATGGCATATGTGACGTTGACCAGCTATGTGGGTGACAAAGCGGGCAACTATTCTCTCAGTCCGCTCCAGCAGCCAAAAAGAAAGGCCACCTGTAGGCGGCCTATCATCTTTACTCTCGCTCCCACGGCAGGACTCGACCAAGCACCTCCGCAGAAGCTTCATCCATTGCCTTGCCCAGTAGGGCTGCGTCCTGCTCTCTGACTACGAAGCCGTCGAATATTGGGATGCATGGTATATCCAGGCTCATCAGCTTTTGTAGGACGCTCTCTGCTATCTCAGAGTCATAGTACTGCGCCTTTGTGCCGAACGCCGAGCAGAAATACTGGTTGATGGCGCTGTGCTTTGCTACGAACGCTGCGATGTAAGCGTTGATGTCTTTTGTTGTCAGATTCCATCCTTCCTTGGAGCTATGTTTCCTCATCGCAAGCTTCGCGCTCTTCATGTCCTTGCAGTTGATGACAATGAGAGCCATCGTTTTTGCGATCTCGCGGCGAAAGTCTTGAACATCCAACACATAGAGGTCGCCAGTCGGAGGCATCAGTCCCTGGAGTGCGTAGCAGATGTGGAGGTGAATAGCCTTGAAGTCGAGCGTGACAGTCGGGTGCCCACCCATTATTGCCCGCTTTCGCCATTTCTTGCGAATGCATTGGAGCCAGTGACCGTAGCGCCGTCCACCTTCTTGGAGTGATTCGTTATTGAAGACTCGGTATGTTCGCACACGATTCCGTGCAGCTATCGCGTATGCCTCTGAACATGCCGCGATAACGTTTGCAGTGTGATCGTCCAGTTCTGACTCCTTGAGCAGGCTGGCAGCATCCGCTCTCCTTCTCAGTCCTTCCTCGATTGCGCAAAGCGTGATGTCGTCGCCGTTGTCATCCTTGATCCACACATCGATCTTCGCGACATAGTCGGTTATCTTTTGCGATGCCGCTAGAATCTGATCATACTCGCCACTGAACCTAGGCGGTGCAACTATCCGTTTACTGCTATCCTTGATGATCACGGCTGGCTTGCTGGCAGCGAGATCACTATGATCGACATTGGACCATGTGAGCCAAGCTAATACGTTTGGACTGAGGCGATATCTTGAGGCCAATCCCTTCCCGCTGCTGCTTCCATCAGCCCGTTCAGACTCCACTAGGTCAGCCTTCGCCATAAGGTCGATAAGCTCCAGCAGGTACTTATGGGAGACGGGGAGTCTGTAGGCCTTGAGTTGCGGGTATCGGTTGAACTTTCTGAAGTAGCAGACCCACGGCCTATTCTCATAGAATTTTTCGAATCCACCATTGTGCAGCGCGTATTCAAGCGACGTCGATCCGCACGAGTCCGCAGCCATGAGTCCGTTTGCCATTATGGCCTCAAGGGTTCCGCGCTGCTTAGCGACGTCTGAGGGGCGCTCAGGACGCTTTAGTCCATGCTTCTCAAGGATGCTGAGAATGTTATTAATGACGATATCAACTTGTTTGTCTGTGACAGGACTGTTGTTCAACGCCGCCAAGATCGGCCTCTCTGCTCTGAGGCGCTCGATCTCAAGTTTATTCTTCTGGTAAACGCGCTGTCTGTCGATGCCCAACTCTGGACAGAAGTGGATGTCCTGCCCTTTCACTCCACCAACGGCCATCAGCGAGCCTCGTTGTCGTATCCGAGGAAGTTGGCAACGCCAGTGGTGCGCCTACCTCGTGGGCGCTTGCCGAGGCGGTAAGGCCAAATAGGACAGTCATCCACCTCGCAAGCCACTATGTCCTTGAGCTTTTCACTGCATTCTCTGCACTTGGCCCTGATCGAACGCAGGGGACGCGGCGCAAGCTCGGATCGTTTCCCCATGCGTAGCGAATTAAGCGGACAGTGAGTTGAGGGACACAGCCTGACTTCCTTTGGTGATCCGTTACAACACCACAGGCACTTCTGGCGTATGGCCCGATACTCCGAGGATGGCACTTCCTGGTCAAACCCCCCGCATAAATCGGCACATTTTTGAACGTTAGCCTCTTCGGCATGGTTCAGGTCATCCTTGGTTGTGTCGTTGGAAAATATGCCGATATTCGCAGGTATTTCGAACGCGTGATGTTCACATGTAAACACTTCCATCAGCGCGACTCCTCGACGCCGTTATCCTGCTCAAGGAGTTGAATGACGACGTGTCCAGGAATGCGCATGCTTCTGGGGCCTGGGCGAACAGCGATTAGCTTGCCGCTGTCGATCCAGCGACGAACTGTCTTGGTTGACACGCTCAAGATGGCTGCGACTTGGTTAATAGTGTAGAGGCGTGCGACCTCGACGTTGCCCAATGCAAAGATGGTCTGGGTGATGTTTGAACTGATTTCCATAGTGAAACCCCTCTCGTTGATGTTTGTCGCAGCGGAATTGCTGCAAACATTGAGGGGAAATCTACGGACGTGGTAAAAGGAGCGTCACCTTACGCCACCTTATGACCACTAGTGTCTCGAATATGAGTGGATCGCGGTCGGAACTTTTGAGTTAGCTCGCCCAAGGAGTCGCCGTGCCAGTGGGGCGGGCTTTAAAGATTATTCGCGTGTTGCGATTCAGGGGAAGGCGGTGAGGGCTGTGTAAGCTTCGACCCACCCTCATTGCAAAACACAACGAGGTGAGGGCGCTGTTAGTTTGTTAACGCGGGGCACTAATGAAGTCGGAGGCGTGCAGTTTTGGCAACGCGAGTCGATGCGGAAATGATGCCTGGGAAGGTTTGTTTGATACAAGAACGTGACTGAAGCCTTCAGTTAGGTGAAAGGCTTAATGTCAGAAACGGTCAGATTGGTCAGAAATGTCAGATTCGGTGTCGGAATGTGTCGGGGAAGGCGTGAATATGGTCATACTGATGACAGACCTCACCATTGAAGGCAAGAAAAGACACGAAAGGCAGAAGAGGCACTTCGCTTTGCTCGTGCGTGCAGCGGTGCAGTAGCCCCGCTACACATGTCTCTTGATTTTGCAATCAAGTATAAGATTGATGTATTGTACTAACTGAATTTAGTTGTGTCAAGCATAATATATTTTGCAGTCAATCATGATGGTTACGAATAGCTTGCTTTGCTTGCCAGGAAGGTGTTGCGGCTGGATACTCGTCTGCAGTAGTGATATTGCGTTAGATTGCGTTAGATGACGGCGTTTACAGTAACGAAGCGTAACGGATGGTGACAAATGGTGACGGCGTTACGCTGATCGCTCGGTCTGCTCCAGGCGCTTGAGGACTCGCTGTAGTTGAAGAAGCGACCACTGGCCTCCACGGGCAGTCGTGATTCCCTTCTCGTTGAGGGCGGCTACCATCTGGCGCTGTGTCATGCCGCATGTTTTGAACATCAAGAGGAAGAACCGCATACTCTCTGCAAACTCGTTAGCCTTGGCTATGCGCGGTTCGTTGAGCGTGCTGGACAGTTGGGGGTTGCCCAGCCTCTTGCCGTTCCGCTTGGCCTCGGCCAGTGCAGCCTTGGTTCGCTGGCTGATCCGCTTGGCCTCGTCCTCGGCCACCGCCGCCAGGATATGGATCGTGAGTGGTGTGGCGCTCGGCATGTCACAGCACAGGAAATCTACCTTACTCTCCATGAGGCTGGAGACGAAGTGTACGTTACGGGCAAGGCGGTCCAGCTTGGCGATGAGCAGCGTGGCCTTATGTCGTTTGGCGTAGGCGATGGCTTGCTGGAGCTGGGGACGTTTGGCCAGCGCATTGCTACCCTTGCCCGTCTCCACCTCGGTGAACTCGGCCAGGAGCTGCCAGTCCCCGCCGTTGAGGTACTGGCGAACGGCTTCCTGCTGGGCCTGGAGTCCAAGTCCTGACTGGCCCTGCTTCTGTGTGGACACTCGATAGTAACTAGCGAAACGGCCCGTGTGCTCTGTGTTTGCGGTCATCTTCATAGCCCTCCTGTGGTGCTTGACTACGTTTCTATATGCTCGTTTGTTAGTAGTCAAAGAGCCAGCAGCGGGCGCTTGTCGTGTCTGTCCGCCAAACGATGAAGCCCTGCCGATCTTCACCAGCAGGGCCTCGGCCTTCGCCTGTATGTAGTGGCTAGGTCGATGGCGTTCCGACCTGGCCGATGATGGTGTGCTATGAGCCTCCCTCTCGACGCCTACCTACCCCCATGGCGGGACAATGCCGCCCCCACCCGTGCCACCCATAGTATCTTTTGTGTCCTCGCATTTTTCGTTCCAGACACTTTGTATTTTCAGGCACGTAATCCTTGTGTAACTGACCCTCATTAGGGGTGCCATTCACGGCATCTTGCGTTTACACGAAATATTTTACACCCCTATTATAACATCAAATATTCATAAAAACTTATATCATCGTATGGCATTTTTAGTTTCTCTGATTCAGTTAAAAGATAATTGCAAAGCTGTTCGTCATCATGAAAAATACGTTCTATACCTTTTTCGTCAGTTAAAAAATAGCAATACCGTGTTTTGATTAAATTAAAGCCGTTACTTTTGAGGATGTCTTGTATTTTTTCATATTCCTTAATAATAATACTTATTTTATCTCTCCGCACCTTTTCTGGATTCTCAATTTTTCTTTTTAATAATTGTTGTTTATTATTCTGTTCAATATCTCTCGTCTTTGCATCTTTTATCCTGCCCACCCTTTCTTTGATATACTTATACTTAGCTTTATTCTCATCACCCTCGCACAATGCCATACATTTAGCCCATAGTGCCTTGTCTTGATTGTCTTCGTCTACTTCATTTGTTGCTTGTAAATACAGTTCGTCTTCGTTAATTACTTCAGAGTGCTTATTGTTATTCATGATTATTTCGCTGTGTTCCACTGAATCCTGTTTGTGTATCTGGATAGGCATGTCAACCTGTTTCTCTGGCATATTGTGTGATATATTTACAGGATTACTATATAAAATCTTGTCATTATATTGATTTTTATTAATTATTTGTTCATAATAATATGTATTTTTAACTCTTATAGATTTATTTAAATACAATGTCCAACATAAAGCGCCAATAAAATTTATTATAGTTTCTTTTAAACCAAAAATCTGGAGTCCATCATCAAATAAGCTGTGCATTAAAATTATAATGAATATCGATAATACAGGTCCAGTAGTCCACAGAGTAAATATGGCTAATTCAACACTTGATTTTTCGTGTTTATAATAAAGTCTATAAGCACTTAAAAGTCTTATACTGAGAGAAGCTAAAGATAAAATATAAACCCATTGTTTAAAGTTTTGCCATGTATCGAAAGATTTTAAGCCAGGATATAGGTGCTCTGCAATGCTAAACTGGCCTAATGATGCAATAGTTCCTATAATGCTAAGAACGCTTAAACTTAAAACAAGAAACAATAACCAGCCTTTCACTCCGACGAGTTCTTTGTCGCTCATTGATAGCCTCTCTCAAAGAGATAATTTTCCAGTTTCTATAAACTCACATTATCCCATTAATCAAGAATCTTTACTGTCATACACTGCACGCCTCGCCAATCCTCTCCTGCCTATCCTTATAAGTTCTCACCATCGACAAGACATGTTTGGTCGAAGAGGTATGACGACGCGCCGTCAGCATATTCGCGCACAAGAATAACCGCTAGCATGGGCAGACTCACTACTCTAGAAGGGGCATGCTGGACCACCACCCCATGCCCCGTGCCGCCTATTATCCCAACCCTTACGCATTATGCTTCGCAGAACTGTTTTGGAAACAGAAATTGTTACATCTTTACCATCCTCGTAGTTTCGAACCATAAAATTTGTATTCTCATGTCACGAAACTCTTGTGTCATACACCGCCAGCAGGATAATGGCGGGCACTGATGGCACCATTTTCTCAGAGGACGGAGGAGCGGATATGCGTAATTGGAGCGAGGGGGAGATACAATCCGCCGTCGATGACTACTTCGCAATGCTAATTAAAGAAATGGACGGGGTAGAGTATGTAAAAAGTCATCATTGGACTGCACTCATGGGTAAACTTAATGAGCGTTCCAAGGGGGCAGTCGAATTAAAGTACCAAAATATTAGTGCTATCTTGCATGAGGAAGGGTGGCGGTTCGTTATGGGCTACAAGCCCAGGGGCAATTATCAGAAGGCTCTCAGGGGCCATGTCCTCCGATACGTGCATGACCACGGCCTAGATCTCCGCCAGACACCCGACAAGGAGGATGTCTTCTCCTGGACCATCCTTAGCGACGGTGAAGCCATCAAGCGCGTGGATAAGTCCGCTATTGTGTATCACGGCACGGGAGTACCCAAGCAGGTGCTGCCGTTTTTCGGTATTGACGACGCCAATCCGCCAAAGTCGCTTCGTGTGATCCATCGAGGCAAGGAGATAGACCTACGGGTCAGCGCCGATCCATTCCAGCGTGTTCGGTTGTTCTGGCCCAAGGCGCTGTCAGAAGACATGGCCCACACCTTCCCTGCCGAAACTGCGATGCTCAAGGCTGGCGAGGAACAAGGCAGAGGTGCGATCATCATGCACTTCCGCAAACTTGCGGCCTCCTTCTTTGAGGTTGAGTGTTACGGGGCAGGGGTAGTAGCGGAAGAAACCGTGCCTGACGAGTACATGGCACAAGTTGAAGGCAAGGCTGTCAGGGTTGAATATCTCCGACGGGTTCGCAGTGCGATCAACAGGCAGAAGGCTATTGAGTTTCACGGAACGGCCTGTGCGGTCTGCGGCTTCGACTTTGAAAAGACCTACGGCGACCTGGGGCGCGGATTCATAGAGGTTCATCACCTGAATCCACTAGGCGAATCCGAGGAGGAGGGCGAGGTAAATCCTGCGACCGACCTGGTTCCTCTATGTGCCAATTGCCATCGGATGGTCCATCGGGGAGAGGTGGGAGTGATCACGCCTGACGAATTGATAAGAATTGTGCAAAATGCAAGTAAGGACATTTTATGAAATACACAGGCACAATAGAGCTGCCCATGAGGCGTCAGGAAATTTCTAAAATTTGTATTATGCCAACTGTGGTGTTATGATGGAATATTTAAATTTGGGTGATAATTGGGCTATCGACAAGATGGAACGAAAGGAAGAGTCTGGCTTTTTAAGCAATTACCTAATTAATAAATATAAAAATTTTCAAAATATAGGTATAAAAAAAACATTTGTATTGAATATTAATGCTGACTGGGGATTTGGAAAGACATACTTATTAAAAAACTGGGCTGACGATTTGGCAAGAAACGGACATCCTGTCGTTTATTTTGATGCATGGGAAAATGATTTCTCAAATGAACCTTTAGTTGCATTTATATCAACTATTAATCAGCAACTTTCTCAATATTTTGAATCTAATTCAGAAAATGAAGATCATGTAAAAATAAAAAATAAGCAATTAGAGTGGTTTAATAAAGGAAAAAAGTTGCTCGTATCAATTTCTCCAATATTATTTAATGTTGTTTCAAAAAAAATAGCAGGTTTTACTGTTAGCCAAATATGTGATTTATACAATGAGTCATGTTCTGAAGAATATAAAGAAGATGATGGTGTTTCACGTAAAGACGCTAAAGAAGTTGTATCGTCTATATTATCCAAGGCAGCACTTGATGCTTTAGAGTCGCACTGTTCAGCAAAGGAGACGATCAATGAGTTCAAAGAAAAATTAAAAAGCGTTGTTGATTGCATTGAAGAATCAGATAATTTCAAAATTCCAATATTTGTTTTTGTAGATGAACTTGATCGATGCAGGCCAAATTATTCGATAGAGTTGCTTGAGAATATAAAACATTTATTTGGTGTAGAAGGAGTAATTTTTGTTGTTGGGACTGCGTCCTCACAGTTGTCTGAATCAATAAGAAAGATTTATGGACATAATTTTGATAGCCCAACATATCTAAAGCGCTTTTTCGATCAAACTTATACACTAAATGCTCCAGGAAGGGGTAGTTACGCAGAATATCTGTTTTTTTTATTTGGTCTAAATAACAGGGAGAATTTGGTCTCACTTCTCAATAAAGATTTCTATCAAGAAGAAGATCTTAATAGTGTAATATTTTATGTCATTTGTGAATATTTTAATGTTTCATTAAGAGATATGTATCAATATTGTGCGATAATTGATGGAATTTCTCTTTCTTCTGGATCAAAAAAATTACATACAGGATTGCTTACAATATATTTAATATACAGGTCGCTATTTAACGATGAATATTCGTCTTTTAATCAAAATATTAATAATAAAATTAGAGATATAAATAGTTCTGGAAGGATTTTGCCAAAAATAAAAACAATGAGGATTAAAGATTTTTATAATTCGGTAAGAGATGAAATATCTGTCGGTGATTACATTTCATTATATTTACAAATCATTGAATTAAAACATTCAGCAATAATAGATCAATATAACAATTTTAATTCTGGCATTGATTTAAGACAGAGTATTTTAGGATCGCTAATATCTAAAGAGTTTGAACAATTTTATAATTATAAAAAGCTTATTGAGCACGCAGGGAGACTTTCATGATACATGGAATTAAGGCATAAAGCATTCTAAACTTTGTATATTGTGAGATTTCACGTATAATAATTTGCCGATTTTCGACTTTTTACGAATGAATACGACAACACGAAACCATTTTCCAGTTGATCAGATCGCCGATTTCTAGGTGATTCCAGAATAATGAAGACCTCTTCGGTTAGGATGCATTGTTTAACGCAAACGCACCCGCGCTCTCACTCAAGACTATGGTGGCACGGGACCAATGGGATGGGGATGCCGTAGTAAGGAATCCTTTACCGCTCACGCAAATTTGCACCAGAACTAGCGGGGTGTGTGGAGACAGGGTGATTTAGGCGGCTCTATTTCACTACTGTT
This sequence comes from Deltaproteobacteria bacterium HGW-Deltaproteobacteria-18, assembly GCA_002841885.1. Taxonomy (NCBI): domain Bacteria; class Deltaproteobacteria; species Deltaproteobacteria bacterium HGW-Deltaproteobacteria-18. The sequence goes on from PHBE01000007.1 coordinate 246,184, forward strand.
TGGTCGGAAATATGGGCGTAGTGAGGTGTGTCAAGGCAGAGCAGGGTCGCCCCAGGCTGGATGGGCGAGTAGGGTTCTTCGTGAAATAATCAATGATTTCAGCTTGTTAGTGTCAAATTGGCTTAAGGCGACTAACGTGCTGATATTAAACGATAATGGGGGTGACGGGGTAGGCTTGGCGTTCCCGTTTTTATTCCCGTCAATGGTGTGTAATGGTGATGAATGATGAGTAAAGAATAAGAAGTGGTTGCGAGAGGAAAAAGCGGAATTGTGAGGAATATTGGTGGGATAGAAAGCTTGGCGGTTGTATAGCGTAAGTGCTTGATTTAGCTTAGAAGGCAATTGCTCTATCCGCCTGAGCTACTGGCGCGCAAAATGGAAGCATTCCCTATTTTTTCCAGGGCTGAAAGTCAAGTGGAGGTGTTGGCTTTTTCTGTTGCTCAAGGCGGTGGAAACTTCTATGGATTTTTTCCGGATTGCCGGTCCTCGGGGCTTTGCATGGCGCTGTGCCCGCGTTTTATCTTTCTTTTTCGGGTCGGCCTTTTTTCAATCTCTTTCCCCAAGTACACATGACCTTTGCCTCCTTTGCCGAATTTGAATCTCATCTTGACAGTCTGGGACTTTTTTCCATGCAGCTTGGCCTGTCGCGCATGCATGAGGCCCTTCGACTGATGGGCCTCGGGCGCATGCCCGCGACGGTTGTGCATGTGGTCGGGACCAACGGCAAGGGCTCCACTTCCGGGTTTCTGGAGGCGCTGGCGCGGGCGCATGGCTTGGCCACGGGGCTTTACAATTCGCCGCATCTGGCCTGCGTGCGCGAGCGCATCCGCGTGCGCGGGGCAATGGTCAGCGAAGAAGGCTGGCTGGCTGCCGCCAACGCGGTCATGGACAGGTGCGCGGGCGTGGGGCTGACCTATTTCGAGCTGCTGACGGTCATGGCGCTGTACATTTTCGCGCGGGAAGGGCTTGACCTCGTCATCCTCGAATCAGGGCTCGGCGGCACGCACGACGCCACCTGCGCCATCCCGGCCGACCTGGCGGTCATGACCCCGGTGGGGTTGGACCATGAGCATATCCTGGGTCCGGGTCTCATGGACATCGCCCGTGACAAGAGCGGGGCCCTGGGACGCTGTCCGGCCGTGACGGGCGCGCAGGACGCGTCCGTGATGGAAATATTCCGGCAAGTCGGAGAGGGGCATCCGCTCCTGGGCCTTGAGGACTGCCGCACGTCCGCTGGATTTTTCGTTCCGTCGGGAGCGGCCTCCCTGTCCCTGACTCCGGCGTCCCTGCCGGCCCATCCGCCGTATCAGTTGCGTAACGCCGCCCTGGCCGCTCTGGCCTGGAGCCATCTCGCGTCGGTCCGGGGCTGGCAATTTGACGCGGCACTGTGTAGACAAGTCCTTGGCACGACGCGTTTTTTTGGACGTTTTTGCAGGCATGGACGGATTCTGGTCGACGGCGCCCACAACCCCATGGGCTTGACCGCCCTGTGCGAGGCGCTGGAGGCGACCGGGGAGCATTTCGACGTGCTTGTTTTTCAGGCCATGCGCGACAAGACACTGGAGCCTGCCGTGCTCATGCGCCTGCGGGCCCTGGCGGACACTGTCGTCGTCCCGGGCCTGCCCATGGAGCGCGCCTTTGACGCCCATGAACTGGCGATGCGTTTCGGCCCCGGGGCCAGGGCGGTGCAAGACCTGGAAGAGGCTCTGCGTCAGGACGGCACGATTCTGCTTTGTGGTTCCCTGTATCTGGTGGGGGCCTATTACGAACTTTTTCCGGAACAGCTTTTGTAGGGAGGTCCGGTGTCTTCTCTTTTCAGACATATTCCGTCCGTCGATCGTTTTCTGCAGGATCTGGAGCAGGATCAGGTCCTGACCGGCCTGCCGCGCCAGATGCTCAAGGACCTGGTAGGCGAGTTCCTGGACCTCTGCCGCGAAGAGATCCGCGCCGGGGTAATCAAGGACGAGAGCGCGCTGGCTTTTGCGACCCTGGCCGCACGGGCCGTGGCCTATGCACGGACGCGTTCTCGGCCCCATTTCAGGCGGGTCGTCAACGCCACGGGCGTGGTCATCCACACTAATCTCGGCCGCTCCATCCTGGCCGAAGAGGCTGTCCTGGCCGTGGCCGAGGGGTGCCGCCATTATTCAAATCTGGAGATGGATCTGGATACCGGCCAGCGCGGGAGCCGCTATTCCCACGTCGAGAAGCTGCTCTGCCGCCTGACCGGAGCCGAGGCGGGGCTTGTGGTCAACAACAACGCCGCCGCCGTGCTGCTGGTCCTCGACACCCTGGCCAAGGGCCGCGAGGTCGTGGTCTCGCGCGGGCAGCTGGTCGAGATCGGCGGCTCGTTCCGCATCCCCGAGGTCATGAAGAAGAGCGGGGCCGTGCTGCGCGAGGTCGGGGCCACCAACCGCACCCATCTGCGCGACTACGCGGAGGCCATCGGTCCCGATACCGCCATGCTCATGAAGGTGCACACCTCCAACTACCGCATCATCGGATTCCACAAGGAAGTGGACCTGTCCGATCTGGTGGCGCTGGGCCGCGAGCGGGGCCTGTCCACCTTCGAGGACCTGGGCAGCGGCAATCTTTTCGATTTTTCCCCCTACGGATTCATGCCCGAGCCTACGGTGCAGCAGGTGCTCAAAAGCGGGGTGGATGTGGTCACCTTCAGCGGCGACAAGCTGCTGGGCGGTCCCCAGGCTGGCGTGATCGTCGGTCGCCGGGAATTCATCGAGCGCATCAAGAAGAACCAGCTCAACCGGGCCCTGCGCATCGACAAGATGACGCTGGCCGCGCTGGAGGCGACCCTGCGCCTGTATCTCGACCCTGAGCAGGCCCGGCGCACGGTGCCGACCCTGGCCATGATCACGGCCGGACGGGATGAATTGCGGACCCGGGCCGGACGTCTGCGGCGCAGGCTGGTCCGGGATCTGGCGGGGCTGGCCTCGGTGGCGGTGAAGCCCGGTTTTTCGCGCGTGGGCGGCGGCTCTTTTCCAGAGCAGGATCTGCCGACAACGCTGGTCAGCGTTGCGCCGACGGGCATGGATGTGGACTCCCTGCGCCAGGGCCTGCTGGCGACGGATACCCCGGTCGTAGGGCGGGTGGAGGACGGCGCGTTCTGCCTCGATCCACGCACGCTCATGGATGCGGAGTTCGCGGTGGTGGCGGGGGCCATAAAGGCTGTCCTCGCGCAGTGATGACGTGAGCATTCCGGCAGTGCGTCCGATGCATGCCTGTTGAACGAATTTTGCAAGCCGCACATGCGGATAATCGAAGGGACGCGCACCCCGGCACAAGGGGCGCGCAGCAAAGGAGAATGTCAATGACCAAGGTTCTGGTGCGGCCGGAGATGGAGGGTTTCAAGCCCTATTCGCCTGGCCTGTCCATCGATGAAATAAAGAAACGTTACGGCCTGGCCCGGGTCATCAAGATGGCCAGCAACGAGAACCCGCTGGGCACGTCCCCCGTGGTTCAGGAGCGGCTCAGGAACGTCAGTCCCATGGCTTTTCGCTATGCCCAGGCCGGCTCTCCGGCCCTGACCGAGGCCTTGGCCGCGCATCTGGGCGTGCCCGCCTCCTGCGTGGTGGCGGGCAACGGCTCGGACGAGATCATCGATCTTCTGCTGCGCGTGGTGGCCCGGCCCGGTGTGGACAACGTGGTGGCCTTCAAGCCCTGCTTCAGCATCTACGATGTGCAGTCCAGACTGTGTGGTGTGGAGTTTCGGCAGGCCAGGCTCAACGCCGACTTCTCCTTTCCGTTCGACAAGCTCCTTGCCCTGACCGACGAAAATACCGCCCTGGTTTTCGTGACCAATCCGGACAACCCCTCGGGCCATGCCTGTCCGGCATCAGACCTGATCGAGCTTGCGGCCATGCTGCCGGCGCGTGCGCTCCTGGTGGTGGATGAGGCCTATGTCGATTTCGCCGAGCCGCTTGAGGCCTACAGCATGCTCCCGCACCTGGGCACGATCCCCAATCTGGTCGTCCTGCGCACTTTTTCCAAGATGTACGGGCTGGCGGGCCTGCGCCTTGGCTACGGGCTCATGCCCGAGTGGCTGGCGGACCTGCTGCTGCGGGTCAAGTTGCCCTTCAGCGTGAACATCCTGGCCGAGCAGGCCGGACTGGCCGCTCTTGATGACGACATCTTCGTGTCCCAGACCCTGCTCGTCGTGAGTGAGGGCCGCCGCCTGCTGGAGCGCGAGCTTTCGGCCATGGGCTGCAAGGTCTGGCCGTCACAGGCGAATTTTCTGATGTTCGAGCCGCCCATGGACGCGCGCACCCTTTTTGAGGCATTATTGGCCAGAGGGGTCATCATACGCCCCCTGAGCAGTTATGGCATGCCCGAGAAGCTGCGTGTCAGCATCGGCAACGAGGAAGAGAATCTGGAATTTCTGGCCAAAACAGCGGAGGTGCTGCGTGATCACAATCGTCACTCTTGATGGACCGGCCGGGGTGGGCAAGACGACCATCGCCCGTGAGCTGGCGGACCGCCTGGGCATCGCCTATCTGGATACCGGAGCCATGTTTCGCTCCGTGGCGCTTTTTTTCGGGGACGGAGGCTGGGAGCAGCCCGTTGACCAGCTGGTGCCCGAACTCAATCGTCTGGATTTCGACCTGGAGGGGACGGGAAAATATTCCGAATTGCTCCTGAACGGGATGCCCCTGGACCCGGATATCCGCAAGGAGGAAGTGGGGCTGTGGGCCTCGCACTTGGGCCGCATTCCAGTGGTGCGCGATTTTCTGCGCCGCAACCAGCAGGCCATCGGCCGGACCACCTCTCTTGTGGCCGAGGGCCGGGACATGGGCAGCGTGATCTTTCCGAACGCCCGGCACAAGTTCTTCATGGACGCATCCATCGACGTGCGTGCCAAGCGCCGACACGCGCAGCTTACGGCCATGGGCATGGATGAGGACCTGGAGCGCATCCGCGGCCAGATCCGCATCCGTGACGACCAGGACCGCAACCGGGTGGTGGCTCCCTTAAAGCCCGCCCTGGACGCCGTGATTATCGACACCAGCGCGCTGGACGCGGATCGGGTGCTGGAGAAGATCGTGGAGCATATTCGGCAGAAAGGTCTTCTGGACGATTGAAAAATTCGTTTTGGAACGCGTTGTTTCCTGATTTTGAGAGGGCGGCCACATAGGGCCGCCCCTACGGTATTGTTTATTTCCGTCTTGTCGTGATGGATTTTCAGCGACCGGCCTTGATTTCGTCCCAAAGTTTGTCCATCTCCTCCAAAGAGAGCTTGTCCAGTTCCAGGCCGCGCTCGCGGGCAAGTTTTTCCATGGACTCGAAGCGTTGCAGGAACTTGGCGTTGGCCACGGCCAGGGCCGAGTTGGCCTTGATTCCGCGCCGTCTGCCGTATTCCACCAGCGAAAACAGATAGTCCCCGAATTCCTCTTCCTTTGCCGCCGCGTCGTCCGAAGCCAGCGCGGCCTGCAACTCCTTCCATTCCTCGACCAACTTCTTTTCCTGGTCCGCGTCCGTGGCCCAGGTGAAGCCCGTACGGGCCGCCTTGGAGTTGATGCGGTAGGCGCGCAGCAGCGGCGGCAGGCTTGCAGGCAGGGATGCGAACACGCCGGGATCCTTGTCTTTTTCGGCTTTCTCCTGCTTCTTGATCTGCTCCCAGTTCTTGATCACTTCGGCCACGTCGGCGGCTTTTTCGCCATAAACGTGGGGATGGCGGCGGATCATCTTGGCCACGTTTCCGGCCAGCGCGGTCTCCAGGAAATCAGGGATCTCCCGGTCGTGGCAGCGGCCGATGAAGAGCAGCAGGAAGAGTACATCGCCAAGCTCTTCGGCGATCTCGGACTTGTCGTCCTGCCGGATGGCTTCCACCAGCTCGAAACATTCCTCCACCAGATAGTCGCACATGGACTGGGGGGTCTGCTCCTTGTCCCAGGGGCAGCCGTCCGGTCCGGTCAGGGTGTCGATGACTTCTATTATGCGTTCGAAATTATTCTTTTCCACCAGGGGTTCCTTTCATTTCCTTGAGTTTTTCAACGACCCGCTTCTCCCACTCCTGCTGCAGCTCCTGGCTGCGAATCAGGAACTGGTCGCGCATCTCCTTGGGCAGGGCGTTGGAGAGAATGGTGTTGAAGGTGTTGACGTAGGGCATGATCTTCGACTCGGTCAGCAATGGAGACCTGGACGGCAGAAAGGCGGTCAGCGCCATGACGATGATGCTGCACAAAAGCGCGCCCTTGAAGAAGCCGAGCGCGCCGCCGCCGATGCTGTCCACCCAGCCGAGCATGATCATCTGCAGGAGCTTTCTGATCAGTGAGGCGAGCAGGAAGACCACCGCCACGACGCCCAGAAAGATGGCCAGATAGGCTGCGAGGTTGGCCATGCCGGGGCCACCCGGGAAGTTTTCGACCATAGCCGCAAGCTGCGCGTGATAGGAGTTGGCCAATACGAAGCCCAGGACCAGCCCCAGGATGGAGGCGATCTCCTTGACAAGTCCGCGGAAAATGCCGCGCAGGCCCAGAAATCCCAGAATCACGCAGAAGACGATATCCAGAGTGTTCATGCTTAACCTCCCGGTCATTGTGAGGGTCGGCTATCACAAAGGATGGTGATCGGAAAGGGCGCACCGGGCACGACCTTGACAGTGCAGGGCGCACCTCGTAGACACGAAACCTCGGCTCGTCCGGACTTTTCGGGCGGGGTTACGAGTCAAGAAACATGATGAGGTGACAATGTACGATATCAGATTGGTGAAGTTGGTGAACGGCGACATGGTGCTCGGCAAATGGAACGAGGAGAAAGGGGTCATCACTGATCCGGCCATCCTGCAGACCATCCCCACGCAGCAGGGCGGCATGCAGATGCTGCTGCTTCCTTTCGGCTATCCCTTTGATCAGGAAATGACAGGGGAGATCGAACTCAAGCACGTCATCTATCAGTACAAGACCGTACCCGAAGAGCTCAAGACCAAGTATCTTGAGGCGACCACCAACCTGACCCTGTCTGCCCCCGGCGGCCTCGGCAACTTGGGCGGCATGGGCGGCGGCGTGTCCGATTTCAGCAAATTCTTGAAAAAATAACGCAGCAGGCGCTGCCGGGAAAAGGGTGGCTTTCCACCCTTTTTTTTTCTTCCCGGCCCTGCGCACGGCAAGGACTCATGAAGGCTCTGCTCCCCCTCTTTTCCCGCCCCAGTCATTACCTTGGCACCGAGATCAACAGCGTCCACAAGGACCTGAAAACGGTCCGGGCCCACGTGGCCCTGGCCTTTCCGGATCTCTACGAAGTGGCCATGTCCTATCTTGGACAGAAGATCCTGTACGATATCGTCAACACCACTGACCATTTCTTCGCAGAGCGGGTCTTTGCGCCCACCGAGGACGTGGCCGGGGTGCTCAGAGCCCACGACGCCCTTCTGGCCACCTTGGAAAGCGACACGCCGCTCAAGGATCTGGATGGCGTGCTCTTCAGCATCACGCACGAGCTGTGCTACACAAACGTGCTCTACATGCTCGACCTGGGGGGGATCCCACTCCGTGCCGCACAGCGCAGCGACGGGCATCCGCTGGTCATCGCCGGAGGAGGTTGCACCTTCAACGCCGAACCGCTGGCCGCTTTTGTCGATGCCATGGTGCTTGGCGACGGGGAGGAAGTCCTGCCCGAAATGCTCGGACTCATTGCGCGCGGCAAGGACGAGGGCTGGTCCCGCAGTGAACTGATCCGCCGCCTGGCAGAGATTCCCGGCGTGTATGTGCCTGCGTTTTTCGAGGACGACGGCAGCGGGGCCATGCGTCCGCTGGACGCCGCGCAGCCGCAGGTTGAAAAGCGCATCGTCATGGACATGAACAAGGTCTCCTTCCCGACGCGCCAGATCGTGCCCTTCGGCAAGCCCGTGCATGACCGTTATTCCGTCGAGATCGCGCGCGGCTGCACCCGCGGCTGCCGCTTCTGTCAGGCGGGCATGATCTACCGTCCGGTGCGCGAGCGCGAGGTGGACGTGCTCGGTTCCATCATCGATCGCGGCCTGGCCGAGACGGGCAGCGAGGAGTTGTCCTTCCTGTCACTCAGCACCGGCGACTTCAGCGCTCTTGAGGCTCTTTTTCTGTCCTCCTACAGCCACTGCAGGCAGGAGCAGGTTTCCATTTCACTGCCGTCCCTGCGCGTGGGTTCGGTCTCCGAAGACCTGATGCGGCTCATGGGCAAGATCCGGCACACGGGCATGACTCTGGCCCCCGAGGCCGGCACCCAGCGGCTGCGGAACGTCATCAACAAGGGCGTGACCGAGGAAGAGTTGCTCGACCATACAGGCAAGGCTTTTCGCCTGGGCTGGCAGCAGGTCAAGCTGTATTTCATGATGGGCCTGCCCACGGAGACCCGCGAGGACCTGCACGGCATTCTCGATCTCTGCCTGAAGGTCGCGGCCAGTGCCGGAAAGAATGTCAGGCGCCTTCAGGTCACGGCGGCGGTTTCGCCGTTCGTGCCCAAGCCGCACACCCCTTTCCAGTGGGAGCGGCAGATCTCCATGGCCGAGATCGAGGAGCGACTGGCCTATCTGCGCAACATTTTCCGCCCCTACAAGAAGCTCAAGCTCAAGTGGCACCATTCGCACATGACCTGGCTCGAAGGGGTCTTCTCCCGTGGCGACCGGCATCTGGCTCCGGCCCTGGAAGTCGCCTATGCCAAGGGAGCGCTTTTCACCAGCTGGTCAGACCATCTGCGTCTTGAGCCGTGGCTGGAGGCTTTTTCCGAAACCGGCATCGACGCGGAGTCCTACCTGCGCGAGCGGGATCCGGAGCAGCCTCTGCCCTGGGACCATCTCGCCTCCGGGGTGAGTCGCAAATATCTGCTCACCGAGCGCCGTCGCGCCCTGGAAGAGGCCGCGACGCCGGATTGCCGCTACGAGGCGTGCCGGTCCTGCGGGGTCTGCAACCTGGACGGCCGCGAATCCGAATTGACGAAGCAGGCTGCAGACCACGACATTGCGCCGGTCATCAACCGCACTACGCGCGACCAGGAAGATGCCGACCTGGTGGATGAGCCGCCAACGGACAGCGCGGGTCCCGTCGTTGACCTGCACAACAAGGAGCAGCGTTTTCGGCTGTGGTACTCCAAGACCGGCCCGGCCATGTATCTCAGCCAGCTCGAGCTGCAACGGATTTTCGAGCGCGCGTTTCGCCGCGCGCGCTTGCCCTTGGCTTTCAGCAGCGGATTCCATCCCGCGCCGCTCCTGTCCTTTGCCCGGGCTCTGCCCGTTGGCGTCGGCAGCGTCTGCGAGTGGATGGATTTCTTCGTGCGCGAGCACATAAGCGTCGAGGACCTGCCCGCTTTGCTCGAAGCCGAGCTCCCGCAGGGCATGCGCGTGGTCAAGGTGGACGAGTTGCCGTGTCAGGGCCGGGCACCCATATCGAACCACGAGCGTTTTTCCTTGGGGTTTGTGCGTGCGGAAGCCAGCCAGCGCTTTGCCGCCCGGCTTCCGGCTTTCCTGGAGGCCACGGAGTGGAAGGTGTTCAAGCGGACCAAGAAGGGCGAGCCCGGAGAAGTGGATGTGCGGCCCATGGTCAAGTCCATCACGGAGGACGAAAAGGGCTTTGCCATCGATTTCGACTGGCAGACCCTCTATGTCAGTCCGATCTTTGTGCTGCAGGCCGTGGATCCTGAATTCACGATGCTGCAGGGACGACTGATCAAGACTGCACAGTTTTTCTGAAGCTTAAAAATGAAAAAGGCGAAGCATGTGCTTCGCCTTTCCGGTTTGTGCAGAGGCAAGATTACTTCTTGACCCGTTTTTCCCAGAGCTTCATGTCCTGCATCTTCTTGCGGCGGTCACGAGCCAGGGATTTGGCCACCAGGGACGTTCCTTTCTTGTAGCCCCACTTTTCCCGGTATTCTTCGGGAGTGAGACCGTGGGTGGCCAGATGGCGTTTGGTCAGCACCTTGAACGACTTCGAGCATTCCATGCAGATGATGCTTTTTTCGCGGATGGCTTTTTTGGCATCATCAAGGGACAGGGTTGCTTCGGGTTCGGGCTGGTTTCCTTCGGCGACGTTCTTGATTCCTTCGGTCAACGAACGAATCATGGACGTCAGCTCTTCCTCGTTCATGTTGCGCACACTGGCTTGTGCTTTGACGATTTCGAGCGCTTGTTTTACATAATCTTCCATGTGTAACCTCCAACTATCGCGTATTTGTAATTGGCAGTGTTAGTTTTCTTCTGTAAATTTGTCAACACGCTATAAATGTTTACGGTGATACATCAAAAATAAGTACACGATATTTTTTCATTCAGGAAAATTAATCGATAATCACGTTACAGGGAGTAGAAAATGACAATTCCGCATAATGCGCTGAACGACATGGCCCAGGTTTTTCATTTTGAATTTTGGCTTCGTTATTATTTTATCGAAGAGCAGGATGGCGCCCTTTTTATTAAATTGACTGAAGAGCAGAAAACGCAAATGCAGGCCAAATTCCCCGAGTACTGGGAGTTGGCGGAGAGCGTACTAGGCCGTCCCCTGTCTCCTGAACTGTCTCAGCAATCCGTGGTCGAGTTTCTCCAAGTCAACTTCGAAGGCAAGAAATATCCTGCCAACACCGTTCTCAAGGTTCTGGACAGCAAGGACTTTTCCGTCGAGATGTATCTGTTCGATACATGGGTTGATCTGCACGAAGAGCAACTCATGCAGAAGATATTCGGATTCGACTACTGGATGCACGCCTACGGTGAATGGAAGACAACCGAGAAGGCGCAGCAATTGCTTCAGTCCCTCAAGTTGCAGATGCAGGGTGAGCACGGCGCCATGAACTGATGCGTTTTGGGCGTAAAGATATTCACTGCAAGTGACCCGTTGTCGCCATTAGCTTCACGGCCCGCGGGAATCCCTGCATGGGTTCGGTTGAGTGAATGGCGCAAAGAATCGCTTGAGGTTTTTTTGGGGATGAAAAAAAGAAGCCCCCGCAGGTTGTGATGCCTGCGGGGGCTTTTTGTATTGGTCGAACCTCGACGAAGGCTTACTGGAAGAGCGCTCCCTGGCTGGCAAAGAAAACCTGTGAGGTCCCGGCTGCACCCAGCGTGTTTTTTTCCGCCGTCAGCTCCATGCGGTAGCCAAAAGAGATGTACAGCGGGCCGGAGGAGCCCAGTGATTCGGGAGTGAGGTGGAATTCGAAGGGTACGCCCTTTTCGTGGTCAAGGCCGGTGGGCAGGTAGAGACGCAGGTCCTTGGCCAAGACGCGGCTCTGGTCGTCGCTGAGGTAGATCTGCATCCAGAGGTCCTGAATCCAGGTCGCCCATTCCGGGATCGCGCCAGCCACGGGAGTGGCCGTGCCGGATACGATCAGCCTGTTGTCCTCCAGGCGGCTCGTGTAGGAAAATTCCCAGTAACGCATGACAAGGGTCTCCTGCTGACCCAGGGTCCAGGGTTTCTTGTCCAGATGCACGACGCTCAAATGCGCGCAACCCGCAATGAGTAAAACCGCAATCACAAGCGGCAGCAAAAGCCGTGGACGCATGCTCGTCTCCTTGTATTTCTTCATGACCATCACAATTTGGGACTGCCCTGCACTATCATCTCGGCCAGGGTCAGATCAACCCGGGGCAGGGCGCGGATTTGCCTGGGCCCGACGAACTGCACTTCGAGCTCCATGAGCCTCGTGTACAGCGCCGTGCGGTCCAGAACCGGAAAGGAGTCCGTGTTTTCGCAAAGCTCCTGGCTGCGGAAACATCCCGGGAAGTCGATGGCGCGGCCGTCGGGGTAGCGCAGCCTGTTGGGCACGCCGTGCAGCCTGCAGATCATCAGCCGGTGGGCGTAGACACCGCAGCGTCCGTCGTCGTTCAGCGGACACATGATCGACGGCCGTTCGCCCCGGGACAGGGCGGCCGTGGCTTCGTGCACATAGACGCGCGCCCGCTCCTCGTAGGCAGCCCGGCGGTCGGCCGGCAACTCGCGGAGGCCCTGCAACAGGTAGGCCCATTCGATGCGGGTGTGGTGCTGGAAGAAGCTGGTGCAACAGTTGTCTGGGCAGCCGTCGCAGCTCAGGCCTAGAGTTTGCGCGTGGGCGGAGTAGCTCGTCTGCATGTCCGCGTAGAGGGCAGCCAGTTTCCGGAAAGCTTGGGCGGGAAGTATTTTCTTGATCACGACTCATCCTGTGTGGTTCGGGAAAGCTCCCGGGTGATGGCGGAGCAGGTTTGACTGGGGGTCGCTCCGTCGGTGTTCACCGTTAGCTGGGCGAAGCGTGCATACAGGGGGGCGCGTTCGTCGTAAAGGTCTTTGAGGGTCTGGCCGGGCCCGATGGCCAGTCCTCTTGAGGTCGGGTTGGTCAGCCTGCGGGAGATGCTCTCAAAGGACGACTCGATGTAGACGATATGCCCCTGGCCTTGCAGATGTGCCATGGCGGCCTCGGAATAGACCACGCTGCCGCCCGTGGCGATGACGCAATGCCTCAGGTGCATTCGCTGAATCTGCTGTGCTTCGGCCTGCACGAAGGCCTCAAGCCCAAGGTAATCACTGATTGTCTGCAGGGGAGCGCCCCACCAGGCTTCCATGAGCAGATCCGTGTCCACGAAGGCCCAGTCGAGGCGCTTGGCCAGACGTCTGCCAAGGGTGGATTTGCCTGTGGCTGCCATGCCGATGAGGATGATGTTCTGGTGATTCATGCTTAAAATCCGCCCAAAAAAATGAAGCCCAAGCATGACGCCCGGGCTTGTTGGAACACGGGAGGCGCCGAGGCCTTCAGCCTCCGAGATACGCTTTTTTCACGTCGGGGTTGTTCATGAGTTCCCGGGCATTGCCGGAGGCGACGATGGCCCCGGTATCGAGCACATAGCCCCGGTGCGCGAACTGTAGGGCGATGCGCGCGTTCTGCTCGATCAGAAGGAGCGTCATGCCCTGGGAATTGAGTTCCTTCAAGGCCCTGAACATGTCGTACATGAGGAGCGGCGCAAGGCCCATGGAGGGTTCGTCGAGCATGATGAAGTTGGCTCCTGTCATGAGCGAACGGCCCACGGAGAGCATCTGCTGTTCGCCGCCGGACAGGGATTCGCTGCGCTGCTTGCGGCGTTCGAAGAGTCTGGGGAAGAGGTCGTAGACTCTCTTGAAATCCACCTGGATCTGATCGTTGTCCTTGCGCGCATAGGTGGCCAGTTGCAGATTTTCCTCAACGGTCAGGTTGCCGAAGATGTGCCTGCCCTCGGGGGACAGCGCGATTTTGAGGTCCTGAACGACCTTGTGCGCTTCAGTGCCGATGATGCTCTTGCCCTCGTAGAGGATGTCGCCCTGGGTGATCTTCGGTCCCTCCGGCGGCGGGACGCGGGTGATGGTGTGGAGGGTGGTCGTTTTTCCAGCGCCGTTGGCACCGATCAGGGTCACGATCTCGCCCTTGGCCACGTTGAAGGAGATGCCGTGCAGGGCTTCGATATTGCCGTACTTCACATAGAGGTTTTTGACTTCGAGCAGCATTATATATTCTCGTCTCCAAGATAAGCTTTGATGACATCCGGATTGTTCTGGATCTGCTCCGGAGTTCCTTCCGCGATGGTCACGCCGAAATCGACAACCTTGATCCAGGAGCACAGCGACATGACCACGTCCATCTGATGCTCGATCATCCAGATGGCAATCTTGAACTCCTTGTGGATCCAGCCAATGAGCTTGATCAGGTCGTTGACGTCGGATGAGTTGAGCCCGGCCGCGGGTTCGTCGAGCAGCAGCAGCGCAGGGTTGATGGACAGGGCGCGCGCAATTTCGACGCGTCTCTGCAGGCCGTAGGGGAGGTTCTTGGGCATTTCTTCGGCGAATTGCCGGAGATCGAGGGCTTCCAGGATTTCATAGCCCCGGTCGGCGATGCGCTTCTCGTTGCCCATGTAGCGGCGGGTGCGCAGGAAGGCGTCCACGAGATTGTAACCGAGGTTGTAATGCTGTGAGATCTGGATGTTCTCGAGCACGGTCATGTCGTGCCAGAGGCGGATGTTCTGGAAGGTCCGCGCTATTCCCATGGCCGTGACCTGATGCGGCTTGAGACCGGCCAGGGACTTGCCCTTGAAGACCAGAGACCCTTCCGTCGGCGTATAGAACCCGGACACCAGGTTGAATACCGTGGTCTTGCCCGCGCCGTTGGGACCGATGAGGGCCATGAGCTCGTTTCCTTCGATGGAAATGGAGAAGTCCGACACTGCGCACAGGCCGCCGAAGGTTTTTGTCATGTTTTGAATCTGCAAAAGGGACATAGAAGCTCCGGATGATGAATACGATCGCTTTTCGCTGTTGCGAGCGCGTTACTTGAACGAGTAGAATTTCTTGAGTTTCGGGAATATGTCGGACAGTTCCCTGTTACCCATGATGCCTTCGGGCCTGAATTGCATGAGCAGGATGAGGATGAGGGGAATGATGACCCATTTCCAGACCTGGCTCAGTTCATAACCGTCGGGGAGCAGGTGCACGTAATGCATGGCGGTATCCATCCAGGGAATGATGAATCGCAGCGATTCCAGGAGCAGGGTGAAGAGGATCGCGGAGATGACCGAACCGCTGAGCGATCCCATGCCGCCGAGATAAACCATGACGAGGCATTCCGTTGATTTCAGGATCCCGAAGGAGTTCGGGTTGATGTAGCCCAGGATGTGCGCGAAGAGGCCGCCCGCGATGCCGGCCAGGCCGCTGGAGAGCATGAAGGCCACCAGTTTCATCCTGTTGGTGTTGACGCTCATCATTTCCGCGGCCACCTCGTCCTGCTTGATGGCGATGATGCCCTTGCCGTAGGTCGAGGTCACGTAACGGCGGATGATGAAAACCGTGCCGAAGGTGAAGACCATGACCCACAGCAGGATCCAGGGGATGTCGTAGCTGTCGCTCATGGCGAAGAGCACCTTCTTCATGCCCATGAACCCGCGGGCGCCGCCGATCTTGTCGATGTTGATGATGGTGCTGATGATGATGAAGTTGGCCGCGATGGTGATGATCGCCAGATAGTCGTCGCGGGTCTTGAACGAGGGAATGGCCACCAGTACGCCGGTCACCGCCGCTGCGGCTCCGCCGATCAGCAGGGTGAAGGGAAAGAGATAGACGGCCATTTCCGGAGGCAGCAGCGCTGCGCCGAAGACCTTGTCGTCGGTGAAGAGCATCACGTTGATGACGGAGGTCACGTAGGCGCCCACGGCCATGAATCCGGCATGCCCGCAGGCGAACTCGCCCATGTAGCCGTTCACGATGTTGAAACTGCTGGACAGGATGATGTTCACGCCCATGAACATGATGACGGACTGAATGTACAGGTCGATGTATTCCTGATGGGACATGAACACTATCACACCGGTTATCGCCAGCAGGAGCGTGGGGACGGTTAGTTTTCGCATTGAATTCCTCGAGTACCAAGTGAAAAAGAAGAGAACGATCGATCCGATTTTGTATCCGTCTTCAGATCTTGGTCGTGCCTGCCACGCCGAACATGCCTGTGGGTTTGATGCACAGGATGGTCATCAGGATGGCGAAGGCGATCAGGTCCCTGTAGGTTGACGGGAAAACCGCGACGACGAGAATTTCCACGAAACCGAGGAGAAAACCGCCCAGGAAAGCCCCGCGAATGTCGCCGATCCCTCCGACCACGGCTGCGATGAAGGCTTTCCAGCCGATCATTGCACCCATGTAGGGGTCCAGGATGGGATAGGAGAGGGCGAAAAGCAGACCCGCCAATCCGGCGAAAGAGGAACCGAGAATGAAGGTGAAGACGATGACCGTATCGATGGGGATGCCCATGAGCGGTACCGCGAACTTGTCGTAGGAGATGGCGCGCATGGCCATGCCGATCTTGGTCTTGGTGACGATGAACTGCAGAAAGATAAAGACCAGGATTGCGGAGAACACGACCCCTATTTTCAGGTTTGTCATGCTCAGGTCGCCGACGGTGTAGACGACCTTGTCCACGAGTTCGGGAAAGCTCTTGCGACTGGCGCCAAGCAGCGCGAGGTTGCCGTTTTCAAGGACCAGGCCGCACATGAGTGCGGTGATGACGACATACAGGCGGTGCGCGCCCTTGCGGCGCAGCGGCCGATAGGCGATGCGCTCCAGCGATACGCCCACGAGGGCGGTGAGGATCATGGTCAAGGGAATGACCATGGCCAAAACCATCCAGCCCGGGAGCGAGACCGCCATGCCCAGGATGGCCGTGGCGATGAAGAACGCGATGTACGCGCCAACCATGAAAATGTCGCCGTGCGCGAAATTGATCAAACGCAACACGCCGTACACCAGCGTATAGCCAAGCGCGATCAGGGAGTAGAAGCTGCCCCACTGAAACGCGTTGAAGAGGTTCTGGATAATACTTGCGAGCACGAGTTTTCCCCTATGAGTCCAGTGTCCCGGTGACTTCTGTTGACAATGAAAGGCCCGGTAAGGCTTTGAAACAAAAAAAGCGCGCGGAGTTCAAACCCCGCGCACTTTGATCAATCTGTTACGGGCAGACGGATTTGGTGAACACGAATTCGCCCTGATCGCTGATCTTGACGACCACCGCGCATTTGATGGGGTCGCCTTCAGCGTCGAACTTCATGTTGCCGGTGATGCCCGGGAACTCGGGGATGGCAGCCATGGCGTCGCGAACGGCCTTGCGGTCGGCGCGGGTCTTGCCGGTCAGTCCGCCGGTGTTCTGGATGGCCTTGAGGACCAGGTTGGTGGCATCCCAGGTCAGCGCGGCTACGTCGGCGGGCTCATAGCCGTATTTTTCCTTGTAGCGGTCGATGAAGACCTTGGTCTCGCCGGTGGCGCCAGCGGCCGCGTAGTGGGTCGAGAAGTACTGGCCCTTGCAGTTGTCGCCGCACAGCGCCATCAGCTCGGAGTTGCCCCAGGCGTCGGCGCCCATGAAGGGGTTCTTCCAGCCGAGGTCGTGGGCCTGTTTGATGATCAGCGCGACTTCGTTGTAGTTGTTGGGCAGGAAGATGAAATCGGGCTTGGCGGCCAGGATGGTGGTCAGCTGGGCGCTGAAGTCCTGATCCTTGGAGGAGTAGGATTCGAAGCCCACGACTGCGCCAGCGCCGTTCTTGGCGTTGAAGTCGTCACGGAAAATTTCGGCCAGGCCCTTGGAATAGTCGTTGTCGAGGGCGTAGAGGACTGCGGCCTTCTTGGCGCCGAACTGCTCCATGGCGAAGTCCACGGCCACGGGACCCTGGAAGGGGTCAAGGAAGGCGGCGCGGAAAACCCAGGGGCGGTCCTTGGTGGTGTCGGGGTTGGTGGACCAGGGCGAGATCATCGGGGTCTGGTTGTCGTCGCAGACCTGGCCGGCTGGGACAGCCTGCTTGCTGGAGTTGGGGCCGACGATGGCCAGCACGCTGTCGCGCTCGATGAGCTTGAGGGCGGCGGAGACGGCGGATTCAGCCTTGGATTCGTTGTCTTCGTAAATGAATTCGAGCTGGTACTTCGTGCCACCGACATCAAGGCCGCCTGCGGCGTTGATGTCTTCCTTGAGCATTTCGGCGGCAAACTTTGATTCTTCACCCACTTTCGGGATGTCGCCGGTCAGCGGGATGTTGAAGCCAATTTTGAGGGTCTCGGCTCCAGCGGCCGCGGCAAAGAGGAGCACGCATGCCAGGGCAAGTAAAACACGGGCGGATTTCTTCACAAACAACCTCCATGAAGTAAGTGTTACAAAGTGATGGTTTTTCTAATGGAAAAAACCAAAAAAAGAAAGTTATTTTAGGAGCGTGCACGCTTTTTGACAAAATTGGGGGCTCCGCTAAAGAACTCCGTGATTCAGGACCTTTAGGCCTGAATTGATTGTGCAATCATTATGCCTGAACTGCACGGGGCTTGAAAACCGTCCATGGGAGGGCGCCAGGGTTTGACAATCCGGAAAGATTGGTATTTTTGAAAAAAGGGTGATGGATACTTTAGCGATGATGCGATGTCGAAATTGTCAAAATAAAGAGAACTCCTGCGCGATATGTTGACAGATTTGTAGAATTTAATGGGCCTGATGCGAGGAAGAAAACCTTGCCAAAGGGCAGGGGGGGACTTAGAAACCATGGGCCTGTTCAACGAGCACGGGAGGTTTCCATGACGGAGCGGGTGCACAAGATCATTACGGACCATGCGCATGAAGGCGCCGAGCTGCGCAAGACCTTTTTCGCCAACAACGCCGCGCAGGTGGCCGAAGTGGCGCGGGCCATGGCGCTGAGCCTTACGGCCGGCGGAAAGATTCTTTTCTGCGGAAATGGCGGCAGCGCCGCCGATGCGCAGCATTTCGCGGCCGAACTGGTCAACCGCTTCATGATGGAGCGGCCTCCGTTGCCGGCCATCGCGCTGACCACGGATACTTCGGCCCTGACCGCCATCGGCAACGACTATTCGTTTGACCAGATTTTCAGCAAGCAGGTCCAGGCCCTGGGGCGTCCCGGGGATGTGCTGATCGGCATCTCCACTTCGGGCCGCAGCGCCAATGTCAATGAGGCGCTGCGCGTTGGCCTGGAGAACGGGCTGGTCACGGTGGGCCTTGGCGGAGGCGGGGGCGGAGCCATGCTCGCCCACTGCCATCACGCCCTCATCGTGCCGGACACGCGGACGCCGCTGGTTCAGGAAATTCATGGGGCCATCGGCCATCTTTTGTGCGGCCTGGTGGACTATTATCTGTTTGAAGCGGTTGCCGAGCTCGAGCCTTTTCTGGGCTCTGAACAACCATAAGGAGGAAGCATGCCCATCTTCGAATATGTCTGCAATTCCTGCCACAAGGAATTCGAGGAAATCGTTCTCGGCGGGGAGCAACCCGTCTGTCCGGCCTGCGGCGCCGCGGATACGACCAAGCTCATTTCGCGTGGCGTGTTCCGGACCGGAGGCCCCATCGTCATGGGCTCTCCCTCTGCCAACGCCATCACCACCAGAGGCAAGAGCGGTTGCGGTACCTGTTCCGGCGGCAATTGTTCCAGCTGCGGCTAAAATCTAAGGATCCACTCTTGATGAACACCATTCGTATCGCTACCCGGGGCAGCAAGCTGGCCTTGTGGCAGGCGCATCACATTTCCGGCCTGCTTCGCGCCCAGTATCCGGGCATGACCGTCGAACTCAACATAATCAAGACCAAGGGCGACAAGATTCTGGATGTGCCCCTGGCCAAGATCGGCGGCAAGGGCCTTTTCGTGAAGGAAATCGAGGAAGCCCTCCTGGCCGGCGAGGCCGACATTGCAGTGCATTCCATGAAGGACGTGCCCGCCCAGCTGCCCGAGGGCCTCAAGCTCGGCATCATCCCGCAGCGCGAGGTTCCTACGGACTCTTTTCTGAGCGTCAACTACCCGGACATCGCGTCGCTTCCGGCCGGCGCCAGGGTCGGGACCAGCAGCCTGCGTCGTCAGACCCAGCTCATGGGCCTGCGCCGGGACCTGTGCATTCTCTCCCTGCGCGGCAATCTTGACACGCGGGTGGGCAAGCTCATGGCCGGCGAATTCGATGCCATCATCGTGGCCACGGCGGGCATGAACCGTCTTGAACTCTCAGCCCCGCACATGCAGGAGCTGGCACCGCCCATGTTTTATCCGGCAGTGGCCCAGGGTGCGCTTGGCATCGAATACTGCGCCGACCGTCCGGAACTGGACGAGCTCCTGGCCTTTCTGGACCATGCGCCTTCCAAGGTCTGCGTGGAGGCGGAGCGGTCCTTTCTGTTCGGCCTGGACGGAGGCTGCCAGGTGCCCATCGCCGGCTATGCGACCCTAAGCGGCTCGGAGATCACCCTCACGGGCCTGGTGGCCGACCTCTGCGGTGAGCGGGTCATCCGCCGGCAGGCCACGGCTCAGTCCCACGCGGCAGTGGAGCTTGGCGCAAACGTGGCCAAGGCCGTGCTGGCCGATGGCGGCAAGGATATTCTGGACGAGGTCTACCGGAGCGGCGCAGCGGTCTGAGGCTGATCCTGATTCGGATGCAATGCAAAAGGGCAGGCGGTTATTCCGTCCGCCCTTTTGACATTTCGGCCTGAGCCACTGCGGGACGGTGCTATTCTCCGCTGTGTACGCCCGCCGCTGAGAACGTGGCCATGTCGTTGTAGAGATTGGCCGCGCTGCGCAGGATGAAGATGGCCATGGCCGCGCCGGTGCCTTCGCCAAGGCGCATGTTCAGGTGCAGGAGCGGGCTTGCATCCAGACCCCTCATGACGGCGGCGAACCCGGGTTCCGCCGAGGCGTGGGAAAAGAATGCGTATTCGGCCACCAGCGGGCAGATGGCCCGGGCTGCGACATAGGCGCTGGAAGAGATGAAGCCGTCGATGACCAGAGGCTTGCCAAGGCTCGCTCCGCCCAGGATCATGCCGGCCAGGGTCGCTATTTCGAATCCGCCGAGGCAGGCCAGGATATCGATGGGATCGGCCTTGTCGATGGTGGGGGCATGCAGGGCCAGGGCTTTTTCGATGACCGTGATCTTGTGGCGCACCCCTTCGGCTCCAAGTCCCGTGCCAGGGCCGGTAATGTCGGCCGGGGCAAGGCCCAGATAGGCGCAGAAGAGGGCCGTGGCCGGGGTCGTGTTGGCGATGCCCATCTCCCCGGTGCCCAGAGTCACGATTCCGTCCCTGTGCGCCGCCTTGGCCAGTTCGATCCCGTTTTCAAGGGCTTTCAGGCAGTCTTCGCGGGTCATGGCTGCCTCTGTGCTCAGATCCTTGGTGCCGGGCGCGACCTTGCACTGGACAAGGGCCGGATGATCGGGAAACCTGTCGCCCAAGCAGCCGGCGTCCACGACTTTGAGGTCCACTCCCGCTGTGCGGGTAAGGACGTTGATGGCCGCGCCGTTCATGACAAAATTGGCAACCATCTGCCGCGTCACTTCCTGTGGGAAGAGGCTCACGCCCTGGAGCGCCACCCCGTGATCCCCGGCGCATGTGTAAATGCGGGCCGGGTCGACCTTGGGCGCTTCTCCGCCGGCTATGGCCACCAGCCGGCAGGCGACCTGTTCCAGGACGCCGAGGCTGCCTTTGGGTTTTGTCTGGGAATCCAGGTGCGTCTGGGCCTTTTGGAAGTACGCGCGGTCAAGGGTGCGGATCTGGTCGATGGTGGACTGGAGCATGAGTATGAAGCCTCCGGAATTTCACGTTATTTTGATGCGTATTGTCGCGTTCAAAGGGCTACAGGATGGAGAAAACGATGACAAGAGCCGATTTGAAGGACCATGGGCCAATTTTGGTCAGTGCCTGTCTGCTTGGGATTTATTGCCGCTATGACGGGCGCTGCGACACGGACGAGAGAGTCATGGCCCTGTCAAAAGACCATGTCCTGGTCCCTGTCTGTCCGGAACAACTGGGCGGCTTGCCCACGCCGCGTTCGGCAGTGGAACTGCTCGAAGGCCGGGCCGTGACCCGGGACGGTGCTGACTTGACCGAGGCCTTTGAACGCGGGGTCCGGCAGGTCGAACTCGTGGCCCGGCTGACCGGGGCCCGGGCGGCAGTGCTGCAGCCGCGCTCGCCGAGCTGCGGGCGGGGAATCATCTACGATGGCACGTTCTCCGGCCGACGTATAGAGGGTGACGGCGCTCTGGCAGGGGCTCTCAGGGAGCAGGGGTTTTTGCTGCTTGTGCCGGACGAACTTGACTGACCGGGGCTCTTTTCTTTTTTCGTGGATGAGTTAACAGTTAAGTTGATTCATCGGGATGAACGGAGGGGCAATGACAAACAAGGCAGACAGACGAGAATTTACTCGCATGCGAAAAGAGGTCAGGGTTCGCTATAGCCAGCTGGGCAGCGAAGAATACAGCGATGCGCGACTCGTGGACGTGAGCGAGGGGGGGCTTTGCATGGAGGCCAGCAAGCCGCTCAGGACCGGCACTGAGATTTATGTCCAGCTTCTGAACATCAATCCGGAAACTTCTGGACTGGCCGCGCACAGGACATCCCACGGCAGGGTTCGCTGGACCAAGGATTTGGGATGTATGGAACAAGCCCGTTTCGGGATCGGGGTGCAGTATACGCATCCTGTGTGTCACTGATGAACACAAACAGGAAGAAGCATGTCCGCATTTGATCAGGAGCTTGAGGCGAGCGGGGAATTGTTGAAGAATGAGAAGATTTCCAAGGATTTGGCGCGCGCTCATGCACGATCCCTGGCCTGGTTCAGGCAGCACCGGGAAGAGCTTGAGGCAGCGGGCTGGAGCGTTGCCGAGCTGTACCGCATCGGAACCCTTTCTTTTCCCTATTCGGAATGGGGGCCGGGCTGGATGACCTTGTGGAACAACGAAAAATGTTCGCCCCGGATGGGCCGCCGGGGCGAGATAGAGTTTGTTCTGCACGAGGCGGGTGGGGACGTGATCCAGTCCTGCCGCCTCGACAAGAGTTTTTTGTCCTGATTACTGCCCCTGGTTTTGGGTCTCGTTGCCCGTCACCACCTGTTCCACTTCCGGCTGAGGCTCAAGGGCGCGCTCCTGAACAGCCTCCGCCGTCCTGACCAGAAGCTCTCCGGCCTTGGCTATGCTGCCCATCCCATTCGGGTCTTCCAGGCTTCGCCGATGAACCCATTGTGCCAGATAGATCAGCTCCGAGGCGTCCATGCCCTGCGGGTTCGAAGCGCTGACGATGGCTTGCAGGAGCCTCTGACGCGAGATCTCGCGGGTCTGGATGGTGGTCTTGATGCGGGCGCTGGCCTCGTTCTTGGCCGAGATGGACGCCTCCTGCCCCTGCATGTTCCAGAATGCCAGATGCGCCTGGCTGACACTCTCCATGTCCTCAAGATATTTCGTGACCAAAAGCCGGATCGAATCCGTTCTGGCCAGGGTGCTTACCGTCTTGCCGATGGTCTTCAGCCGCGCGGCAAGCAGATTCAGCATCTCCTTTCGCTGGGCCTCGCTCACGACGGCCATCTGTCCGGAGGGCAGGGTGTAGGTGGTCGACTGCAGGGCACGCTCCAGGCTGTCCAGAAAGAGCGGCGTGTACGCCGCGTGCAGGAAATCGAGCACGGGCTCCTTGAGCACATGCGAGAAGATGACCTTGCGCGCTCCGAGAGTGTCGGCCGGATCCACGTTCAATCCGTTGAAATCGACACCGTAGCGTATGTTCACGGACTTGACGTTGAGGACGAACCTTGGCTCGGATCCGGGATTCTTCTTGGTTCCGCCCGGCAGATAGCAGTCGACCATGTAGTGGCTTAAGTCCTCAATGAACTCATGACGTACTATTTCGTCGGCCGGGAGGACGGGGGCGGTGGCGTTGCCCTGGGCCGTGGCGTTGCCTTCAGGCGCGACGACGGTCGCGTTGACCGTTTCCTGCACCGGAAGCACGGGGGCCGGCTGACCCGTGCCGACCTGCCAGCGTTGCGGCGCCACCTCCGTGGCTACCGGTTTCGGGAAAAAACGGTCGCGGTTCTGCATGAACCAGTAGCCGCCGGCCAGAGCCAGAATGAAAGCGATGGCGAGAATACGTTTCATGAGCGTCTATGCCTTTGTAGCGCAGTTAAACATGGATTGGGGTTGTCCGGTGGATTCCATGACAGATCTCCAGTAGTTGGAGTAGATGTTGAGCTTGCGCCGTTTGGCGGTGACCAGATCCAGGGGCAGGTACAGGTAGCGCTCCTGCAGCTTGGACACGACCATCCCGGTCTTGCCGGCCATGGCCGCGTGCACGGCATGCTGGCCGAGGAAGCCGCAGTAGATGCGGTCGTTGGAGTTGGCCGGGATGGAACGGATGATGTAGCTGGGGTCGATGTATTTGAGTGTGTAGGGAAAATCCGTGGCGTCAAAGAATTTCTTGATCTCAGAGCGCAGCACATCGCAGATGTCGCCCAGGATGGGGTTGCCAGAGAGATCGACCTGGTTGTTGATCCGGCACAGGTCCTGACCAGCCCCTTCGGCCACGACGATGACCGCGTGCTGCCGCTGCTCCAGGCGGGTTTTGAGCTGAACCAGAAAGCCGTCCGGACCATGCAGTTCAAAAGGCGCTTCGGGGACCAGCACGAAATTGACCTCTTTTAAAGCCAGGCTGGCCTGGGCGGCGATGAAGCCCGACTCCCGGCCCATGAGCTTGACCATGCCGATTCCGCCGGGCGCACCCAGGGCCTCGATATGGGCGCAGCGGATGGCCTCGGTGGCTTTTTCCACAGCCGTATCGAAGCCAAAGGAGCGGGTCACGAAGTTGATGTCGTTGTCGATGGTTTTGGGGATGCCGATGATGGAGATCTTGAGCCCCCGCCGCAGCACCTCCTGGGTCACGGAGCTGGCCGCTTTCATGCTGCCGTCGCCGCCGATCATGAACAGGGCCGAGATGTTCATGCGCTCCAGCGCGTCCACGATCTCCTCCGGAGCCTGGGGCCCGCGCGAGGAGGACAGGATGGTGCCTCCGAATTCGTGGATGTCGCAGACGCTGTCCGGGGTCAGCTCCATGATGTCGTGCTTGTATTTGGGGATGAAGCCCTGCAGGCCGTAGCGGATTCCGTAGATTCCGGAGATGTGATAGTTGTGGTGGGCGCTCATGACGATGGCCCTGATCACGTCGTTGATGCCTGGGCACAAGCCGCCGCAGGTCACGATGGCGCATTTGGTCTTGGGCGGGTCGAAATAGATTTTCTGTCTGGGCCCCGCTTCCTCGAATTCGCAGACTGTATTGGACGTCGCGCCATCAAGGATCTCGCCGGAGAGATAGAGGGGCATCTTGGATTTATCGTCTATATGGTGGCAGTAGGGCAAGGGATTGTCGACCTTGCATGGGCCAAGGGTGGGGACGGAAGTGTCGAGGCGTGGCGCGTTGCCCATTGCGTCTCCATGAGGTTGCGGTCTTGAAAAGGGCACTGAAATGAAAAAAGCTTCCTGTTCGTTAAGCCAGGGTGGCCTAAAAAACAAGAAGCGTGGCGAGTTGCAATAATTCAGGCGGAGCGGGTGGTCTTGAACTCAGGGAGAACGTGGGCCAGGGCCGCGTCGAGGTTCGGAAAGGCGAAGCCGAATCCCAGGCGCTGGAGCGCCTCGGGATGGCAGCGCTGACCGGTCAGGAGCATCCCGGCCGCCTCGCCCAGGGCCAGACGCAGCGCGAAGGCTGGCACGGGCAGTATGGCCGGGCGGCCGAGGCCCTTTGCCAGGCTCTGCGTGAAGCCCGCGTTGGTCACGGGTTCCGGGGAGCAGGCGTTGAATGACCCCGAGGCTTCAGGGGTTTCCAGCAGGAAGCTCATGACCCGCGTCAGGTCGTCTATGTGAATCCACGAGAACCACTGCCGCCCGTGGCCTATCCTGCCGCCAAGGCCCAGCGAGAAGGGCGTGATCATCTTGGCCAGCGCGCCGCCATGGCCAAGAACGACCGCGATGCGCGGGATGACCACCCTGTGTCCGAATTCCTGGGCATGCAGCGCCTCTGCCTGCCAGGCTTTGCAGACCTCGGCCAGGAAGCCGTTGCCTCGCGGTGTGTCCTCGGTGCAGACGCTGTCCCCGGTATCGCCGTAAAAGCCTATGGCGTTGGCGCAGAGCAGGGTCTTGCCCGTGGTGCGGGCCAGGGCGTCCACAATGTGCCGCGTGCTCATGACCCTGGATTGCAGGATGCCTTCCTTGCCGGCCTTGTTCCAGCGGGTCATGACCGGGCTTCCGGTCAGGTTCACCACTGCATCGTGCTCGCCGATCAGATCCTGCCAGGGCCCCGGCGTGACCGGATCGGCCCGCGCGACGCGCACCGGAGAAGAGAATCTGGCCTTGCCGGAACGGGCGGCCACGGTAACTTCGTGGCCGCGTCCGACGAGATGGGGCACAAGATGCGCCCCCACGAATCCGGTTGCGCCGAAAGCCAGAATCTTCATGGGTCCCTCCCGCCCTTTAGAGGCCGAAGTGTTTTTGAATGTAGCCCGACATGACCGCCTGGGCGTTTTCGTGACATTCCCCGCAGCCGGTGCCGATCTTGGTCATGTCCTGCAGTTCCGAAAAACTCCTTACGCCTTCAAGCACAGCGTGCTCGATGTCTTCGTCAGTGACCTGCATGCATTCGCAGACTATCTTTGCGCTCTGCGTCCTGACGCGGTCTTCCATGCCGTTCTTGCGATAATAGTCGTCGATGGCGGCCCTGAGCGCCTTGTCGCCGAGCACTGAGCAGTGCACCTTGTTGTCGGGCAGTCCGCCCAGTTCCTGCAGGATATCCTTGGCGGTGATGTCGTAGGCCTGCTCCAGGGTCATCCCGATGACCATCTCGGAGAGGATGGATGTGCTCGCGATGGCGCTGGCGCAGCCGTACGTCCGCCACTTGCAGTCGGTGATGGTCAGGTTTGCGGGGTCGACCTTGATGTAGACGATCATCTCGTCGCCGCATTTAATATTGCCCGTCTGTCCAATGCCGTGAAAGTCCGCCTCGTTGTCCTCGCGCAGGATGTTGCGGGGGTTCATGAAGTGGTCCTTCACCTTGTCCGAGTAGGTCCATTTTGCCATGTTATTTTCTCCTGTACGCAGTGGACATGGTCCGGATGCGGTCGATGATAATGGGGAGGTGGTGGAGCATGTACTCTACGTCTTCCAGGGTGTTCTCGCGGCCCAGGCTGATGCGCACGGAGCCGTGGGCGTTCTCAACGGGCACGCCCGTGGCCATGATGACATGGGACGGGTCCAGGGAGCCCGACGCACAGGCCGAACCAGTGGACACGGCAATGCCGGCCAGATCCAGGTAAAGAAGGATGGCCTCGCCCTCGGCTCCGGCAAAGGAGACGCTGAGCGTGCCCGGAAGACTGTGCTCGGGGTGGCCCATGAAGAGCGCGTCCGGGATGGCTTCGGCGATGCCGGCCTTCAGGATGTTCTTGAGCTCAAGCAGGCGTTTTTCCTCTTCTTCCATCTCGACGGCGCGCAGTTCCATGGCCTTGCCCATGCCGATGATGCCCAGGGAGTTTTCCGTCCCCGCGCGGCGGCCGCCTTCCTGATGTCCGCCCAGGATGAGCGGACAGTAGGGCGCGCCCTTCTTGACGTACAGGGCTCCGATGCCCTTGGGGCCGTAGAGCTTGTGGGCGGAGATGGTCAGAAAATCGACATCGAGGTCACGCACGTCGACGGGGATCTTGCCCACTGCCTGCACCGCGTCGGTGTGGAAAAGGGCCCCGCCTTCATGGGCGATGCGGGCTGCGGCCTTGATGTCCTGGATGGTGCCGATCTCGTTGTTGGCCATCATGATGGACACCATTGCTACCTTGTCCGTCACGGCCCGGCGCAGTTCCTCAAGATCAATGCGACCGTATTTGTCCACGGACAGGTAGGTCACGTCGTGGTTCTTGCGCCCGAGGTCGCGGGCAGTGTTCAGCACGCAGGGGTGCTCGATGACCGTGGTCACGAGGCCGCTGCGTTCGCTGAGCGAGCACGAGCAGCGAGTACTGTCGCAATGCAGCAGGGACAGCACGGTATTGTTGGCTTCGGAACCGCTGCCGACAAAAAGGATTTCGTCAGCTTCCGCCCCGATGAAAGACGCGACTTTTTCGCGCGCCTCCTCGACTTTTTCCCTCGCTTCGCGGCCGAAACCGTGCATGCTGGAAGGGTTCCCAAATATTTCAAGGCCCTCGATGAGGGCTTCTTTCACACCCGGATGCAGGGGGGTGGTGGCGTTGTTGTCGAAATAAACGGTTCTGTTTTCCATGTAGGCTCCTTGTTTCGCAAAATTACGATGAAATCTTAATCCCTAATCCGGACCTGTCCACCCCGAAAATGGATGAAGAATGCCCGGACTCGGCGATTTAGGATCTTCACCGTCCTCGTGCCAGAGTCCGTCCTCCCAGCAAAAGAGCTGGTGCGGATTGAACCCGGCCTTGTAGGCCATGCGTTCGCATCCCGGCACAACATAACCCAGGTAGTAGTGGGCAAGCCCCCGTTGTTTCGTCTCCTCGATCTCGCGCAGAACGCTGAAAATGCCGGGGCTGAGGTGCGAGACAGCAGGATCGAAGACGAAATAGACGGAACTCAAGCCATCGCTGCCAAGGTCCAGGTATCCCGCTCCGAGCAGGCGTCCGTCATGCTCGTAGCGGGCCAGCAGATTCGGACAGGGTGCGGAATGCAGATTGGCGATGAATTCGTCGAAGGTGCTCTCCTGTCCGAAACGGATCCTGGAATGTGTATGATACAGGTCAAAAAGTTCTTTTTCGTAGCGAACCGGGCCGAAGCTGACGCTGATCCGGCTGCAGCGGCGCAGCACGCGCTTTTGTCCGCGGCTGGGCTTGAATCGCCTTACGGGCACGCGCAGGGGGGTGCAGGCCCGGCAATCGGGGCAGGCGGGACGAAAGAAATAATGGCCGAACTTGCGCCAGCCCCGGGACAGGAACCAGGACAGTTCGGCGCCATTCAGGCTGTCGGCGAAGAAGAAGGAATAGACCAGCGTCCTGTCCGGCAGATAGGGACAGGGCGCGGGCGGCGAAAATTCGGGCCGGGAATAGAGAATCATGGCTGCGCCCAAACCTCCTTGCAAGCGCCGGACGGCAGTTCGGTTCCTTCCGGGCCGAAGCCGTCCGGCCTGTCCATGGCCAGCCTATTTTGCCATCTTGGACCAGGAATCACGCAAGGTGACGGTCCTGTTGAAAACCGGGCGGTCCGGACCGTGATCATGGCGGTCCGCGCAGAAAAAGCCCTGTCGTTCAAACTGGAAGCGCGCCTCGGGCGCAGCCTGGAGCAGTGATTTTTCCACTTTGCAGTCGGTCAGAATTTCCAGGGAGGCCGCGTTGATCTGGGTCAGGAAGTCGGCATCCCTGCCCGGCGATTCCACCGTGAAGAGACGGTCGTAGAGGCGCACCTCGGCCTGTGCGCAGTGCCGGGCGCCGACCCAGTGCAGGGTACCCTTGACCTTGCGTCCGTCCGGGGCGTCCCCGCCCCGGCTGCCTGGGTCGTAGGTGCAGATCACGGCCTTGATGGTTCCGTCGGATTTCTTGAGCACATCCTGGCACGTCACCAGATAGGCGCCGCGCAGGCGCACCTCGCGGCCGGGAGAGATGCGAAAAAACTTGCCGGGAGGGTTTTCCATGAAATCATCGGCCTCGATGAAGATTTCGCGTGAAAAGCCCACCTTCCGGCTGCCCATCTCCGGGTTTTTGGGGTGGTTGGCCAGTTCGAAGAACTCCTCCTTGTCTTCAGGGTAGTTCTCGATGATCAGCTTGATCGGACGCAGCACGGCCATGGCCCGGGGGGCGGCCGTGTCAAGATCCTCGCGTACGGAGTTTTCGAGCACGCCCATGTCCACGCAGCTGTCCGAGCGACTCACCCCGATGCGTTCGCAGAAGTCGCGGATGGCCGCGGGCGGAAAGCCTCGGCGGCGCAGTCCTGAGATGGTGGGCATGCGCGGGTCGTCCCAGCCTGCAACGACGCCGTTGTCGACCAGGTTCTTGAGCTTGCGCTTGCTGGTCACGGTGTAATTGATGTTCAGGCGGTTGAATTCGTACTGCACGGGCCGGCTGGGGACGTCGAGCTGGTCCAGCAGCCAGTCGTAGAGGGGCTTGTGGTCCGCGAATTCGAGGGTGCAGATGGAGTGGGTGATGCGCTCCAGCGAGTCTGACAGGCCGTGGGCGAAGTCGTACATGGGGTAGATGCACCACGCATTTCCCGTATTCTGGTGCTCCTGGTGCAGGATGCGGTACAGGGCCGGGTCGCGCATGTTCATGTTCGGCGAGGCCATGTCGATCCTGGCCCGCAGGATGTGCGCTCCTTCGGGGAATTCACCGGCGCGCATGCGGGAGAAGAGATCCAGGTTTTCCTCCACGGAGCGGTCGCGGTACGGGCTGTTCCTGCCGGGCTCGGTCAGGGTGCCGCGATAGAGGCGCGTGTCTTCGGCCGAGAGCGAGCAGACGTAGGCCTTGCCTTTGCGGATCAACTCCACCGCGAAATCGTGGAGGCGCTCGAAGTAGTCCGAGGCGTGGTAGAGGTGCTCGCCCCAGTCAAAGCCGAGCCAGCGCACGTCCTCCTTGATGGAGTTCACGTAGACCGGATCTTCCTTGCCTGGGTTGGTGTCGTCGAAGCGCAGATGGCAGCGTCCGCCGTAGTCGCGCGCCAGACCGAAGTTCAGGCAGATGGACTTGGCGTGACCGATGTGCAGGAACCCGTTCGGTTCGGGTGGGAAGCGGGTACAGACCCGGCCGTCGTTCTTGCCGGTCCTGAGATCTTCTTCGATGATGGCGCGCAAAAAATTTGAGGGTGCGGATGGCGTGTCCATGGTGATCCTTGAATGCTGCGAGGCGTCTTTGGGGTTAAGAGTGTTGAACGCTTACGGTCAGGGGCATGGGCTTGCAGGCCTGTCCGTTGATATGGGCCAGAAGAGCGTCGCGGGTGCTCGGAAAGGCCAGGTCGTCCCAGGGTATCTGGTCGCGCTCGAAGAGACTCAGGTATTCGGTCTCCTCGCCCGCGCTGGGCTCTGCCGTATCCAGGTGGGCACTGTAGACGATGATGACCGGCGGCCACCCGGCGTAGGAGAAGACGCCGACCAGACCGTCCAGGGTGATGTCGAGATTCACCTCTTCGCGGATTTCGCGGATGGCGGCCAGTTCGACGGGCTCGCCTTCATCCACGTAGCCTCCGGGCAGGAGCCATTTGTGGCTGTCGTCCGGGCGTTTGCGGCGCAGGAGCAGGATTTTGTCGCCAATCTCGAGGATGACGCAGGTCACGACCTTGGGGTCGAGATAGACCACGCCCGCGCATTTCGAACAGACGAGGCGGGCGGGCTCGCCCGGGCGCAGGCGTTGCAGTTCCAGGGGCGATCCGCAGGCGGGGCAGAAACGGTAGCGGTCGTGACGGATGGGACCGGCGGTTATGGTCATGAGTAGGTGTTGGTCCTGATCGTGTGATCCTTGAGGGTTTCGCGGGCGTGGCCCGCGAGGGATTTGGCCGGATACCCGATGCTGATGATGGATTCAACCCGCAAATGGGGTGGAATGTGCAGAATCTCGCGCACGCGGTCCTCGGCCGACCTTTCCTGGTCGTGGGGTCGCAGGCGGATCTGCACCCAGCAGCTGCAAAGGCCCAGGCTCTCACAGGCCAATTGCAGAATGATGGAGGCGATGGCGCAGTCTTCGATCCAGGTGTCGGCCTTGTCTTCGTTGCCGAGCACGGCCACGCCCAGGGCCGCCTCGCGCAGAAAATGCGCGCCGTGCGGTTTGGCTGTGGACAGGGTCTCAAGGAGGGACTTGTCCGTGACGAAAATGAACTCCCAGGGGTTGAGCCCCCGGGATGACGGCGAGCGCAGCACGGCCTCCTTCAACTGATCCATGACTTCGGGCTCGATGGCTTGCGGAGTGTAATGGCGGATGCTGCGGCGCTTGCGCAGGATTTCGAGCATGTTTTTTTCTCCCCGGCCGTTCCTGAAGGATCGGCCATGGCGGTTTTGACCGCACTCCTTGATCAGTGCGGACGCATACCGTATCAAAGCCCTCATTGGGCGGCAATCGCCGAATCCTGGTGCTTTTCACGGAGGAACAATGGATGGACTGATTCTCGTCTTGACAGCGCTGGCCGGGTGTCTCATGCCGGTCCAGCCGGCCGTTAACGCCGTGACCGCGCACCTGATGAGCAGTCCGTACCTGGCCTCGTTTTTTTCCTTTCTGACCGGCACGCTGGTTTTGGGCCTGCTGTGCCTGGCTCTGCGCCTGCCCTGGCCCGACGGAAAAATCATGATGAGCCTGCCGTGGTGGGCCTGGCTGGCCGGGCCCATGGGGGCCTTCTTCGTGACCATGACCATCGTCGCGGTGCCGCGTCTGGGAGCCATGAGCGTCATGGCGCTGCTCATCGCCGGGCAGATGGGCATCTCGCTCGTCATGGATCATTTCGGGTGGCTCGGAATTCCGGCCCAGCCCATCTCCCTGTGGCGAATCCTGGGCGCAATCCTGCTTTTCACCGGCGTGGTCCTGATCCGCAAATTTTAAGGAGCTTGCTTATGAAAACAGTGCTGTTCGTATTCAACGGCGATCCCATGTGCTTTATCCATGTGCTCCTGAACGCCCTCGACATGCACGCCGCCGGTCACGAAGTCCGCATTGTCATGGAAGGGGCTTCCGTTGCGCTGGCCCCGGCCTTGGTCAAGCCCGATCATCCTCTGGCCAAGCTGTTCGCCAAGGTCCGCGAGTCCGGATTGCTTGATGGCGCATGCAAGGCCTGTTCCGTCAAGCTCGGCGTTGCCGCCGAGGTCGAGGCCTCGGGTATCGCCCTCATCGGCGACATGAGCGGCCATCCGTCCATGCGCTCACATATGGAAGCCGGATGGCAGGTCATCACGTTTTGACCCGGAACATCGGGGATTGCCGGTACGGCGATGCGCCGCTGGTCATTCGGGTCGGTTCGCTCAATCCGGTCAAGCTGGGTGCCATCCGCGATGTCATGTGCGTGCCTTTTCCCCAGGCCCGGTTCGAGCCCGTGCCCGCACCCTCCGAGGTGCCGGACCAACCCCTCGGGCTTGAAGAGACCCTGCGCGGAGCAAAGAATCGCGCCAGAAATGCCTTTGCCGACTGCGCTCTGTCCGTGGCCCTGGAATCCGGACTCATCGAAGTGCCCGGGTCCAACACCGGCTACATGAATTTGACGGCCTGCGCCATTTACGACGGCCGCGAAATGTATCTGGGGCTGGGTCCCGCCTTCGAACTGCCCCCGGAGGTGACTCGCCTGGTGGTGGTCGAGGGCCTGGAACTGGACCCGGCCGTGCGCCGGGTCGGGCTGACCGAGAACGAGCGTATCGGCTATTCCCAGGGCCTTATCGGAATCCTGAGCGGCGGCCGGGTCACGCGCATGGATTACAGCCGTCCTGCGGTGTCCATGGCCCTGGTCCGCATGGGCCTGTAGGCACGATTGGCCCCGCAGCCCGGACTGCTTAGCGTTGTCTTGAAAAAACGGATTTTTACGTGCATCGTGATGCTATTGAATTTCAGCTATTGCATCGCCACCATTTTTACTGCGCAACCTGCAAGAAGTGTTTTGAAACAATCGTAAGTTCAACCATTTGCCAACGAGGAAAATATGTCCCGCTCATATCTGGTCTATCGCTGCAAGGAAGGAGAGGTGCTCAAAAAGCCCGAGGCCGTCATCGCCCTATGGGATGAGGATCTGCCGCGCTTCTCCGAGATCCTGGACGAGGCCACGGCCTCGCGTCCGTCAAAGGCCCGCAAGCCTGGCGAATTTTGGGAGATCGTGACCAAGGAAAAGGCCGATCCCTATGACTGGGAAAAGATCGTGGAGCCAGTGAAGAACAAGGACCACGATCCGCTGGGTGACATGTGGAAGGAACGCGCCAAGATCGAGAAGCTGATGCAAGAGGGTGCGAGTCTGGAGCAGGCCCTGGACGTCATGACGCCGTTCAGCCACACTTTTCGCTACGAGTCCGAGGCCCCCAAGGATCTTCTCCCCAAGATGGGCGAGATCGAGTCGTAGCTCTTTTTTGGGCGACTTTGCCCTGCCAAGGAGACACTCATGCGCTGGATCGTTCTGTGCCTGCTTCTGATCCCTCTGCCCGGACTTTGCGGCGGGCCGGCCCTGTCGTCGGGTCAACTGCTTTATGTGCCCGTATATTCGCACATCTACATCGGAGACAAGGAACGGCCGTTCAATCTGGCCGTGACCCTGTCCATCCGCAATACCGATCCGCGCGGCATCCTGAAATTGACGGCTGTGGACTATTACGACACCGACGGACATCTGGTCAGGCACTACCTGGACGCACCCGTGGAAATGAAGCCGCTGGCCTCCATCCGATACGTGGTGGCCGAAAAGGACGTAAAGGGCGGTTCGGGTGCCAATTTTCTGGTGCGCTGGGAGGCCCCGGACGCGATCAATATTCCGGTGGTGGAGTCGGTCATGATTGGCGCCCAGTCGGGGCAGGGCATTTCCTTCACTTCCCAGGCGAGGGAAATTCAAGAACATTCACAAGATTAGGGAGAAGGAATGGAGAACGTGACGGAAGAACTTGAGGCGTTTGTTGCAACGTGGGATTCTTGCGACGCCAAGGACGCATTTCTGGTTTTCAGACAGACTCTTGAGGCCGTGGATGGCGTGATCCTTGATTTCAAGGCCCGTCCGGGAATCACCTATTCCTTGCGCGGTGCGCATCCGGCCCAGCAGGGGCGGGATCTCTTCGCGCTGATCGATGTCATCGACGACGATCCTGAACAGCGCTGGCTTTCGGTCTGTTTTTACGACGATCTGGTCACCGACGAACAGGAGCAGGGGGACTGGGTTCCCGCTGGTCTCATGGGCGAGGATGCCCGTTGCTTCAATGTCGACGAAGCCGACGAGGATCTCGTGGCCTATGTGGTCGAACGCATCCGCGAAGCCGGAGCTGGCGCGGTGAGTTAGCCAGTCCGTTGGTCTTCCGGGCCGGAGAGGCTTTGACTCCCGATGGTCGGAGCGATCGCTACGCGGACCACGTTTTTTTGGGGGAGAAGCGCATGGCGTATATTCTGGCCGCCGACATCGGCGGGACCAACAGCCGTTTCGGTCTTTTCGACCATTTGCCGGGTCGGGATCCGGAGCTTCTGGAGTCTTTTGGCGTTCTGACCGCCTCAGTCTCTTCCTTTGCGCAGTTGCTGCGTCGGGTGCGGGACGAGGGCTTGAGCCTTGATCCCATGGACGCGGACCAGGTCGTCCTGGCAGTGGCCGGACCCGTGCGGGACGGGGTGAGCTGCAGCCTGACCAACGCTTCCTGGGATATCGATCTGCGCGAGCCTGCGGCCGGATTGCCGATTGAACGGACCGTCCTCATCAACGATTTCGTGGCTCAGGCCCTTGGCTGCCGGACCCGCAAGGCGGCCGAGTCCTCCATCCTGATACAGAAGGGAGTCCCTCGTCCCGCAGTGGTGGCAGCGGTGGGTCCGGGGACGGGACTTGGTCTTTGCGCCCTGGCTCCGCTGGCCGGGAGGTGCCCTGGTTTTCTGGCCCTGCCTTCGGAGGGCGGGCATGCTCCGCTGGCCTTCGTGACCGAACGCGAGTTCGATTTTCTGCGTTTTCTGCAGGCCCGCACCGGCCATTCCCATGCATTCGGCGATATCGTGGTCTCGGGCCGGGGCCTGAGCGCCATGCACTTGTTTCTGACGGGACGCGACCTGCCCGCTGCGGAGGTGGCGCGGGAAATCGACCCTGAAAGCGAGACTTCAGAGTGGTTCGCGCGCTTTTTAGGCCGTGCCTGCCGTGCCTATGTGCTTCATGTGCTGGCCTGGGGCGGTCTTGATCTGTGCGGCGGGATTGCGGCCAAGAATCCCTTTTTGGCCGCTCACGATGAATTTTTGCGTGAATTTTGCGATTGCCCGGCCTATGGGCATCTACTGGCCCAGATTCCCGTCCGCCTGATCACTGCCCAAGACACGGGCCTGCGCGGCGCGGCCAGCCATGCACGGAGTCTGCTTGACGCCGAAGCAAAAGACGCTGCCCACGTTTTTGTGGGGTAACAGCCTACGAAAATGTTACCTTCTTTTTCACATCGATCATAAAAACCAGATAGTTGCAACTGGCACGAGAGCTGCTTCAGCCTCCCTAACAGGAGGCTGCCATGCCCGTCATCACGACACCATTCGGAGTTCTTGAAACCCTTCCCGATATAGAATTTTTTCCGGGCGGCACCGTGCAGTCCTGCATCGCCGCCCAGGCCTGTCCCCTGTCCACCCCTGTCGGTTTCCTTGTCCCTCAGTTCACTGCCCGCACCCTGCGCAAGCGCCAGTTGCCGGCCATTTCCTTCCATCCAAATGGCATGATCCGCAATCTTCCGCTGGAAGAGCAGGTCATGGTCCCGACTCCTCTTGGCACACTGCCCGCCGAACAGGTCACTTTTTATGATACCGGAGCCGTCAAGCGCGTTTTTCCGTTGAACGGAACCCTGAGCGGTTACTGGACCCAGGAGGACGAGGCCGCCATGGCCACGCCCCTGATCCTCGACACGCCCATCGGGTGCGTCGAGGTCAAGCCGGTGAGTGTCTATTTTGGTCCCCAGGGCAATCTGCGCGGCCTGACCCTATGGCCGGGCACGGTGCTTGATGTGCCCACTCCGCTCGGCAGCATCTGCGTACGGATCGGTGTCTCATTTTTTGACAGCGGCGTTTTGCGCTCCGTGGAACCGGCAGAGCCCGTAGCCGTGCCGACGCCTGTGGGCGTGCTTCTGGCCTTTGACCAGGATGCGGTGGGCATCTGCGGGGATAAGAACTCGCTGCGCTTCCGCGAAAATGGAGGCTTGCTTGGCCTGACGACGGCGGCTCACGCTTTTGAGGTCGAGATGGAGAACGGGCGCAGGCGGACCCTCACCCCGCCCCTGCGCCGACACCCCTGCGACGGCGAGCGCATGGAAGCGGGCTCCATAACTCTGGATTTCAGCCCAGGGCAGGTCAGTTTCACATTCGCGGATTCCCCGCTCATCAAGGTCAAGGCCGAAGGAATTACGGCGACCCGTTTTTTTCTGCCGCTGCCTGCGTTGTCTCCCATGTGTTCCATGGGCGCGGGCAAGTGGTAGTCCGCATGAACTAAACCGCTACGGAGGAATCGTGAACGTAAGCTGTCTGGAAAAAGTCGTGGAATACGCATCCATGCCCCTGCACGGGACACTCTCGCGCAAGCTCAGAAAGGGACTCAAGATTCAGATCAATGAAGGGCGGGTCTATGAAAAGGCCGTTCTTTTCCTGGGTTCCGATTTTCTGCGCGTGACCGAGAAGGATGAAGGACTGTCAGTCAATACATATTATGGATGGGAAGA
Source organism: Deltaproteobacteria bacterium HGW-Deltaproteobacteria-18 (assembly GCA_002841885.1). Taxonomy (NCBI): domain Bacteria; class Deltaproteobacteria; species Deltaproteobacteria bacterium HGW-Deltaproteobacteria-18. Next base: position 282,715 of record PHBE01000007.1, read on the forward strand.
GATCGCCTCCATCCGTACCTACAGTTCGGAACCGGAGGAATAGTCGAAGGGGGCTTTTTGGCCCCCTGAAGTAAGCCAGGCCGAGGGTCCATGAGAATGTCCACGTTGGGTGCAGGGCGCATTCATTCCCTTTTGAGATAAGGACTGGGTGAGTTCGGAGAGCCGATCCGCTCCTGACATCAATTTGGGATCTTGGCTGAAATTCGGAAATTCCGGATGTTTTCCAACACTCGGTTAATACTAGCCCGCCATCCGGCGCAGGGCTGACAGGAACCGTGAACGCAGCTTTTCGCCCAGAAGGGCCCGTTTCACGGGCGGGAGCTTCAGGAAGCCTCCCACGAGCGCGCGCATGAACTCCTGGGTGCGGCTCTCCGGGTTGTCGAAGATGAAGGTCTGGAAGGTGTTTCGCTCCAGGGCCTGGAGCATGACCCGCTCGAAGCTGTCCTCGGGATGATACACTTTTTGCGGGCGGGTCTGGAGCGTGATCGCTCCTGTGGGGCATTTCAGGGCGCATACCCCGCAGCCCAGGCAATGCTCCTTCATGCTCGCCAGCTTCTTTGGCTTGTGGCCGTCCTGCCCGGAAACCTTCTCCACGCCCACGGCGTTTACGGGACAGGCCTTGGCGCACAGGCCGCAGCCGGTGCACAGGGCTTCGTCCACCACGGCTACCACGCTGGCCGTGACCAGGATGCCCGTATACCCGGTCTCCCGAACTCCCTGAAGCAGATTGCAGCAGCAGCCGCAGCAGTGGCAGATGAAGCCGGCGTCGCGGCGCACGTTGTCGGCGGACAGGGTCAGGCCCTGGTCGCGCGAGCGGGCCAGGATGTCGCGCATCTGCATTCTGTCGATGGGTTTGGCGAAGCCGTTGCGGATCAGGAATTGCGCGCCGGTACCCATTGAGGTGCATGTATCCATGGGCGTGCGACATGGCGCGTGTCCGAGATGGTGCTTCTCATGTCGGCAGGAACACAGTCCCAGTGAAAATTCCGTGTGTTCCTCGATGAGCGCGGAGGCCTTCTCGTAGTCCAGGATCTCCACATGTTCACCCAGCGCCTCCTCGTACGGCAGTGCACGCATGACCGAGGTGGCCTGTCCGTCCCCGAAATTGGCGTGCAGGAACTCCTTGTCCCCAAACATGTAGGCCTGAAAAAGTTCCGCCCAGCGTGCGCGCGGCAGATCCGGGCCGGTGCGCATCATGGTGAATTCGAAGAAGCCGATGACAATGGGGCTGACCATGTACTGGTAGCGCGTACCGTCCCAGATATCGATGACCAGACCTTTGGCGCAGAGTCCCTCGATCATGGGCCGCAGGGCGTCTTCGGGTTCGCCCAGCATGGCCGAGATGCGCGCCAGGGTGGAGGGGCGGTAGGGCATGCGTGCGACCAGTTCGGCCTCGGGGCGGGAATACAGCTCTTCGACCAATTGGCCGAAAACCTCTGTCCACGGTGTGCGCACCGGGGCCTGGTCGAGGCGGTGTCCGAGTTTGCGGAAGATGTCCTTGCTGGCGATGTGTCCCATGATGATCCCTGTTTGCGCGGTTGATGCGCGGTTGATGAGCGATGATTCCCCCGACGCCCCCTGAATTGCAAGCCTGAATCCACTCTTTTGTGCCGCGTGCCGTTGACAAGCGCGTCAGACTGGTTCAAATATTGGTCCTACCAATTTTCATAGGGTCGTTCGCGGCATGTCCTGCGCGGCCTCCATCAGGAGAGTCTCATGTTTGAAGTGATCGCTTTGTATCTGGCCGTGGGCGCGGTGGCCGGGGTTTTGGCCGGATTGCTGGGCATCGGGGGCGGACTTGTCATCGTGCCCATGCTGGTATTTTGCATGGAGTTGCAGAATCTGCCTCAGGAACTGATCATGCATCTGGCGCTGGGCACCTCCATGGCCAGCATCATGTTCACCTCGGTTTCGAGCTTCATGGCCCATCATCGCCGGGGGGCGGTGGAGTGGGGCGTGGTCAGGCGCATCGTGGCGGGCATCCTGGTCGGCACGCTCCTCGGAGCCTGGGTGGCTGCGCAGATGAGCACCGGTGCGCTCAAGATATTTTTCGTCATTTTTCTTTACTACGTCTGTTACCAGATGCTTTCCGGCAAGAAACCCAAGCCGTCGCGCGTTATGCCGGGAGCGGCCGGGATGTTCGGGGCGGGCAATGTCATCGGGGTGGTTTCGAGCCTGGTCGGCATTGGCGGAGGCACACTCTCCGTGCCGTTCATGGTCTGGCACAATATTCCCATCCACAAGGCCATAGGCACTTCCGCCGCCATCGGGTTTCCCATCGCCGTGGCTGGAACAGTGGGCTACATCCTGAACGGCTGGGGCGTGGACTCCTTGCCGCCCTATTCCCTGGGCTACGTCTCCCTGGTAGCCTTGGTCTCCATTGCGGTCATGAGCGTCATCACCGCTCCTTTGGGCGTGCGTCTGGCCCACAGCCTGCCTGTGGACAAATTGAAGAGAGTGTTCGCGCTGATTCTCTTTTTGGTGGGCACCAAAATGCTGATATCGCTTTTTTAGCCGATCCCCGAACAGGCAGGCCCCCCGATCGCAAATCCGGGGCCTGCATCGGCCCGGAACAGATTTTCACGAAAGTGGATCGGCTCCGGGTTTTTTTGCGTCCAGCTTCAGACCCGAAAAAAGATTCGGAGACGCTTTTGACTGCGCTCCCCTGGCCTTCAGCGGCGGGGATTCTTCCGGCATGCTCCCGGAAAATCCGTATTCACTCAAGGGGCGGAACTGTTCTGGCTGGTGGCGGACATGGCGGTCGTGGAGGGGCGGCAACGGCAGTGCCTTTGGGGATAGGCCGCGCGTAAATGGCCGCGCCGGGGGTGATCAGTACTTTTCCAGAATCGCCTCATACTCTCCGTTTGCCTTGATGCGTGCGAGTCCTTCGTCGAGTTTTTCCTGATAATGCCTTGCCTTTGGATGTTGTTTGGAAAAAGCCACGTAAACCCTGCTGGGCTCACTGGGGAAGGCGGCAAAGACTTCGTTTTGCAGTTTCATTTCATGGAGAAACAAATTGGCGGTCTTTTCGAAGAGAATGACCGTGTCCACGCGCCCGGCTTGCAGCATCCGTATGATTTGGTCATGTCGTTTTCCCCAGACCTTGGAGATCCTGTCATTCTGGTGGAAAAACTCTCCGTATTCGTACCCACGTATAACTCCCACCTTCTCGCCGTTATGGAGTTCTTCCGCGCTTGACGCTTCAAGCAAGCCTGGGCGGCAATGGTAATAATGTGCCCTGGCCAGGAAGAGCATTTCCTTGCCCCAGAGAAACGCGTCCTCGCGCGATGGCTCCCTGGCTACGTTGAATCCGCCGATATATTTTCCGGTTTTAACTTCCTGCAGCAGGCGGGCGTAAGGAACAACCTCGAAGGTCACCTCGATGCCTACTGATTTGAAGGCCGCCCGGACGATATCGTTGGACATGCCGGTTCCGTCCGGATTGGCATAGGGCTCCCTGGCATCCTCGACAGCCAGCGTCAGCGCATGGGCAGCGGAGGTCATGGTGAAAAGGAGTAGCAGCGCTATGCGAATCATGCCGGCCATGAGTGAGTTGTCTTCTTTTTTTCGTTGTTTTCCATATGTCACAATACGCAGGAATACTTATTAGGACAAGGACGCGGAGGAGAGGGGGGGATGCGGGAAGTCACATGTACCAGCGCCAGCTCTGCCCGGCACGGAACAGTTCACGCAGGGTGAGAGGCCTGTTGCCTGCGATTTTCTTGGCCAGATAGATGAAGAGATAGGCGGTCTGAAGGGCGTCGCCCAGGGCCTCGTGGGCCGTGAAGCGGGGCAGGTCGAACTCCCTGGCCAGGTCGGTCAGCACATAGGATATGTTCAGGTTGTACTGCTCGTAATGCGAGGGCGTGCGCTTCTCACGCCACAGCATGGCCATGCGCATGGTGTCCAGGCAGGGGTTGGCCAGTGGTCGGCCATGATTTTTTTTGCAGGCCCGGTTCAAGAAGCTCATGTCCAGGCCCACGTGGTGGCCGACGATGAGGGTGCCCTTGCAGAATTCGATCAGCCCGGGGAGAACATCGGCCAGAGGCGGGGCCTCGGAGATGGCCTCGGGGGTGATGCGGTGGATGAGGGTGCTGGTCTTGGGCAGCGGGATGCTGGGGCGTACCAGCGCGCTGAAACTTTCTCCCGGCAGGATGGCCAGTCCCCGGACCCGCACGGCTCCGATGGAGACGATCTCCTCCTTGCGGGCGGAGAGGCCGGTCAGTTCCGTGTCCAGCACCGTGTAGACATAGTCTTCCAAGGGGCGGGTCTGGTCCAGCTGCCGGCACAGGCGGTTGTTTTCATCCAACGCCGGCAGGCTTGAGGCCCCTTGAACAAACCCCAGCAGGGCGAGCAGTCTTTTGGGCGTGACAGGGTTCATGTTCACACCATGTTCAGCCGGAAGACTTCGCGCAACACCCCGTGCAGGGGGGTGATCACATTGAAGGCTTCGCGCAGGGTTCTTTTTTCCAGGGCCGAAAGGGTTCCAGGATCCAGCCGGTTGTCCGGGGCCACGCCCTGCTCCATCTGTTCGAGCTGATGCATGAGTCGGGAATGCAGCAGGAATTCGAAAGCCTCCCGCGCTTCGTGGAACAGGTCGCGCGACAGATGCCCCTCCTGATGCAGCTGTTCAAGTCTTCCAAGAGTGCTCGTTTCCCGGATTCCGTGATAAAGGGCCATGACCCGCGCAAAATCCATGAAGGGCAGCAGGCCTCTGGTTTTTATGTCCAGGGTGTTCTTGTGGGCTCCGTCCTTTTCGACCATGAAATTCTTGAAGAATGTCAGCGGCGGTTTGGAATTCAGACACTCCGCAGCCAGATAGCGCAGAAAAAGGTCCTTGCCGACGCAGGCGTTGGTGACGTGCAGGCGCAGGTTTTCGGCCAGATCCTTGTGACCGTATACGCCCCTGAAGTCGAAAAAAACGGAGCTGGCCAGGACGCGCTCGGGCTCCGGCGTGGTGGTCCAGTTGTTGACCCGGTTTTTCCAGGCGTCGAGGGAGCCACGCCACTGTGGGTTCGAGGCCATCATGTCTCCGGGGCAGCGCGGAAAGCCGCAGTTTATGAGATGCCCGACCATGCGTTCCGTGAAGGCCGAAAAATACGTCTCGGCCGCGCGTTCCAGAAAATCCACTCCGCAGTTTTCAGTAACAAGCGCGTTGTCCTGGTCCGTGGCGAAGGTCTGTTCCCGGCGGCCCTCGCTGCCCATGAGGAGCAGGCAGAACTTGACCGGAGGGGGGCCCAGTTCCCGCAGCATGAGATCAAGGAGTTTGGACATGATCTGGTCGTTCAGGATGGCGATCATGCGCGTGATGTTGCCTGCCTTGGCACCCTGCTGGACCAGGGTGCGGATGACCGGGGTGATGCTGTCGTGCAGCGGATAGAGTCCGGGAATGGTGGTGCGGGAGGCGATCTCCCGGAACACGGACATGGGCGAGCGGCCCTGCAGGAGCATGATGTCGTGGGAACTGATGACGCCCTGCAGCCTGTTGCTGGACTTGACCACGAGGTGGTGAATGTTCTTGGACATCATGGTCAGAAGGGCGTCGAAACATACCGCTCCCGCATCGATGCACTCCACCGGCGTGGTCATGATGGTTTCGGCCGGGGCCTGCAGGTCAAGGCCGAGGGCCATGGCCTTGCGCAGGTCCGTGTCCGTGATGATGCCGCAGATCTCTCCCGAGGGTTCGCGGAACAGGAGTGAGCCCGTGTTGTGGCGGATCATCTCCTTGGCTGCCGCCTGGATGCTCAGTCCAAAGGGTACGCTGACCGGTTCCCGGGAGACGAGATCTCCCACGGGGTTGCTGAAGAGATGCAGGCTGTGGTCCTCGTGAGCCGGCTGGGTCTTGCAACGCATTTCCTCGAAGGCCTTGGAGAGGAACGTGTCAGCGAAGGATTTGAGGTAGAATCGGGGGATGGACGGGTTGAGATGCACGGCTTCGAAAAAGCGGTCGCGGGGAATTTTGATGATGAAGGTGTCTTCGACCGTTTCGGCATCCATGGCTGATTTTTCGCCGTTGAAAAGCGACAGCGCGCCAAGGGATGCCCCTTCGGTGCGGATGTCCATGAGAATCCCCTCGTCTTCCAGAAAAAGGCGGATGGCTCCTTTCTGCACCAGATAGAGGCCGTCGACCTCTGTGATTCCCCGGCGCAGCAAGCGTGTTCCGGCCGGAAAGAAGTCGACCAGACAGCTGCGGGCCAGACGCACAAGACTCTGCCGTTCCAGTTCTGAAAAGGGCAGAGTGCTCTCAAGAAAGGTGATGATGCTGTCGTACCCCGCAGGCTGAATTCCCGCGTTCATGGCTTTGTCCTTGGGTTGCGGGGCCGGTTTCCCGGCCCCAATTTTTCAGGTTTAGTGGTCGATGGCCGCGCCCGCTCCGCGAGGGATGCGTACGCTTTCAACCATCTCCTGTACGGCGGCCGGCGGAGCCTTGGTGATCATGGAGACTCCGAATGTGACCGCGAAGTTGATGACCATGCCCACGGTTCCGATGCCTTCAGGGCTGATGCCGAAAAACCAGGGAGACACGCCCAAAAACTTGGTCTGCACGATGTAGAGCATGGTGAAGCCGATGCCGCTGATCATGCCGCAGATTGCTCCTTCCTTGGACGCGCGCTTCCAGAAGATGCCGAGCACGATGATGGGGAAGAAGGACGACGATGCCAGTCCGAAGGCCAGCGCCACCACTTGGGCGACAAAGCCCGGAGGATTGATGCCGAAGTATCCCGCGATGATGACGCCAACGCCGATCATGACCCGGCCCACCAGCAGTCGCATCTTTTCCGAGGCGCCACGGTCGAGGATGCGGTAGTAGAGGTCGTGGGAGATGGACGAGGCGATGACCAGCAGGAGCCCGGCCGCCGTGGACAGTGCCGCGGCCAGGCCGCCGGCCGCGACCAGGGCGATGACCCAGGGCGGAAGCTGCGAGATTTCGGGGGTGGCCAGGACCATGATGTCATTGTCTATGTAAAGTTCGTTGGCGTTGTCGAGAGGCGTGTTCGTGACCAGTCGCTGGCCGTGTGCACCGGTTTCTCCGCTGTATGCTGGTTTGCCAGCGAAGGCTGCCCCGGCGCGGTAGGTTATGATGCCGTCGTTGTTCTTGTCCACCCATGCCAGAAGTCCGGTCTTCTCCCAGTTGCCGAACCAGGCAGGTACGGAGGAGTAGGGTGTCTCGCTCAGGGCATTGGTCAGGGTATAGCGGGAGAACGCACCCAGGGCCGGAGCCGTGGTATACAGGATGGCGATGAAAAGGATGGCGTAGAAGGCTGAGAGGCGCGCGGCCCGCACGCTGGGCACGGTGTAGAATCGGATGATGACGTGGGGCAGGCCGGCCGTGCCGACCATGAGGCACATGGTGATGGCGAAGACATCGATCATGGGTTTGGTGCCCACGCCAAAGGCACTGGTGTACTCGGCGAAGCCCAGATCCCTGCCAATCTGGTTCAGGGTTTCGAGCAGGTACTTGCCCGAATCCGCTCCCCCGAGGATGGTGCTTCCGAATCCCACCTGCGGAATGGGATTGCCGGTCAGCTTGAGTGAAATGGCGATGGCCGGGATGAGGAAAGCCGTGATGAGGACGCAATACTGGGCGACTTGGGTCCAGGTGATTCCTTTCATGCCGCCGATGGCAGCGTACAGGAAAACCAGGACCATGCCGATCATGACGCCGGTGTTTACGTCGACTTCCAGAAAGCGGCTGAAAACGATGCCGACGCCACGCATCTGCCCGGCCACGTATGTCAGGGAGACGAAGATGGCGCAGATCAGGGCCACGAGCCTGGCCGCCGAGGAATAATAACGATCACCGACAAAATCCGGGACCGTGAACTTGCCGAACTTTCGCAGATACGGGGCCAGGAGCAGGGCCAGGAGAACGTAGCCGCCGGTCCAGCCCATCAGATACATACAACCCGCGTAGCCCATGAATGAGATCATGCCGGCCATGGAAATGAAAGAGGCCGCGCTCATCCAGTCTGCGGCCGTGGCCATGCCGTTGGCCAGGGGCGGAACTCCGCCTCCGGCGACGTAAAAGCCCTTGGTGTCCTTGACGCGGGAAGTCCAGGCGATGCCTATGTAGAGGGCGAAGGTTGCGCCCACTATGAGATAAGTCCAGATTTGCAGTGACATATTTCCTCCGGTTGATCAGTTGCTATTCGTGCACGTCGTATTTCTTATCCAGCCGGTCCATGAGCAGGAAATAGGCAAGAATAATGAGTACGAAAACATAGATGGAGCCTTGCTGCGCAAACCAGAAACCTAGAGGAAATCCGCCCAGTGAAATGGTGTTGAGCTGTTCGACGAAAAAAATACCGAATCCGTAAGATACCGTTGCCCAGATAGCTAAAAGGATGAGCATGTACGTTTTGTTTCTTTTCCAGTAACTCTGCATTGACATTTCCATGTTGTCCCCCCTGTGAAAAAGCGTTGATGAAATGAGGCTTCACCCGATTGAGCTTGGATGTTTTCTGACACGGTTTGCAAAGCCTTGCATCCTGTTTCCGGTGAATGGAGGGATAAACAGGTTATTGGTGAAACGAATCAAATTGCTCTGGTGAGTGGGAATTTATTGCCGTTGACCGCGTTGCGCCTACCGTTCGATTGTTGATGATAAATAGTTGTAATAAGCGAATGTTCAGGCTATGTACGTACATTGTGCGGGTGCGCTCGGAGCGTTCTACGACGGGGAACGGATTCAATTTGGCCGTGAACTGCGCAAGGAGCGGGGTCAGCGGTCGGAATCGCGCATTGCCTCGTGAAGGTGGGAGGAAATGAACAGCTGTGAAGAATGCCTTGCACGGGAAAAGGACTGACGATTTCGGGCACGCGATTTTTTTGCGCGGCGGTCTGCTTCAGGCTTTCGAACCGGATTGGCACCCCTTTATTTTGCGTGGGGCATGAGCTAGACCGTGAGCGGCAAAACGTTTTGCTGTCGACGTTCATTTGCGGTCGCATCCGCCGAATACAATTGCCGGGAAAAACATGAAGAGTATCGTTTGGTTGCTGTGCCTTTTGTCCTTGTCCGCTTGCGCTGGCCAACGTGGCCAGGCCCAGGCACCTGTTGCGGCGCGGGCAAGCGTTCTTCCCGTGTTCGAGGATCTAAATGCCCTGCACGAACAGTTTCTGGTTTTCAGGGAAGATGACATTTTCCGGCGCTACGGCTTCACGTACAATTCCCCGTACGCCGACTGGTTGCAGCGCGTCCGCGAACAGGAACAGGATCCGGCCACGGGTGAAGTGGCCCGTCTCCTGGCCGGTCTTTCCATCGCTTACCGCACGCATGGGGCCAAGAGCGCTGTCTACGCACAGTTCGAGGAGCGTTTCGACAAGGCGCTGCGCACCCCCGTGGAACATGCCCCTCCGTTGCGGCCCGTGCCTGCTGCGTCTCCCGTGCCCGGGATCACGATTCTTTTCAGCGGCGATACCCGGGGCGATGTGTTTTCAAAGCCCGGCCTGGCCGGAGACGTAGGCGGTCTTGCCCGGCGTCCGGCCACGATTGCGTATTTCAGGGAAAAGGATCCAGGAGTCCTCCTGCTTGACGCGGGAGACGCTTTTGCCTCCGGACCCGCCGGGTCCAGGGTGACAAACCAGATCCTGGTCCGAGCCATGAATCGAATGAACTACGATGCCATGGGACTCGGACCCGAGGATATGGCCATAGGCGAAGTGGCGTTGCGGGAGCTTGCCGGCATGGCGAAATTTCCCCTTGTCTGTTCCAATCTTGAGTTCAGAAAAGGTATTGCGCCGTGGATCAGGCCTTACGTGATTTTAGAACGAAATCAGCGCAGGGTTGCCGTCATGAGCCTTCTTCCTCCGGTTCCGGGAGCTGTCATAACCGGGGCGCGCTTCATTGCACCGTCTGCTGCCCTGCGCACTCTTTTGCCGGCTCTTCGGAGCAAGGCGGACTGCATTGTGCTTCTGACGCAGTTCGGAAGCCAGAATGTGGCCCCGCTGCTTGGCGATGACGAGGGGTTTGACGTGATCCTGGGCGATAGCGCGGCGCTTTCGCAGAGCATTCCCGCATACATGCCAGCCGTCCCCGGATGGCTTGGCTTCGGATCCGTCCGATTGGAGATGCGGAACCCAGGCAGGACGCGGGTGACTGAGGCCATGCCCGTGCTTCTGGGAGTGGAATCCGACGTGCAAATTTTTGAAATGCTGGACGAACTCGAATAGTTGGAAAAAATGCTTGCTTTTTCAAAAAGGTTTGGGCAGTAACCGTTTTCGCGTTGTGGGGCTGTAGCTCAGCTGGGAGAGCGCTTGAATGGCATTCAAGAGGTCCGCGGTTCGATCCCGCGTAGCTCCACCACTTATACGCAAAAGAAAACATCAGTTTTCTTGAATGCCGCAAACAGAAAAGCCGTCAGAGATGACGGCTTTTCTGTTTGATGTCGTCCAAGTGTCCGGCGCTTGCTGAAGACTGCTCAAGTACCGGACTTCCCTGTCATTATTGTCCGCTAATGGTCACCGTGCAGATGGCGGTTATCAATAGACTGTTTTGGAATTCTTCAACGCCGGTCCCGCTTTCAAGCCTTCCTAGGTTTCTTCTGTTGTTGGGTATCACCGAAACGTTACAGTTACCCTTGCGACCCGATACACATTTTCTCAAGTTTCGACTGGTCTGCAAAGTGCCGGCAGGTCATAGGCTTTCCGAATTGAGCACTTGCAAAAGGTGCGTGGTGTGGGCAATGTTCAATACGGGCAGAAATGATTCGGACTGTTAGGCAAGGGACGGTTTGGATATTTAGACAAATTGGGATGCACCGTCACGGACAGTTGGCTGTGGCAAACTGCAAGAAAAAATGAAACTAATAGCTCGCCAAAAAATTCGTTTTTATTACTATCTCACTGGTATAGTTGCGATGATATTCATTGCAGCGTCAATGAGCGTGCCCTATTTTTTGAATTTAAAAAAAGAGTACCAGTCAAAGATTGAACAACTTTCTCAAAGTATTATCTCGGAGAAAAAACGTCATTTGCACGACGTAATAAACAGAACAATTTTAGAAATTGAATTTATAAGGACAGATTCGTCCAGAGAATATAACGAGATTTGTGCCGAAGTTTCTAATTTCTTATCCTCATCGCATTCGTGGAAGGAACCGTTCCGCGATGAGTCACTGCTGACTGTTCAAAATGAACATATTCAGGATTCAGCCAGAAAAAATTTAAATAATATCATAAGTTTCATAGTTTATGATACAAAGAATTCACATGTAGTTCGTTCGTCAGAGGATAATGTTGCGGAAATATTTGCAAGAACAGTATCTTTAAATGCAAATAACAGAGAGCTGTATCCTGCTATCGCCACTGCTATTTCGAATGAAGGCTTCAGTATATATGTCTTTGTCTCTAGGGACAATTTTGAAATAAATGTCAAGAATCGTATCAAAGATCTTATTCGAGCAGTTCGGTTTGGAGACGATGGCTATATCTGGATCAATGAAATAATCAATTATGACGGCGGAGACGATTATGCAATTCGTCTTGTCCATCCAAATCTTCCGCAGACAGAAGGGCTTAAACTTTCAACAAAAATGCAAGATATTAATGGAAATTTTCCATACAAGACGGAGCTCGATGGAGTGAAACTCAACGGCGATTTATATTTTGATTATTACTTTAAAAAAATGAATACAGAACAAATTTCGCACAAATTAACATACGCGAAACTATACAAGCCTTATAATTGGGTTATTGCAACTGGCGTATATATTGACGATGTAGATAATCTAGTAATAAAAGAACAAAAATCTATGGATAATACGTATAAAAATCAGATTCAAATTCTTGGATTTGTTGTTTTTGGCATACTTGTAATTTCATTTATTTTCCTTGTTGCATTTGAAAGACATATTAACGGATTGATCAGTTCGTATGTTGAAACAATTGAAGAAAAAGAAAAGTCTTTACGACTAGAGAAGGATAAGGTCGAGAAGGCTTTCGGAAAACTTAAAGATGTAGCATATCTCGACTACTTGACAGGTTTATGGAACAGACGAGCAATGTATGAACGCATTACGGATGAATACTCAAGATGTTCAAGAAATAATTCTAGCTTTGCAATCATACTTGGGGATATTGATCAATTTAAAATTATCAATGACACTCATGGACACGAATGCGGCGACATCGTTCTTAAACAACTATCGAAAATAATGTCTAAAAATATTAGAAATGAAGACAGTGTTTCTAGGTGGGGTGGTGAAGAGTTTCTTATCCTAGGCACATCCTGTAATTTTGCAGACGGCGTTTCTCTTGCTGAAAAGGTGCGAAGTGTAATTGAACATCAAGAAGTTTCTTTTAATAATTTTACACTTAGATTAACAATGACTCTTGGCGTCGCCGTGTTTGATCCAAAAAAATCCATAGATGAGATCATAAATGAGGCAGACACAATGCTTTATATTGGAAAGAATAGAGGGCGTAACTGCGTCATCTCGACGATGACTTCAGTTTGAGTAAGAATATTTGTGTATACGATGGCTTGAGATGGGGTTTCAGCAGTTTTTTTTGGCTGCTTATTGGGCGGTCTGACATTGTTCAACTAGATATAGCATAAAAGTAACATTCTGTTTTTTGTAATGACCTAATATAGATAAGCTTGTCTAGTTGTTGAAGTATGGCATCCAATAGGCGGGTGTCCTGAATTTCGTGTAGACGGCAGTGTTAGAGGTTGATCATCCTGTTTTCGATCTGAATGCTGAATTTTGTCAGCGCAGCTTTCCAAGGGGGGCTATTCCAGTCAGATAGAAGAGCTTGGCAAGAGATTCGTCACTCGGGATTGATTCCCTGTTCTTGGTGATCGTGCGCAGGCTCATATTGATCGATCCAATAGCTTTGAAAATATAGATAACTTTCCTGATTTTAGGTGGATAGCTGAAAAACGCGATGATCCGCTCCCAGTTCCTGCGCCAGGACTGCCCGATGGGTGCCAGCGTCTGGTTCCGCTTCTCTTCAAACTCCGCGAGCCGTTGCTCTCCAGCTTCAACCGTCGTCGATGTCTAAATGGCTTTCAGATCGGCGGCGACTTCCTTGCGCTGCTTCCCGTTTGAGAACTTGATGCAGTGACGCACCATATGCACCAGGCAGAGTTGGACATCAGCATGCGGGAAGGCCGATGCAATGGCCTCCGGGAAGCACCGTCTCTCATGGGCGGTCGCGCCGATGCCCGGACGGCCTGGAACTGGTCCGCGCGTGACCAACCGGCCGGCCTTCCCGCAACGCTCAGGCTTCCAGTCTGAACCTGGAGATGAGGTCCTTGAGTTTTACGGCCGTTTCCGACAGTCCCGCGGCGCTCAGCCTGACCTGCTCGCTCGAAACGAGAATTTCCCCGGCTTGCGCCGAGACATCCGAAATGTCTGCGGCTATCTCCCTGGACACGGACGAGCCCCGGGCCACGTTTCCGTTCACTTCGTCAATGCCCCTGGACGCCTGGCCTACATTGGCCGCGATGTCACGGGTCGTCACCGATTGCTCCTCCACGGCCACGGCAATGGTGGCGACGATCGAATCCACATCGGCGATGACCTTGGCAATGTTGGCGATTTCCGTGACGGTCACATCGGTGGCCCGCTGGATGCCCTGAATCTTGGCTCGAATCTCCTCCGTGGCCAGGGCGGTTTGCTGGGCCAGTTCCTTGATCTCATTGGCCACAACGGCGAACCCCCGGCCCGCTTCTCCAGCCCGGGCAGCCTCGATTGTCGCGTTCAGCGCCAGCAGATTGGTCTGGGATGAAATGGCCGTGATGGATTCAGTGACCTTGCTGATCTCGGAGGCCGCCGCGCCCAGTTCGTGGACCCGGGTCGAAGCCTCGCCGGCCTGGCGCACTGCTTGGTCCGTGATATTCTTGGCCTTGCCCGAGTTCGCCGCGATCTCGGAGATGGTCGCGCTCATCTCCTCGGCGGCCGTGGCGACGGTAGTCACATTGATTGCAGCTTGCTCCATGGCCACCGCCACGGAATTCTGATTATCGCTCATCACCTCGGCCGAGGTGGCAACCTGGCGGGAACGCTGCACCGAGAGCGTCGCACCGTCCGTGACCTGCTCTGCGATTCCAGCCAGTGAAACCGACGAGGAGGTCACGGACGCCACTTCTCCGGCAACCTCCCCCATCATCCGCCGCAGATTGAGCACCATCTCGTTCAAGGCGTTGGCCAGCGTTCCGATTTCGTCATTCTGCCGCACGTCCATGGTCCGGCTCAGGTCTCCGTCCGCCATGGCGCGCGCCAGTTCCACACCTTTGAAGAGGGGAACCGTAATGGCCCTGGTCAGGACAATCCCAATCAAAAGCCCCAGCACCGCGCCCGCACCGGCCATAATGGCCGAACGAAGCTTGACGGAGGCCGCGGTATCCCGCGCAGCCTGGACCTGGGCGGCGGCGCTACCGTTCACCATCGTCATCAACCGATCCAGATTCTTCTGCACTTCCCCACGGGCGACCGCCTCCTTCGTCTCCGACAGGCTGATCATGGTCTGAAATTTCTGCTGAGCCTGGGAGCTGATATTCATGAGTTCGAAGTAAATGCCGAAGAGATTGCTCGCGCTCAGTCGGGCCTTGCGCTGGTAAGCCTCCCGTGCGCCGTCCATGTCGCCGGCTGCGACCAGTTCCTTGATCTCCGCTATGGACGCATGCAAGGACAGGTGCACGGGCTTGAAGCGATCGATGCGGCCGGTGATATCCTTGTTCTTGGAGGTGAAGGTTTGCAGCCACTGCCCGAGGGGGGATTCCTCCGCGTTCTCGCCGCCCGGGAACGGCGTTTCAAAGAGCATCAGCCGGGCGACCTTGTCCATGAGTTCATAGTACCAGGAAGACTGCGAGATGAGGACAGACGCGAGAGCATCCGGTTCGGTGACGTCCATGAGAACCAGTTCATTTGAAAGCGAAATTATTTTCTCCGTCGACTCGATCCATGAGCCCAGAGCGCTTTCCATGCTCTCGACTTCTGCGAGAACATCTTCGCCAAGGCCCGGACGCGTCTTGAGCGTTTCAAGCCTGTCCCGCATCTGCGCCTGTAGCGTTTTTAACTGGAGATGGACATCCTGCCGCTCTTCGCTGCTCATGGTCTGCGCAAGGAGCATGTTCAGATTGCTGCGCACCATTTGCTGCAGCGTACCTACGGCCATGACATCCTGCACGGCAGTCATTTCGACTTCCGCCAGCGAGTTGATCTGGCCTTCGAGCATGTTCAGCCCCGCTCTGTCCTGCATTCCCATCGCAAGAGTGATCAGGACCGTTATAACAAACCCGCCAATCAGCTTGATGCTCAATTTCACATTCTTCATTCAATTCTCCAAGTAACACAGTTTCCTCACGGTTCTCAGAATGCGCCACACCAACAAAATGCAGAAGCAGGCCGCCGGGCGCGGCTAGGTCACCGTCGACCAGGATCGGCGACATCGCACCTGAATCCCACATCGGCGCCCGCCATCTCGACCGGAGGCTCATCGGGGTGAAGGAAGACATGATTCGCCTGGTTCAGCCTTGCTCAGGATGAATTGACTAGTGAGTATCAGAGACGACGCGCCAGATCGGCGCGCCGTTTGTGAGTATCCAAAAGCAAGGAACGTTCCACGCGCCCGGCAGGGAATAAAAATCGACAATATCCTGATTTTAAATAATAAAATTATTGAGCGCCGTGTGTGCAAATTTTATTTCGCATCACCCTTCATGACGTGTCTGATTTCGGGTAATCCGTGAGCGAATTTGCGCACTTCATCAAGAAAAGGAGGCGCCAGTTAAAATTAGTTGGTCAAATATTCCTTTTGTCTTGGATTCGTACTCACCTGTGCCTAGTTTTTTTGCCGCCCTTTGGGGCTTGTTTTGTGTCCTTGGGACCTCTGGGCATGAGTGTTTCGTGCGGGACAATGAATTTCATGTTTGCTGTGGATGGAAATTTTTGATCGACATTACAGTGTATTGGCGGAATTTTTCTTGGGGGGTGTGGAGGGGCTATGACAAATTCATTCTCCTTTGTGCAGAATTTATCGATTAAGTACCAATTAAAATGTGTAGGGACGCGTTAATGAAAATACCATCGATTAGGCATTGTAGCTAAGAAGTATATGCAAGTAATGTAAGTACTCATTAACGCTAATTTTGTAATTTTATGATTGTTTTTTTTATTATCTTTGTAAGAATAAATCAGCGTAATAATTTTTATTATTTCAAATAAATAATTTAATTTTCAATATTGTGTATATATAAAATATAACATTAACTGTTATGTTTTTCACTGTGTGTTCATAATTGATAATGCAGTATTAAAATACTAAATGAATCCTAAACTTAATACAGCGCAAAGCCAGTTTCATGAGGGATGATGAATTTTACTTTTTACGGAGAAAGGTCATGAAAAAAAAGATTCTTCTGGTTGAAGATGACCTATTGTTACGCAAAGGGCTGAAAACAATGATCGAGATGCGTGGTAGCTTCAGCATTGAAGCCGACACAGGGAGTGGAAAGGATGCAGTCAGTCTTTTTGAGGCGGTTCATCCGGATGTTGTTCTGCTCGATTTGCAACTTCCCGATATTCCCGGAACGGAAGTCTTGCGGCAGTTGAAACAGGTCTCGCCGAAGACTCCCGTTGTCCTGTTGACCATCTGCGAAGAGAACGATCTGCTTTTTCAGGCATTGGCCCTTGGCGCCAATGCCTATGTGGAGTTGCCCCTATTAAACCGGACACTCTGCGGTTGCTGAAAGGCGGATGAATTCCCTTGGCGAAAGCATCCGCAGCCCCTTGTGTGGGGCGAACTCGCGTTGTAATCCTCGAACCACGTCGCCAGCATTTTCATCACGGAGACTGCGTCCTGACATTCATTGGCGTGGACGTAATCCCTCTTGAAGGTTTTAACGAAGCTTTCAGCCATGCCGTTGCTCTCGGGACTCCTGACAGGCGTAAAACGGCTCACCAGGCCAATCCACGAGGCAAACTCCATCGTTTCCCGTGCGGTGTAGCAGGATCCGTTATCCGAAAGCCATTCCACTGGATGGGGTGTTGCCGCCAAGCCAAAACGCCGCTCTACGCTTTCGAGCATCAGATCCCGAATCATTGAGCCAGAAATGCCTCCTGTTGTGGCAACATGACCAATGATTTCTCGGTCGCAGGAATCCAGCGCAAAGGCCACGCGTACAATCTCGCGGTTGTCGCAGCAAATCTCGAATCCATCAGAGCACCAGCGGGTGTTTCGCCTCAAGGTTATGACCTTGCCGTCGTGAGTCCGATCCGGTCGCTTTGCGCTATGCTTGGCGAGTAGCAACCCATTTACGTGCATGATTCGATAAAGACGCTTGTGGTTCACTCTGGCGCATCCTTCGGCCTCTAGGCGCCGATTCAAATATACCAAGACGCGACGATATCCGAGCGTCTTTCGTTCATCGAGAATCTCGCGGATCAGGCAGAGCAGCTCTTCATCCTGATTTTTTTGGTATCGCCCGTGCCGCACAACTTTCGTGTCGCCTAAGCGTTCCATGAGGCGAGACCGGGACACCTCCATCGCCTCCGCAATACGCTTCACAGGGAATCGTCCTCGAATGGCAACGGCGTGCGCGAGATCAGTTTTTTTTCGCGTGCGATATCGAGAGCTTCCTTCAAGATCTCGACTTCCATGGTCTTTTTGCCAAGAATTCGTTCGAGTTCCCGGACTCGCTTTTTCAATGATTTGGCTTCACTGGCACTCACAACTTGTTCATCAGCCTGGACCGCAACTTTACCGCCATCGCTCATGAGCTTTCTCCATCGAAAAAGAAGATTCGGAGCGATGCCGTACTTACGGGCCACATACGAAACATTCATCCCCGGTAGGGATGCTTCTTCTACCATTCGAACCTTGTCCGCAACCGACCATCGGCGGCGATGAACCATATTGACGACTTCTACGGTTGAATAGTCGTTAGCACTATGTCTGGACATACCCCTTGCACTACCTCTTAAGGTTGGCAGGGTGTCCGGTCCAATTGGGGGCTACTCCAAAGGGTTCGGGTCCGGAAGAGTTGTTCTTGGGGATTCACTATTCCTTGAAAAACGAGGTATTCATAAGTCCGAAACTGGCAAAGATTATTGTCGAAGATTATCTTCTGGTGAACCATCATCGAAATTCTCTTCCTCCTCTTCAAAATCTTACCGTACGGGAAAAACAAATTGTCAGGCTTATTATCGACGGAAAGAAAAGCAAGGAGATCGCGGATGCTCTTTTCATCAGCATCAAGACAGTAAACAAACACAGATCAAATATTCTCATGAAGCTAGGAATTCATAATCTTTTAGAACTGCGTCAAAGAAAATTTTATGTTTTGGATACGATAATGGACGAGACTGATTAAATTTTAAATTTTTTTGTTTGATGTTAAGTGTTATATATAAATTTATTTTACTATTTTCTGCATAATTATATGTATTTTTAGTAATTTGATTTTTTTTATTTAGATATAAAAATACATATTCTTTCATTTCGTTGCTCTGCCAATATTACATTCAAAACTTCACTGCAAAAAGTCAGGAAGAATCCTGATTGTCATTTCCTTGAACATGTGCCCGGCATGAAGGATGATCATGCAAGCTTGCGTGTAAACCCTTTTTTCAACTATTTGAAAATGCATTTCGTTCTCCAAGGAGATGACGACTTGTTGTAGTGACGACATTCAAAACGATGCTCGCTGAACGATTCTGGTTATCAGGGTAGCGTGCATGGCAAATTTTGCGGGAATATGTTGCTTGTTTTACTGTGGTCATGAATCTTGAGACAGTCGTGTTTTTCGTGAGCCGCCGAGGCCTTGAGTCAGGACAGAAAGCAAAAGGCAGGCCTTGTCAGCCTGCCTTTTGTCGGAACATGGTGCGCCGGATTGGAGTAGCGGCTATTCTGCCGCATAGGCTTTCAAGGCGGCAAGGCCTTTGCGGATCCCCTCCGTGTCGATGCCGGAATAGGCCAGACGCACGAAGCGGCGCGTTTCCCCAGGCAACGGGCGGCCGAAGTGCAGGCGTGTGCACAGCGAGACGCCCGTCTTGACCAGGATGTCTTCGGCAAACCGCGCGTAGTCGTCTCCAAAGCCCTTGCGGGCCATCAGTTCCGTGACCTCGGGGAAAAGATAGAAGGTGGCCTCGGGGCTTGGGCAGTCCACTCCGGGCATGGAATTCAAAAGCTCCACGGCCGTGTCGCGACGTTCCTTGAGCGTTTTCAGGATGGCCAGGGGGCCGGACTGGTCACCGGTCAGACCTTCAAGGGCGCCGTGCTGCACAAAGTGATTGGAGCAGGACTCGTCGTTGACATTGAGCTTGGAGATGATGTCGATGACGGCCCTTGGTCCGATGGCTGCGCCAAGACGCCAGCCTGTCATGGCGAACTTTTTGGAGAAGGTGTAGAGGATGACGCTTCGTGCCTGCATGCCCGGAATGGATGCCAGTGAGGAACTTTTCCCGCCGTAGCGGATGTCGAAATAGGCCTCGTCCAGAAGTACGGACAGATTGTGGCGCATGACCAGATGGGCCAGACGTTCGCGTTCAGCGTCTGAGCACTGGGCACCCAGGGGATTTTGCAAGTCGTTGATAATGATCGCTCGCGTGTGCGGGGTGACGAGGCTTTCAAGATGGTCAAGATCGATATGAAAGCCGCTACCGTCCCGGATGTAGCGATAGGGCACGGCGACTCCGCCGTGGTATTCGATCTGGGATTCGTAAATGGGGTAGCCCGGATTGGGGTAGAGCACTTCATCGCCCGGGTTCACGCAGGCCATGATGAATTTCCCGATAACCGGCTTTCCGCCAGGCTGGATGGCCACGTTTTCCATGGCGTAATCCAAGCCTCTTGCCGCGCTCACGTCCTGCGCCAGGGCGTCGCGCAGCTCGGGGATGCCGGGGCTTGGACAATAGCCGGTCTTTCCGTTGCGCATGGCGCGGCAAGCCGCGTCCATGACGTTTTGGGGCGTCGGGATGTTCAGGTCGCCCAGGTGAAAAGGGAAGACCTCGTGCCCTGCGGCCTTGTGCGCCGCGGCGCGGCCGGCAACGGCAAAGGCCGTTTCGGTGCCGAGTCGTGCAATTCTGTCTGCAATGAACATGGATGCCCTCACTTGAGTTTGAAAACTTCGGATTCTATCATTAGTCATGTTGCGAGATAGCCTCTGGCGTGCATGAGACTGGAGAACTCGTTCTCGACGTTGTCCAGCATGGTGCAAACGGCAGTGGTCAGGGGGGCGTTGGCCTCGAAGGTGCGTTTGATGTCCCCGCGGCAGGCGAAGTGTCCGACGTCAGATAACCGTTGTGCCCATAGCATCGAAGGTAATTGAGGAACTCAACGTATTCAAGGTAATGTTTGATGTTGCAGAAGTAATCCCTGTGCCATCTGTCGTCGTTGTCGTTAACGTGCACGTAAAGGTGGTAGAGGTTTTCAGAGGTGAGAGGCAACGCTTCGCCGGGGTGGAGAGAAAGAACACCGTGTCAAGGAGACCGGAGGATTAGATGATCCCGGTCAGCCAGTACAGCATGGGCAGCACCACGATCAGGGCCAGGGTGGAGGTGAACCAGCAGGCATTGGCCAAGTCGATGTCCAGATCGTAGATCGAGGGCGGGATGAGGGCCGTGAAGGCCACGGGCATGGATGAAAGGATGAGCACGACCTTGAGGGGCGCGCCGCCCATGATGCTCCCGAATCCCAGGGCTGCTGCGGCACCTGTGGCCAAAATGGGCATGCACACGAATTTGATGCCCGTGATGACCGCGCACTCCCGCAGATACGTTCCCAGGCGTGTGAAACGCATGGCCAGGCCGATGGAGAAGAGCATCATGAGCGACCCCAACGGCACGAGAATGCTGTTGAGCAGCGGAAAGAAAGAGGGACGCTCAAGTCCGGAGAGGTTCAGGACTCCTCCCAGCAGCATGGAGGAGAGGGCCACGATGATGAAGGGGTCGGTCACCACGCGCCGCAGGCCTGCCATGGCCCCGCCGCCCTGTCTTCCTCCCTCAGCGTAGGCTTTTGCCAGGGGAAAGCCGAAGGAAAAATAGACGATCTCTTCGAAGAGTTTGTAGGCCGGGACCAGGGCGAAGGCCGCTTCGCCCAGGAAGGTGTGGCAGACCATGGCCCCCACGGCGCCGATGTTGGTGAACGATCCGCAGCAGTAGAAGGCCCCGGTCTGGCGCGCGCTGAGGCCCAGAGGCTTGGCTGCGGCGAGAGCTAAAAAGCCCCCCGTCAGGAAGACCGTGCCCCCAACGAAGGGCATGGCCACCAGTTCCACGTCCCTGAGGGACAGGTTCCAGATCGCCCCGCAATAGGTCAGGGGCAGAACCCACAAGAGCGCCGTTTTCTGCAGGCCGACGCGCAGTCGCGCCATGTCGACAGGCAGCCGCAGCCGTCCTCTGTCCACGGCCATTCGGACGAGCCAGCCCAGGCCCAGACCGGTGACGATGATGGCCAGGGAAAAGAGAACCTTGTCCATGCTGCGTGCTGGCGTCAGCCGCGTTTGTTTCCGCGGGAGGGCCGTCCCTGCCTGCCGGTCTGGGCCGGTTTGGCGGGGCGTCCACCGCGCCCGGGCCGTTCCGTGCCTGAACCGCCGCGCGAGTCGCGGGCTTTCGGGGCGCCGGTCCCGGACCGGTCGTCATCTCTTTTTCTGCCTTGTCCGCCGCGCCCTCTCGAATCCGGCTTCGGACTCGTGTCGGGTCCATTCTGTGAGCCTGATTTTTCGTTTTTCTTGCCGCGCGTCGTCGATTCGGGCTTTGCGTCCTTGGGTTTCTTGCTTCGGCCCTGGACGCGCAGTTTGGCGTCCGACTTCTTGGCCACCAGCGCCTTGATTTCCTTCGGGGCGTTTCTCTCGCTTTTCATGTTGCCGGGACGGTAGAGCACGAAATCGGGGAGATCGCTGTCTTCCGTAAATCCCTTGACCGCTTCGACGGGAATCTTGTGGCGCAACAGGGTTTCAATGGCCAGCAGAAGGTTGTGCTCCTCAGGGCTGACCAGGGAGACGGCGATGCCGCTGACCCCTGCGCGACCAGTGCGTCCGATGCGGTGCACGTAGTCTTCGGGAGAATTGGGGATGTCGTAGTTGACCACGAAAGGCAGGTTGCTGATGTCGAGACCGCGCGCGGCAACGTCCGTGGCCACGAGGATGTGGAGCTTGCCGTCCTTGAATTCTTCAAGGGTCCGCTTCCTGAGCGATTGGCTCTTGCTGCCGTGCAGGGCCGCGACGCTGATCCCGTGCGCAGCCAGCTTGTCGGTCAGTCTGTTGGCCCAGGTGCGGGTACGGGCGAAGACCAGGATGCGGTCCTGCTGCTGCTTTTCGATGAGGTGCAGCAGCAAGGGCAGCTTGTTGTCCTTGTTCACCATGTGCACCTTCTGCACGACCGCTTCGGCCGCAGTGGTGTCCGGTGTAATCTCTATATACTCGGGATTTTTTAGCATCTTCGCGGCAAGCGCCTTGATTTGCGGCGTGTAGGTGGCCGAGAAGAGCATGGTCCTGCGATCGGTGGGCAGGAGGTCCACGATGGCGTTGATCTCGCCGCTGAATCCGAGGTCGAGCATCCTGTCGGCCTCGTCAAAGACCAGGAATTCGATGGACGCAAGGTTCAGGTGTTCCTGGTTTGCGAGGTCAAGCAGGCGTCCGGGGGTGGCCACCAGAATGTCGATGCCGCGTTGCAGTCGCGCGATCTGGGGTTCGATGCGCACTCCGCCAAAGGCCACGGTGCAGCGCAGGGAGACCTTGCGGGCGTAGCCTTTGATGCTTTCGCCGACCTGCAAGGCCAGTTCCCGCGTGGGGGTGAGGATCAGGGCGCGGGGGTGATGGCCGTTGCCGCGTGCCTGACCCAGAATCTGGACGATGGGCAGGCCGAAGGCGTCAGTTTTGCCCGTTCCGGTCTGTGCGCGGGCCAGGACGTCCCGTCCGGAGATGATGACGGGTATGGCCTGGGCCTGGATGGCGGTGGGGGTGTCGTAGCCTTTGTTCTTGGCGGCTTTCAGCAGTTCGACCCGCAGGCCAAGTTGATCAAATGACATAATATTCCTTCAAAGGTGGGTGATGAAAAATGTGTGTGGGCGAACCGGGATGTCCGGAGATTGGATGAAGTCCGAAAAATGGGATGCTGATTTGAACGCGTTCGCAAGCCATTCTCTAGTCAGTTCCGGCGAGAGTGTCCACTCTGCGGGGCAAATGGCGAATGAGGCGGAAAGCAGGTTCAGAATATCAATATTTCGGAATATTATGAATATATTGCCGCTTGAATTCCGACGTGTTATTTGAATCTGTATTTTAACTGTGGCTGCTCCGATTTTCTAACGCCTTGGCAGCGGCATTAAATCTGGAGTCTTTGAGTGAATGTGATCTTTCATACCCGGGAGCGGATCATGGGCGACAAGGGCGGAAAAAAAGACAAGAACAAGATGCAGAAGCAGAAAGAAAGCAAAAACGCGGAAAAGAAAAAGGAAAAACAGGATAAGCAGATAAAAAAAGTCTGATTTTCTGTGCTCAGATTCGATCCGCCAGTTCGCCAAGCAATGCCGGCAGGAGATGTCCGTTTGCGGCGGCGAGGCGATTGGATACGAGCGGTGAGCCTTCTTCGAAAATGTCCGCGGTACTGCCCCCGGCTTCGGTGACCAGGAGCATCCCTGCCGCGATGTCCCATGCCTTCAGGCTTTCGACAAAGAAGGCGTCCAATCGGCCCGCCGCGACATAGGCCAGGTCCAGGGCCGCTGCGCCCGCACGCCGGATGCCTGCCGCCTTTCTGGAGATGCGGCAGAATCGTTGCAGGTATGCATCATGCCCCGGCCAGCGTGGCGGAGGGACCACCGTGCCGACCAAAGCCTTTTCCAGTTCTTTGGTGGCTGAAACATGGATGGGTTTGCCGTTTAGAAAGGCTCCGCGCCCGAGCAGGGCGTGAAAGGTCTCGTCGCGAACCGGGTCGGCGACAACGCCCAGGACGATCCTGTCGTCCACGGTGAGGGCAAGGGAGACGGCATAGAAGGGAAAACCGTGTACGAAGTTCATGGTCCCGTCGAGAGGATCGACGATCCAGCGGCAGCGGGACTGGCCGCTGGTGCCGCCTTCTTCGCCGGTGAAGGCGAACTCGGGGAACCTGGCCTGCAAGCGATCGCGGATGGCGTCTTCGGCCCGGCGATCGATGATTGTGGTCACATCGCCCGGACTTTTGGTCTTGACCATGCATTCGGTGAGTTGGCTCTGCCCCTGGACGAGGATCGCGCAGGCCTCGCCTGCGGCTTCGAAGGCTGCCGCCAGGGTCGCGTCAAGATCAACCAGCTCTTCAATGCGCGTTGGGCTTTTCGGGGACGGCATGATTCAATTCCTATGATGGAGTCGCGTCCGCAAAATCTTCAGACTGTGCGGTCGCAAAAAAAAGGGGAGCAAAAAGAGCGTCCTGACGACGCTTTTCCACTCCCCTTTTGCGTTTATACCTTCTGGCCGCAGGAGGTGCAGAACTTGAACTCCTCCCTGGTCACGGGAGCCGCGCAGGTCGGACATTTACGGGGCGCCGGCACAAGCACGACCAGCAATTCCCCTTCCTTGACCGGCACCATGATCTTGTCTTCCTGATAGTCGGCGAATTTGAGGACGCGTTCCACCATGCCATCCACAGGGGCCAAGATCGACTTTTCCTGTTTCATGATGGAGATGTTGAACAGTTCCTCGCCTTTTTTGACCATGTCGCCCGGTTTGACGAGCATGACCCACAAATCCCCGCTGGAAGGCGAGCCGACCTGATAGGGGTCGTTCTGGTCGGCCATCTCCGTCGCGTTCTCGTTCTTGCCCGTGGCATCGGCCACCTTGATCTGCTGGGTGAAGGATTCGGAATCCAGTGTATAGGAGACCAGACTCATGCCCATGTCGTCGGGGCGGGAAATGTGCTGCAAGGACAGGACATGATGTTTGCCTGTCGAATCCTTGAACATGATCTCATCCCCGGCTTCCATGCCTTCAAACCAGACATGCAGGGGCAGGCGGTTGCAGTCTCCGTATTGACCCACGAACTTGATGGTCGTCAGGGCGTCGCCGGGATGGCTCAGATACATGAGCAGCTCTTCTTCCGTAGGGATGCGTCCGATGTGTTCGGCCAGGCTTTGCAATTCCTTGGTTTCGTCCACATCCGAAAGCGTCGCCAGCGGGGAACATTCCGTCCGCCGGGCGATGGCCTCCCGGTACTCGGGCCCGAAGGCCGACTCATAGACCCAGTCCTGCGGGAATCCGAGCGGCAGGCGGCCGAACTTGCCGAGCAGCAGATTCCTGAAAGCGTCATTGGCGTCCTGGTAAATCTTCAGGCGCTCGGTCTTGATCTCGTCGGTCAGCGCCTCTTCAGGCAGCGTGACCACCTGGTCCAGCACGGACAAGAGCTTGCGCAAGCCTCTTCTCCCACCGCGCTTGTAGGCACCGGTCACGGCCAGGAACGCCGTGTTCCAGGTGATCTGCGAGCCGGGCGTGACATCGTGGTAGCGCACGATCTTGCGGATTCCGGCCAGAAACTTGAGCATGAAGGGCAAGAGGTGGATGTAGCCCTGCTTCATGGCCCCTTCCTGAGAGGAGGAGGTCGCGCCGCCGGGCATGCCGTGTTCGATGACGTCGTAGTCGATGCCTTGGAAGTAGGGAGCCGTGTAGCGGTCGTAGTAGGGCATGATCTGTTTGAGCACGAAGCCGGTGGTGCGGATCATGTCCTTGTTCAGATTGGTCTTGAGGCCCAGTTCTTCGATGTAGGCTGCCGTGGAGAGCACCTCGCCCTGGCCGTACCAGCGCACCGAAGCACCGATGGCCGTGTCCACGATGTGCGCACCGGCCTTGGCTGCCGCTGCCACGGCGGGAACGAAGAGGCCGTCGGTGTAGTGGCGGTGGTAGTGCAGGACCAGATCGGGGTGGGCATTGCGGATGGCCGTGACCAGGTTCGTCATGAAGATCGGCGGGCATGACCCGGCCATGTCTTTGAGACCCAGGATGAACGTTTTTTCCGCAGCGTCACTGGAGCAGCCCAGGATCTCGGCGTTCATGTCGATGATCTCCCGCACCACGCCCAGATAATGCGGCACGTCAAAGTCCTTGGCAAAGGACAGGGAGATGGCCGGTTCCCAGATATTCTTGCTGGAAGCCAGGGCCATCTCGGCGAAGGGGCGCATGTTATCGATGTGGTTCAGAAAATCGAAACAGCGGATGACATCGTAATGCTCGCAGATCATCTTGCCGGTGCGGCGCATGATGTTGCGGGGCAGTGGCTTGTATCCGAGCACGTTGGTGGAGCGGATGAGCAGCTGCTTCAGGGTCTTGGGCGCGAACTCGTTCCACTCTCTGGCTTCGGAGAAGGGATAGGTCATGTTGGCCAGCATGGCCACGTGGAAGTGCGCCCCGCCGCCGTTCTCCAGTGAAAAGAACCCGCAGTTGTCCAGGTAGGGGCCGATGATGCGGTCTTCGGCCAGCCGGAAACGGTTGCCTGAGTTGGACTGGGTGATATCGCGGGCGGTGGTGTCCGTGAAATGGACGTGGCCGGAGTCGCGCACGTACGACAGGATCGCGTCCCGATCCCCGCGCGGGTAGGGGTACTGGTAGTATTCGGGCTCAACGCCGGGCAAGGACGGCCTGAAGGGGTCCATGCGCTTGCTTTCCCTGGTACGGTAGTCCCCGAGCTTGACGTGCGGGTTGTAGCCGTGGGCCGAGATCTCGGCCACCAGACGGGACAGTCGTACGGCCTCGGATTCCTTGTCCATGTAGACCATGAGTTCCGGGGCGTTCGTCACAAAATTGGTGTCGTACTCGCCTTCGCGGAACTTGGGGTGGGCAATGATCTGGCGGTGAAACTGGATCGTGGTCTTGATCCCTCCGATGGTGTATTCGTCGAGGGCTCGTTCCATGATCCCCAGCACCTTGTTCCATTGCGGACCGTAGGCGATGAGCAGGGCTGCGGCCGAATCGTATTGCGACGGGAACTCGTACCCGCTGCACACGCAGGAATCCACGCGCACGCCGGGACCACCCGGAGAAAGGTAGCGGGTGATGCGGCCGGCGTTGGGGGCAAAATTGTTCTGGGGATCTTCGCAGTTGACGCGCACCTGGATGGCGTGGCTCTTGGGCGTGCAGTTCTCGTCGGTCAGGCGCAGCCTGGCCCCGAAGGCCACGGCGATCTGCTCCTCGACCAAGTCTATGCCATAGCGGCATTCGGTGATGCCATGTTCGACCTGCAGGCGGGTGTTGACCTCGATCAAATAGGCCCGGCCCGTCGCGTCGACCAGGAACTCCACCGTGCACAGGGAATAATACCCCACGGCGCGAACCAGCTGGCGGGAATATTCCTTGAGCTGTTCGCGCAGCTCCGCAGTCATGCCCGGCCAGGGCGAGGGCGTGATTTCGACCAGCTTCTGATGATTTCGTTGCACCGTGCAGTCGCGCTCGTCAAAGGCGAAGACATTGCCGTACTTGTCGGCAATGACCTGGATTTCGATGTGCCGGATCGAGGTCAGCAGGCGTTCCACATACAGGCGTGGATTGCCGAAGGATGCCTGGGCCAGGGTCGAGGCCTTGACGAAGGCGTCGGTGAGCTGGCCTTCGCTGAAGACTTCGTAGATGCCGCGTCCTCCTCCTCCGCCTTCGGCCTTGAGCATGATGGGCAGGCCGATCTGCGCCGCTACCTGCTTGGCCTCCTCGATGGTGACTGCGCCTTCGGAACCCGGCACCACGGGCACTCCGATCTTCTGGGCCAGGGCCCGGACCTGGACCTTGTTGCCCAGCAGACGCATGGCTTCGGACGAAGGACCGATGAAGATGATGCCGGCGTCGGCACATTTGGCCGGAAAGGAGTCATCCTCGGATGCAAAGCCCCAGCCTGGGTGGATGGCGGCCACACCGCGGGCCTTGGCCATGGCGATGACCTTGTCAATATCAAGATATGCACGATGATTCTCGCCAAGGTGCAGGAGTTCCTGTGCGCCGGCGGTAAAGGGGGCAGTCTTGTCCACATCGGTGGCCGTGATCATTGGCACGGCCTGAAAGACTTCCTTGATGGATCGGACAATGCGCCTGGCCGGGATGCCTCGGTTGGCGACCAGGATCTTCTTGCCTTGGATCTCCAGGGTGACTTCTTCAAAGCTGGGTGGGGTCAGCGACATATATCTCTCCGTAAACGTTAATTGGCAGCGTAATCATGAACTCGGGGCGGAATCTGGGTTCGGCAGTGCCGTGCGATACAGGGTCGCGTACGGTCATTCTCTGAAATCGGCAAGTCGCGCGGAGTGTCCTTCAAATCGGGAAAAGAGCGTAGAGTCGTATGTTCAGAGGCTTAGATGGCAAGTGCCGATCAGGAGTTTTATTTTTTGCGGACTTCTTTGACCAAATTCACCCCTGCCACGCACCTTTCGAATTCGTGTGTGGCAGGGGTGTTGTAACAAAAGGGCGCGCAGGGCTAAAAGAACATGCTTTGCGGTGTCGGAACACCCAGCAACAGTGCGAATCCCACCCAGACGGAAACGCACAGGATCACGGTAAAAATCGCCGACGCCAGAGCCTTTCTGGCGGTTGTGACGCCTGAGTCGCTCAAGATCATGGCCATGCAAAAGAGGAACAGCACCGAGGCCGGATAAAACCCGAGCAGCGGAATGATGCCCACATACAATATGGAGGCCAGGGCAATGATGGCCACGCGCTTCACTGCCACCGGTTCCTCGGCCGGGAGTTCGCAAGGGGCGTCTTCAGCACGCTTCCTGGGGGTCAGGAGGCCGGATGCGAAAATGTACACGCCTCCAATGGTCATGAAGATGATGAGCATCCGGGGGAAAAGCAGGCTTACGCCCTCAAGGTCCCCGCATTGAGCCTGGAAGATGCCGGCAACTGCAAGAGTGGCCAGTCCGGCGGCGATATCGGAAGTACGGCTACGCATGGGGGGGACCCTCCTTCAAGGATGTTGGTGCGCATGCGCATTTGGCGTCCAGGCGTTTGCGTTTCCAGTCGAGAAAAAGCGGCGTGAGCAGTGAGAGCGCCGTGAGGACCATGAGCAGGACGGCGATGGGACTCTCGAAAAATACCTTGATCACGGAACCGCCGGAAGCCTTTGAAAGATGCACGCATCTGCCGAGGTTTTCCTCGATCATGGGGCCAAGAATGATGCCCAGAGCCATGGCTCCGGTATCCAGGCCCACAAGGTTCGAGAAGTAACCGATGAAGCCGAAAGCGATGACAATCCAGACGTCGAGCATGCTGTTGCGGATGGCATAGGCACCGATGACGGACAGGACCACGATGCCGATGGCGACGAAGGTCAGGCGGATGCTGAGCAGTTTTGTCATGATTCGGGCCAGAACGAGTCCGACCGGGATCATGAGCAGGTTCACGGCGAACTGCGACATGATGAAGGTGTAGGCAAGGTCGCCTGTGGCAGTGAAGACCTTGAATCCGGGCTGGATGCCTTTGGCCAGAAGCGCGCCAAGGATGACCGCCGCCACGGCGCTGCCGGGAATGCCAAGGGTCAGCATTGGAATGAGCGCGCCGCCGATGACGGCATTGTTGGCGCTTTCACTGGCCGCGAGGCCCTCGACAACGCCGGTTCCGTAGCGCTCCGGGTGTTTATCCCAGCGCTTGGATTCATTATAGGCGATGATGGATGCGATTTCCCCACCGGCACCAGGCAGCATGCCAACCAGCCCCCCGATGATTGAGGAGCGCATGAGAATGACTTTGCATCTTGAGGTCAATGCGTGGAAAACTTTTTTGAGTGCGCCGGGAGTCGGCACATAATCGGCAAGGAACGGTTTGTGACTACCGACCAGGTAAAGAACCTGCGAAAACGAAAACAGCCCGATCATGGCCGGGATGACCTCTATTCCTTGCACTAATGGGTAGTATCCGAATGTAAAGCGGGGAACACCTACGTTGGGATCGATGCCCACGGTGGAAACAAGAAGGCCCAGCGCGCCGCCCAGGAGCCCTTTGACCATGTTGCCCGACGACATGACCGCAATGGTCGATAAGCCGAAAATGCAAAGCCAGAAATTTTCGGGCCCGCCGAACTTGAGTGCGAAGCGGGCGAGGGGGGCGGCCAGGAACAGCAGCATGACAGTCCCGACAATTCCGCCAAAGGAGGATGACAGCAGAGAGGTGAAGAGTCCGATGTCGGCGTGTCCTGACTTGCAAAGAGGCCATCCGTCGAAAGTCGTGGCGACGGAGGAGGGTGTGCCCGGAGTGCATATGAGAACGGCGGAATTGGATCCGCCATATATGGCACCCACATATATGGCACCCAGCATGATCAGGCCGCTGGTGGCGTCCATGGCGAAGGTGGCAGGGACCATGAGGGCCACGCCCATGGTGGCAGTCAGGCCCGGCAGGGCTCCGACGATGATCCCGCCTGTAAGCCCGACGATCATGAGGAAAATATTGAGCGGTTCGAAAAGGTGCCCGATGGCGGGCCAAATGAATTCCATCATCCGATGCTCCTTAGAGTATCGGGGAGGGGAGACCTCCCCGATAGGTGAAGGGGGACTATTTTAGCAGGCCGGCCTTTTCAAGGGCAGCCTTGGCAAGCTCGCTCTGTTGCTTGATGTAGACGGCAAATGCATCGCCATCCATGTATTCCGTGGGCTGACCCGCGGTTTTCATGTCGGCCAGATATTCGGGGTCTTCACAGATTTTCTTGAATGTCTCGCGCAGGAAGTCGAGCTGCGCCTTGTCGATGGCCTTGGGGGCGACAAAAGCGCGACGGATGTCGGACACCACGTCATAGCCCTCTTCACGCAGGGTCGGGACATCGGGCAGGAACGCGTTGCGTTTTTCAGCGGCGAGGCCCAGCACGGTCATCTCTTCGAGGCTGCGCATGACGTCGTTCAGGTTGCCGAACATGACGTCGATCTCGCCGCCAAGGAGCGCGGCGTTCTGATCTGCAGCGCCTTTGTAGAATACTTCCGTGACCGGGAAGTCGAACTTGCCCTTCACGTCAAGAAACATGAGGTGATGACCGCTGTTGGGGCCGACAAGGCCGACTTTGAGCTTGCCTGGGTTGGCCTTGGCGAACTCGAAGACATCCTTGACGGATTTGAGCTTGCTGTCATTGCGCACGGCCACGGCCTGGGGGTCGTTGACCACCTGGCAGATGTAGGCGAAATCGTCGGTGGAAAATTGGGCTTTCTGGACTAGGGGCTGGAGTACGAGGTGGGGGACGTTGATGCCGCCGATGGTGTAGCCATCAGCCTTGGACATTGCGATTTCGCCGAAACCGATGGCTCCGCCGGCACCGGGTTTGTAGACGAACACCCATTGCTGATCAGAGTATTTGTTCCAATACTTTTGCATGATCCGGGCCTGTACGTCGCTTGAGCCGCCAGCCGTGAAGGCAATGATCATGTTGATCGCTTTGTCTGGATATTTGGCGAAAACGTTGCCGGATGCAGCAAGACAGATAAAGAGCGCCATCAAAAAAAGACACATGCTTTTGCGCAATTTCATACCAACTCCTTTTCATTATTAATGTGATCGCGATATGCGAAGCACTTCTTATGAATATGTGATAATAGAAAAAGTCAGTACAAATATTTTTTTTGTGCAAATTAAATGTGCATATGCCTGCGTCAGGCGTTAGATTTTATAATTACCGGCAAATACGGAAAAATCTTTTTTGCCTGTAGCTTTTGTACTGAATTTTTCCAGAACATATAAATCATTCTCATTCTAATTTACTATGAGATATGTTGTTGTCATTGGAGTCAAAAAAGGTTCCCCCCTCTCCCTGTATGTGTCGGGAGAGGGGGGAATTCAAGGAGGTTATGCGCTTTCGTACAAGCGGGTCATGATGAATTCGCGATGGCCCAGCGCTTCGGCGGCGGTCAGGCGGCCGTTGCAGGTGCTGATCATCATTTCCAGGAGCTTGTCACCGGCCTCGTCCATGTTGATCTCGCGGCGCACCAGGCCGGAGACGTCCACGTCGAAGTGCTCTTCCATGGTCCGCAGGGTGCGGGGGTTGGAGCAGAGCTTGATGACGGGCAGGAGCGGGTTGCCGATAATGTTGCCCTGGCCGGTGGGGAAGAAGTGGACCACGGCACCGGCAGCGGCGCACAGGGTGACCATTTCGGCAGCGGCGGAGGAGGAGTCCATGAACCACAGACCATTGCTGGTCGGGGCTTCGGCCAGGTCCAGGCAGCCGACGACGGGGGCCTTGCGGCCGATCTTCTGGATGTTGCCCAGAGCCTTTTCCTCGATGGTGGTCAGGCCGCCCTCGATGTTGCCCTTGGTGGGCTGGGAGTCGGAAAGGTCGCTGGTCTTGTGGTCGTCGATGACCTTTGCGTAACGGTCGAAGTATCTCTGGAAATCAGCGCGGACTTCGTCGTTGATACAGCGCTCGAGCACGAGGTGCTCGCCGCCGGTCAGTTCGGTGGTCTCACCGAAAATCAGAGTGGAACCCTGCTCGTACAGCTTATCGTAGGCGTTGCCGACGGTGGGGTTGGTGGCGATGCCGGAGGTGGTGTCGGACTCGCCGCACTTGGTGGAGACCACGAGTTCCTTCACGTCGCACTCGGTGCGCTGCAGTTCGGTGGCCCACTGCAGGAGTTCCTTGGCCTTGCGGGAGGCGGCGGCAATAGTGTTGAGGTCGCCGTTCTGCTCGATGGAGAAACCGAAAACAGGCTTGCCGGTGGAGGCGATGCCCTCGACGATCTTGTTCGTCCACTGAGGTTCGATGCCGATGACCACGACTGCGGCGACGTTGGGGTTGCAGCCAGCGCCGATCAGGGTGCGGAAGTGCAGGTCGAGGTCTTTACCGAACTGCAGACGGCCATAGGCATGAGGAATGGCCAATACGCCCTTTATGTTGTTGGCTACGGCTTCGCAGGCCGCATTGGACAGGTCATCCAGAGGGAGGATGACGACATGGTTGCGAATGCCGACACGGCCATTTTCACGACGATATCCGAAAAATTTGGTCTGCATGGATTACCACCTCTTGGTTTTAACGTTGTGGACGTGCAAGTGTTCGCCTTTCTTGATGGGGGCCACTACCTTGCCGATGTCGGTGTTGTATTTGATGACGGTGTCGCTGGTTGCGAAATCCTTCAGGGCAACCTTGTGTCCAATCGGAATATCGTTGAGGATTTTGATTTTGACGGTCTGGTCTTCTTTCATGACCCAACCAGTGATTTCCTGACCGGCTTTCAAGCCTTCAACGACCACTACGCCAACGCCATCCGCGGCTTCGTGTACCAAAAAATCGATAGCCATGTACGCCTCCTAAAACGGTTAAATTGTAGAATCGAGGGATACGCAAATATAGTTTACTGTATCATACCGAAATAACGGCCTCGATCTGCCTCAATTCTGTCTCAATGTTTGCAATTCTTGATTTGTTATTAATTCATAAAATATATGAGCTTATAATAACAATGTAAGATATATTTTAGTTGCAAATATCGAGTGGTATAAAGTTATTTATAATCTATCTGCATCATCTGCACATAATTTTGATGCGTTCTAAAGAATTATTAGCAAGGAGCATTCCAAAAATAAAATCTACAGAAAAAAAAATAACATCCCGAAATTAAAGAATTTTTTTGAAGGGAAACATCTTCTGTCAATGCCGATGTGCGCAGTGCTGGACAGTTTGCCCGGATTCGGGCAAATGGCGGGCACCTGAATCACTTTATTTCAGAGAGGGGGCTAGACGCATGGATTCCACCAAAAATTTCAAGACGCACGCATCGCGCATGCTTTATGCGCAGGCGCTGGGCCGCGAGCTTGTCTCCTCCCTGGGCAAAGTTTCGTCGCGAAGTTTGTTTCTGCAGAACCTGTCACGCCTTCTGCGTCAGCAGTTCAGCTTCGACCGGCTTTGTATCAATCTCTATGATCCCAATAGTGAGCTGCTCAGTTACTTCACCGCTGCTGAGGGCGCGGTCATCAATTCCCTTTCCCCCATCCGCAAGGCCGAAAAGACCACTGTCGCCGGGCATGTCATCCAGTCGCGCAAGCCCGTCGTCATCACGGACGTTTCGCAGCATTTCGCGGAATCCATGCTCCATCCCATGGCCGAGGCGGGTCTGACCACGACCATGGCCTTTCCACTTATACTTAACGACAAGATCATCGGCACCCTGCACTGCTCCTTCCGACGGAAACCGGACAACCTCTATGAGATAATGGAATTTCTGCTGGAGCTTTCCCCCTTGGTGGCGGTGGGCCTGGGGGCGCTTCTGGCCATGGAGCATATTGATCAGGGCGCCAGCCTGAACCAGGTTCCGTACACCGGCGAAACGGGTGAGAGCGAGACGTTCTTTTTCGAAAGCCAGTCCATGCGTCGTTTCATGGCCAGTGTTCACGCCGTGGCTGTGCTGGATATTCCAGTGCTTATCCTCGGAGAGACGGGGACGGGCAAGTCGCGCCTGGCCCATTACATCCATTGCCGCAGCCAGCGCCGCAATAAGCAGTTTGTGAAAGTCAACTGTCCGGCCATGGCTTCGACGCTTTTTGAGAGTGAACTCTTCGGTCATGCCAAGGGGGCGTTCACCGGGGCCGCGACAAAACGCGTTGGTCGTTTCGAACTGGCCCATCAGGGGACACTGTTCCTGGATGAGATCGCCGAACTCAACCAGGAAATGCAGAGCAAGTTGCTGCATGTCCTGGATGACAGCTGTTTCGAGCGTGTGGGTGAAAGCGTCTCGTTTTCCGTCGATGCCCGGCTTATCGCTGCTACCAACGTCGAGATGCGCAAGGCCGTCGGCCAAGGGAAGGTGCGCAGTGACTTTTACTACAGGCTGTCGTCCTGCACGCTCCAGATTCCGCCTCTGCGCGACAGGGTCGAAGACATCCCCGCGCTGTCGAGCTATTTTGTCACGCAACTCTGTGCGCAGTACTCTCTGCCGCAAATACAGCTGTCCCAGGATCTTCTACACCAACTCCAGACGCATTGCTGGCCGGGCAATGCCCGCGAATTGCGAAATGTCATCAGTGCTTTGCTCATAAAACAGGGGATTTCCGGAAAACTGAGCCGCCAAGATATCCAGGAGGCCCTGCGTACGGACGAGTTGGCCTATCCGCAGCCGTCGGCCGAGTCTCTTCCGGCACCGTCGAAGCCCTCCTCGACCTGCAGTCTGGAGGAGGTGGAGCGGCAGCATATCATTGATGCCCTGTCCCGCTCCGGTGGTGTCATTTCCGGACCCAAAGGCGCGGCAAAGATGCTTGGCCTGTCGCGTTCGACTCTGCAGAGACGAATGGTCAAGCTGGAAATAGATGCTTCAGTGTCGAAAAACGGGGCGCGGTGATGTGATCGTTTAAGGGGGGGGGGGCGCCGCCCGGGATGGCCTGAACTCTGGCTCAGATCGAGAAATCCAGTCCTGTCTGCAGACTGATGGATGAAAAACGCATTTCGGCCAGGTCGGCCAACAGGAGGCTGCCTCGCAGCGCCGGAATGTGGCCAGTCAGAATTCGCACAACTTCCGTGGCCTGAAGGGACGCTGCGAAACCGGCTACCGGGCTCGGAACGCCCTGGATGAGTTCGCTGCCCGCCTGTTTTTCGTTCATGAATTCCGCCAGTCCCGTCTCGCCAGGCCATGTCGTGCTGACGAGAGCTGTCCAGCCTGAAATCCCGGCCGAAACGAGCGGCATTTTCCCTTCTGCGGCCATGCGCTGCAAGTCCCTGCGGCATTCCGCCCCGCCGAGACAATCGACTACAAGGTCTGCGGCCAGGGATTTTTCATTTCGGAAATCCGTGGCCAGAGGCATAACCCTGACCAGGGGATTTATCCTTCCGGCGCGTTCCGAGGCGACTTCGACCTTTATCCGCCCTATGTTGTTCGAGGATGCCAGTATCTGCCGGTTGGCGTTGGTGAGGTCGAACCGATCCGGGTCGCAGACCAGGATGGTGCCCACTCCGGCCCGGACGAGAAATTCCAGCACGTGTCCGCCAAGGCCCCCGCAGCCCACGAGGAGAATCCGGGAGCGCGCCAGCTTGGCCTGTTCCATGGGACTGATGGTCGCGGCGTTGCGCTGGTAGCGGATGGGCATCTCGCCGCCTTCTATGCCTCTGGAGACTTCCTGCTGGATGGTGCGGCCCGATTGGGCCGCCCTGTCAATGAAGATATGGTCCGGGAGAGGGGTAAGGGTGTCGTCGCCGCTCATGGCGCGGCCCTGAAGAAATAGGTCGTGTTGGCGTTGGGGATCACGGCGATGCGCAGCTTCGCGCCGGGAGAAACGTCTTTGAGCCAGCGGTCCAGGGTCTGCTGGGCGTCGTCCTTCTTCAGGTGGCATTCGGCCAGTTCCCCGGCGTCCATCTTCGAGTCCACCACCACCGTGAAGCGCGTCAGGGTCCTGCTGAACAGGAAGGCCTTGTGCGCGCCCATGCGGAAGCCCCGCTCCTCGAATTCCCGCATCTGCTCTTCGGGGCTGGCGAACTGCCGAACGTAGTTCTGGTAGTGATCGTCGCCGACGCCTTGGGGACACGCGGCCAGGAGCAGGATCTTCCCCCCTTCGACCGCGCACTGGGAGGCCAGGTTGAGGCCCTTCTGGGCCTGATAGAGGCAGATGTCCTTGGGGGCGCCGCCGCAGGAAGCGATGACGATGTCGAAGGGCTTTTCCAGGGGCAGTCCGTAGACCTTTTCGGAAAAGGCCGCCCCGGCCTTCAGGACCGCCACGGGTTCGCCAGCCAGCAGGGCCACGGCCTGCTTGGCCGGGTTGAGGCTGACGTTGATGGCCATGTCGATACCGATCATCTGGCCGGCTTCGTTGATGTCCAGGCGGGTGGGATTGTCCAGGATGTTGCCTACCCGGGCTTCGGGGCTCGACATGAGGCTGTGGTTGTTCTGGATCAAGGCTGCGGAGGCGCAGCCGATGGCCACGCCCTTGGCCCCGCCTGTCATCCCTTGGAACTGGTGGGGATCGATCATGCCGATGACGAGTTTGAGCTCTGCCTCGCCGTAGGCGGCGTTGATCTCCACGGGGGTGCCGCGGCTGGTGACGCCGAAATTGGTCATGGGCGAGGCCAAGGCATCGTGGGACACGACTGTGCAGCCGCGCAGATTCTCGGGCAGAATGCGCGCCAGTTGGGCTTCGTCGGGCGCCGGGTGCAGGCCGCCGCCGACAACGATGCGCACGCTGGCCGGATCAAGGTCCGGCCAGATGCGGAACAGACGGTCCAGCAGGACGGGCAGGAGGACCTTCAGGGGCGCCGGCCTGGTCTCGTCGGGCACGGCGATGGCGATGCTTTCCGGCCTGGCTCTGCCTTCCAGCGGCGGAGTGTCGATGGGATGATCCAGGGCTTCGTCGAGGGCGCGGCCAAGATCCTCAAGGACCGGCATGTCCCGGGGCTTCATAATCGTGACGTCGGAGTCGTCGGGCAGTTCAAGAACCCTGTATTCGGACCCGTATTTGAGCTTGATGTTCATGATGCTAGCCTCCGCATATGTAAGGACACAGGGAGACGGACGCATTGTCCTGCAGCTGTGTCGCAAGGGGCGCCATCTGTCCGTTGACGATGACAAACATGACGAGATCCTCGGGAATCCCCAGGTGGAGGATGAGTTCCTCCACCGTCAGGGGACCGGGAATTTCGTATGCCTTCGGGTTTTCCGGCGCGTATTTGGCGAGGATGGCCTCCAGGGTCAGACTGATGCGCATGCGTTCGTCCATCTGTTTGGCTAATTCAGCCATTCCAGGCTCAGATTGTAGAGAGCCCCTTCACGCGGGATGCCTTTTTCATTCCAGTTCATCATGGTATAGTACATGTGGAGCATGTTCTGGAATTCCTTCGGATCGATGGTCGTGCCCTTGAGAGGGCCATCCGGGAGAGGTTCGTACATGCGGCGGAACAATGTGTCGTCCTTGCTGTCCATGCCTTCCCGTGTGTTGAACATGCGGGCCAGGACCATGGAGCGTTCCGCGACGAGCATGAGCTCGTGCATGCTGGTCGACCAGCCCGTCACCGCTTCAATGACTTCGCACAGCTTGGCGTAGCTCAGGGCGAAGAGGGGCGCGACCACGAAGTTGCAGATGCCGAGCGTGTTGTTCATGGCCCAGGTCTTTTCACCCGCGATGAAGTAGCGCACCTTGTCTGGGCCGTTGTCCAGAGCCTTGGGGGCCACGATGATGCCAAGCGGGTTGACGAGCTTCACGCCCTCGCCCTGGAAAGGAACTTCATGCGGGGCCTCGATATGGTCCGCACCAGTGGGGGATAGCGCAAAGCCCAGGCCGACGCCGGTCTTGCCGCGCGGGTCATGAAAGGCCGGTTCCTGGCCCTTGACGTGGAAGGCGTATTCCTCGGAGTCCTTGCCGATGCTCTCGGCCGCGCGCTTGACGCCATCGGCGAGGACATCGCCAATTCCTTCACGACGAGCGATCTTGTCCAAAAGTTCAAGCATACCCGCGCCGTCTCCAAACGTGATCAGTCGTCCGCCCATGTCCTGAGGGGTGAGGATGCCCTTTTCGGCGAGCTCCATGGCAAAGGCCACTGCCGCGCCTGCTCCGACGGTATCGATGCCCATGGCGTTGCAGATCTCGTGACCGCGACACACGGCGTCCAGATCACCAACACCGCACATGGAACCAAGGGCGGCCAGGGTTTCGTATTCGGGTCCGCCGTAGCGCTTTTCGGCGATATTGTTGACCTTGCGCTTGCAGGCCACGGTGCATTTGTAGCAGGTGTGGTTGCCGTCAAAGACCTTCTCGTAGCCTTCCCAACCGAGCTTGGCCGCGTCTTCGAACTGGCAGTCCTTCCAGTTGCGCGTAGGCAGGATGCCGGAGTTCTGCTGGGCCATCATGTGCTGCACCGTGCCGAACTTGCGCATGCCGACGTTTGGCATGTGCTCGCCGATGCGCTTGCGGTGGAACAGATTGAGTTCCTTGAAGGCCTCGGGGTTGGCGAGTTCGATGCTGCCTTCCTCGCCGCGCACGATGACGGCTTTCAAATTCTTGGAGCCCATGACCGCGCCCATGCCGCTGCGGCCGTTGGCGTGGGCCAGTTCGTTGATGATGCAGGCCAGGCGGCTCATCTTCTCGCCGGCGGGGCCGATGGAGGCGATGCGGATCTTTTTGTCGCCCAGTTCTTCACGGACGGCGTCCAGGAAAGGTGCGTTCTCCATGCCCCAAAGCGGACCTGCGGGGCGCAGTTCGACCTGGCCCTTGTTGATCCAAAGATAGACGGGCTTGGGGGATTTACCCTTGAAGACAACAGCGTCGAAGCCTGCGTGCTTCATCTCCGGGCCGAAATATCCGGCGGCTTCGGATTCGCCAAAGCCGCCCGTCAGGGGACTCATGGCCGCCACCGTGTAGCGGTTGAAGCCCGACATGCCGCAGCCACAGAGCACCGAGGCCGCAAAAATCAGAACGTTTTCCGGACCGAGGGGATCGGTCTTCGTCGGAATGAACTTGTGCATGTACCAGCTGGCCAGGGAACCGCCGCCCCAGTAGGTGCGGTACCAGCTTTCGTCGTGTTCATCCACGGACCACGTGCCCGCAGTCAGGTCAACCACCAAGATTTTTCCGTTATAACCATACGGCATTTTCGCTCTCCTTGGAATTTTATGTAGTCAATTTCCGACGACGGAATGCCCGTCGCCGGAAGTATCTGTTTATTGTCCCATACCCAGTGTGTACGGCAGCCAGGTGGATATTTCAGGGAAGAATGTCAGGATCAGGATACAGACCAGAAGCGCGGCGAGGAAGGGGAGCACGCCGACAGAGATGCGCTCCACCGAGATGTTCGCCAATCGCGACGCCACGAACAGGTTGACCCCCAGAGGCGGCGTGAGCAGGGCCATTTCGTTGGTCACCACCAGGATGATGCCGAAGTGGATGGGATCGATGCCGACTACGTGCAGCATGGGCATGAGGACCGGCACCAGGATGATGATGGTGGAAAGGGTCTCCATGAACATGCCGAGGATGATCAGTACGCCGATGATGAGCAGCAGCACGATCTTGGGGTCCTGGGATATGCTCATGACGGCCGTGGCCAGACGCTGGGGGGCTTCCTCGAAGGTCAGGATCTTGCCGAACAGGGTCGACGTGCCGACGATGAGCAGCACGGCTCCGCAGAGCAGTGCGCCTTCCAGCAAGGCCTTGTAAATATGTACGGGCCGCAGGGCGCGATTGATGACGATGCCGACGAAGAGGGCGTAGGCGATGGCCAGGACGGCCGCTTCGACGGGGGTGCACAGCCCTGAATAGATGGACCCCAGGATGACGAAGGGGGTCAGCAGGGAGAAAAAGCTTTTCCAGAGAGTCTTCAGAAAATTGATCAGGTTGAACGGCGGGGTGTTTTCGTCGCCGCGAAACCCTTTCCTTCTCGCCACGGTCCAGGCCGTGAGGCACATGACCAGACCAACCATGAAACCGGGGATGAAGCCGGCGGTGAACATGGCCGTGACGGATACGTTGCCCAGGATGGAATAGATGATCATGGGGTTGCTCGGCGGGATGAGCAGCCCGATTGTGCCGCCGGAAGAAGACACGGACGCCGCGTAATCCTTGCTGTAACCGCTGCGGACCATGGCCGGGATCAGGATGGTCCCTACAGCGGCCACGGTGCCCGGGCCCGAGCCCGAGATGGCCGCAAAGAAGGTGCAGGCCAGAATGGTGGTGATTCCCAGGCCGCCGTGCATGCGGCCGACAAGCTGCTTGACCACTTCCACTATCTGGTTCGTGATGTTGCCGTACTCCATGAGGGTGCCGGCGATAACGAAGCAGGGGATGGCCAGGAGCGGAAAGATGTTCAGTC
The DNA here is from genome assembly GCA_002841885.1 of Deltaproteobacteria bacterium HGW-Deltaproteobacteria-18. Taxonomy (NCBI): domain Bacteria; class Deltaproteobacteria; species Deltaproteobacteria bacterium HGW-Deltaproteobacteria-18. The sequence continues at coordinate 323,349 of PHBE01000007.1, forward strand.
CGTCGAAAATCGAGTTATGGATGACGGACATGGGGAGGTATCCGCCAAAGGTCAGGGCGACGACGGCCGAGATGGCCAGACTCATGAAGACCGGCATACCGAGCAGGAAGAATACGCCCAGGGTGATCAGGACCATTTGTAAGACGGAGAGTTCCATTATTTTTCCCCCTTTTCAAATTCTTCCTGCACAAGTTCGAGCAGGGTCCCGCTTCTGAACCTGATGACGTAGTTTTCCACTATTCGCCAACTCATGAGCACGAAGCCGAACGGGATGATCATTTCGACATAGCCTCTGACAATTTTCAGGGTGGGCGAAAGCTCCGGGAATTCCAACCCGCTGCTGACGACCTGCCAGCTTGTCCAGGCGATGTAGAAGTTGAAGATTATCCAGATGGTGTCGGTGAGCATCCGGAAGCCCAGCCGGTATTTCGGCGGCATGAGCAGATACTGGGCGGTGATGCGGACATGTGAGCCGTGCTTGGCCACGAGGGCCGCCGCGGAAAATACGGCCCACAGAAAGGCAAAGCGGCTGAGCTCCTCCGTCCATGGTAGGCCGTGCCCGCCTAACCAGCGGGCTCCGACCTGAAGCATGAGGCAGGCAACCATGACGCCGACGCACACCACGCTCAGGATTTCCTCGAAATTATCGTACAGCTTGCGAATGATAGACGTCGCCTGAATCGACATGATTGCCAGCCTCCTGCAGTGTTTCGTTTATTTCATGAGGGAGAGGGCTTCATCGATCATGGCCTTGCCACCGACCTGCTCCTCGAACTGGGGCCATACGGTGCGGGCTTTTTCCTGCCATAAGGGCTCATCCGTCAGCTCCGTGACCACCATGCCCTTGTCGATGCACTGCTGCTTGGCCACGGCATCCTGTTCTGCGGCCCATTTCCATTCGTACTGTGCGGCTTCCTTGGCGGCCTTGTTCACGAGAGCCTTGGTGTCGGCGTCAAGCTTGGCGTACCAGGATTCGCTGACCAGCATGGGGCCAACCCACAGCATGTAGTGCAGTTCGGTGATGTGTTTCTGGACTTCCCAGAACTTCTGGTCGCGGTTGACGGTGTGCGGGTTTTCCTGGCCATCGATGACACCCTGCTGCAGGGCGTTGAAGGTTTCGGACCAGGCCAGGGGGTGGGGTTCGACGCCCCAGGACTTGAAGGCTTCAAGCTGCACGGCAACGGGGGGGACGCGGATCTTGAGGCCCTGCAGGTCGTCGATTTTGGCGATAGGCTTTTCGGAGTTGGTTATGTGACGGTAGCCGCCGATCAGCCAGGACAGGGGCCGGGTGCCGCTCTGTTCAACGACCTTGTCGGCGACCTTGGCGGCGAAGTCGTCATGTCCCAGCAGCGTGTAGGCCGAGTCGATCTTGGGAAACATGTAGGGCAGGTAGAAGATGTTGGCCTGGGAGGCGAAGGGGGTCAGGTTGCCCACGGCCAGAACGGCCAAGTGGATTTCCTGGCTGCGCAGCTGGCGGACATTGGACTGCTCATCGCCCATGGAGCCGCCGAAGAAGGTCTGGACCGTGATCTGTCCTCCAGATTCCTTTTCAACAATCTCCTTGAACTTGTTGATCGCCGTGGTGTGCAGGCTGCCTTCGGGGTTGGCCGTGGCAGCCCTGATGGTCATTTTTTTGTAATCGGCGGCGGAAGCCGTCGTTACGCTGAACAGAAAAACAAGGGCCGTGATGGCGTACAGAACTCGTCTCATGCGGTCTCTCCTCTGATCTTTGGCTAGGTTATATCTCCGCCTGCACGGGAAATCCATGCAGGGCATTCACCGAATCTGAAGGATAGGGGTAGCGGATTTGTCCGTTTTCCCCGGGACTCATAGCAAGGCGTTTCTCACCGCGTTATCGCGAAAACCTTCGAACTTGAGAAAGAACGGTTATTTGCCGACGACTTTGGCGACCGCGTTGCAGTCTTCCTTGCCGTAGCCTTCGCTGCTGGCGTTTTTGTAGTAGACCAGGGCGGCTTCCATGGCCTTGAGATCAAGATCCCAGGCGCGGGCCATCTCCAGCCCCAGACGTACGTCCTTCAGCGCTAGGTCCAGCCCGAAGCGCGGGTTGTAATCATCGGCCGCGATCCACGGACCGCGTACATCCATCTGGAAGCTACGGGCACCGGTGTCGGCCAAAAGTTCGAGCAGCAGGGTCCTGTCCAAGCCGGCCTTGTCGCCGACCTTGATGCCTTCGGCGAGCACAGCGAGGTTGGTCATCCCGATCATGTTGGAGATGAGCTTGACGGCGCAGGACGCGTCGACTGTGCCTACATAGAATGGGATGCCGATGATTTTGAACAAATCTTCGTTGGCGTCATACTGGGCCTTGTCGCCACCGATGAACATGGGCTCTTCGGCCTTTTCCGCATGGGCCGGGGTCTTGCCCAGGGTGCACTGCAGGTAGCCCAATCCCGCTTTATCAGCAGCGGTCCGCATCTCGTTGGACGAACCCGGATCGATGGTAGAGAGTTCAATATGCAGCGCGCCTTTGCGCATCTGGGCATACAGTCCTGTTTCACCCAGGACGACGCCCTTGATATGCTGCGGCAGAGGCAGGCTGGTGAAGACGATGTCGCAGGAGGCCACGTCCGCCACGGTAGCGGCGGCCTTGCCGGTGGTGCCGACGGCGAGGGTGCGTTTTACGGCTTCTTCGCTCAGGTCGAACACGAGCACATCCTTTCCGGCGCGAATCAGGTTGCGGGCCAGGGGGCCTCCCATCAGTCCTACTCCGATGAATCCGATCTGCATGTCTGCCTCCGTTGAAGTTGTCATGTAATTATTCTGGAAAATTAACGAGTTCGAAAAAGATGATTCCTGTAGTTACCATCTTGCGGGACCCTGAGCAAAGAGCGTTCCAAGGCGTACCCTGGTGAGAGGAAGTCTTTATGTGCTCAGACTACGGGACATTTTTGTCGTTGGAGAGACTCTGTGGCGGGAGTGGTGATTGCCCGTACTCGGGCACTTTGGTTGTTTTCGGGTACGGGGTGGGCAAATCCGGGCAAAATAACTCCTTCACGGGCTCGTTTGCGCGGGTTTTTGCTGTGGCTTGAAGTGAGCCGGGCTGGAGAGGGGCCCTCGCAAGGATGTCTGGCGAGGGCCCGGGAATGTTATGAAGTTATCTTCGATGTATCAATGACGCCTCTTTTTCCGTATTTTTCTCGTTACGGAACAAAAACCATGGGTACGGCTGGAATATAGGTTATGACGAGCAGCGCCAGGATCATCAGGCCCAGCATGGGCAGGATGGCGACCCCGAGTTCGGCGATCTTGGTTTTGCCGATGCCGCTGGCCACGAACAGATTGACCCCGACGGGCGGCGTAATGAAGCCGATGGCGAGGTTGACGACCATGATGATGCCGAAGTGAACCGGGTCCACTCCCAGTTTTTCAACCACGGGAAGCAGGACCGGCGTGAGGATGACGATAGCCGCGAGAGCTTCCATGAAGGTGCCGACAAAGAGCAGGAACACATTGATCATCAGCAGCACGACGATTTTGTCGTTGCTGATGCTCAAAATGATGCGGGCCATCTTTTCCGGTACCCCTTCGATGGCCATGATGTTGCCGAACAGTGTTGCCAGGGCGATGAGGAAGATGATGGCTGCCGAAGCTGTGCCGGCCTCGACAACGCTATTGAAAACGCTTCTCAGGTTGAGTTCCCTATAAATCCAGAGCCCTGCGACAAGGCCGTACAGAGCGGCGACCGCGGCTGCTTCCGTCGGGGTCATGATGCCGCCGTAAATGCCGCCGAGGACGATGACCGGAACAAGCAGGGCCCATTTAGCGTCCCATAAGGCGCGAACGAGCAGGGCCGCGCTTCTTTCCTGGTCAACTCCCTTCCAGCCGCGTTTCTTGGAATACAGGTAGGTGAAAACCATCAACAGCAGGCCCGTCAGGACGCCCGGGACGATGCCTCCCATAAAGAGTTTGCCGATGGAGGCCTGTGCGGTGATGCCGTACACGACGAAGGGGTTGCTTGGCGGGATCATGACGCCGATGCAGCCCGCCGAGGCGACGATGCAGCATGCGAAAAGCTTGTCATAGCCGCGTTCGATCATGGCTGGAATCGTGAGCATGCCGATGGCGGCCACCGTGGCGGGGCCGGAGCCGCTGATGGCGGCGAAGAACATGCTCGCCCCGATACTGGCCAGGGCGATGCCGCCAGGCAGATTTCCGAGCAGGTAGTCCGCCAGATTCAGCAGGCGCTTGGACAGGCCGCCCGCACCCATGAACACACCCCCGGCGATGAAGAAGGGAATGGCCATGATGGGCATGCTGTCGATGGCGGTGAAGGGTATCTGTGCGATATAGTTGACCGGCAACGTATCGGCACAGATGATCGTGGCCAGTGTCGCCAGTCCGAGGCAGATGGCGATGGGTACTCCCAGGAACAGGAATACGATGAAGTAACCGAAAAGAAGCGTGAGGACGTTCACGTTTTCGGCGTAAAATATCGGGAAGGCAATGATTACACTGAGGACGCAAGCCAGAACCGTGAGTTTGAGTCCTGAGCTCCGAACCTGGGCGACAAGATCCTGGAGCAGGCGGAGCACCATCAGTCCGAAGCCAAGGGGCAGGATGATATATGGGATGTAATACGGAATTCGAAGTGCCGGCGTGTACTGCGCGAACTTCAGCTGCATCTCAAGATATCCGAAGCTTGTATAAAGAATAACTGCAGATAATGCCAGAAAGGCGATGTCTACCATTATCCAAGTCATGCCTTGCAGTGAAGGAGAGAGCCTGTCGTAAATAATATCGACTCTTATGTTATTTCTTAGTCTGATAGTTAGTGGAATTGCAGAGTATGTTGACCATATGAATAAAAATCTTGCTGTCTCTTCAGTCCATGCTGGCATTATCATGTCAGGGATGAAATGCGTCAGGACATACCTTCCAAGGCACTGATACGATATGAGTAATAAGGACCCAAGTAGGGTAATGATAATAATTGGTTTCTCAAGATTCTCATTGAGCAGTTCTAAGATGCTTTTGTTCGGATTCAAGGATGCTTCACCGGTGCTCGACATGTCAATGCTCCTCAGCTCACATGTTCATTCTTACTTAAACGCATGGGGCAGCTGATGCTTGCCCCATGCGTTGTATTCTGGTTGCGCTCTATTTCTGAGTGTCCAGCACGAGTTGAAGCAGTTCTGGGTTCAGTTCTTTCTTGAATTCATCCCAGACAACCTGAGTGGCCTTGACGAGTTCGGCACGCTGTTCGTCAGTAAGTCTATGGATCGTGATTCCGGCATCCAGCATGGCCTTTTCGGCTTTTGCCTCATGTTCGATGCTGATGGCGCGCTGCCAATCAAGGGCTTCCTTGGCACTTTCCATGAGCAGGCTCTGGACTGCAGCGGGCAGTTCATCAAACTTCTGCTTGTTCATCATCAGCAGGTGCATGCTGTAGTTGTGGTTGGAGTCCATGGCGTACTTCAGCACTTCAATGTGCTTGGCGTTCACCAGGTGCTCCCAGTTGTTGCCCTCGGCATCCACCGTGCCCTGCTGGAGGGCTGTGTAGACTTCGCCCCAGGCGATGGGAGTCGGGCTCATTCCCAGAGCCTTGGCGACGGCCACTTCGATGGGGGAATCCGTGGTGCGTACCTTGAGGCCTTTGAGGTCGCCGATGCTGTTCAAAGGTTTTTTGGCGCTGACGTAGTTGCGGTATCCGTATTCACTGTTCATGATCGTTTTGAGGCCGATGCCGGCGGCGACGGCTTCAAGGCGCTTGCCCAATTCGCCCGAGTCGAGGGCGGCGTAGAGATTTTCCTGGAACTTGGGGGACGTCACGAACGGCAGGTCGAACACCATGTATTCACGGGCAAAACTGGCCATGTTGGGTGAGGAACAGGAGGCCATGTCGAGGGTGCCGGTCTGGGCGGCTTCCAGTGTGGCGCGGTCGCTCCCGAGGACGGCGTTGGCGAAAAGCTTGATTTTGACCTTGCCGCCTGATTTCGCATCCACGATCTCAACGAACTTTTCGTACCCGCGCACCATGTTGGTGCCGGTCGGGCTGGGGCTGGCCAGGCGCAGATTGATGGTCTCGCCGGTGTACGGCTCTGCTGCGATGGCGTTGACGGACAGAAGTGCGAATGCGGTCGCAGCCATGAGAAACAAGGACAATACTCGTGGTCTCATTCAAAGCTCCCTCCCCTGTTCTGCAGGGGATTCTGTTCGAGAACAGAAGATTAGATGTTTCGGAACGGATATAGCACTGTGCCTCACTAATACTCGGGATGCTGATAAACCTTGAAGTCCCAGGTCTTGCCGGGGTTGTATTTGGTCAGACGCCAGTCGCAGGCCCGGGCGTGGCCTTCCATGCCCTCAACGCGGGACAGGCGGGAGGCGTATTCGCTGACGAGGCAGCTCGTGCGCTCGTCGGCAGGCTCCTGATAGGTGAGAATCTTCAGATACTTGTGTACGTTCAGGCCGCCGCTGAAATGCGCGGCTTTTTTCGTCGGCAGGATATGGTTGGGGCCGGAGCACTTGTCGCCGTGGGTCACCGTGCTGAATTCGCTCATGAAGAGGGAACCGTATGAACTCAAGTTGTTGAGCCACCACTCCGGATCATCGACCAGCACCTCGAGATGTTCGGGGGCGTACTGGTCGCTGACGGCCACGACTTCCTCGCGGTTTTCGCAGAGGATGACCTCTCCGTACTCGTCCCAGGATTTCGCTGGTGTGGCCGGATCGGGCATGTCGGCGATGAGCTTGGGCATGATTTCGAGAACCCGCTCACACAGTTCGCGGGAGTCCGAGTACAGCCAGACAGGGGAATTGGTGCCGTGTTCGCCCTGCGACAGCAGGTCGATGGCCACGGTCATGGGATCGGCGTTTTTATCTGCAATGACGGCAATTTCGGACGGGCCGGCAAAAAGGTCGATGCCGCACAGGCCTTCGGCGGCAAGGATGGCCTTTGCTTCGGCCACGAAAGCGTTGCCCGGGCCAGCGAGGATGTTTGCGCGTTTTCCGGTGAAGAGGCCGTAAGCCATTGTTGCGACTGCCTGGACTCCGCCCATTTCAAGAATGATGTCGGCACCGGCAAGATCCATGGCATAGCAGACGGATGCGTCAATGCTGTCACCGCGCGGGGGCGTGGCGGCGATCACGAAGGGGACTCCGGCAACCTTGGCGGTGGCGATGCTCATGAGGGCAGAGCAGGTGTGGGCAAAGCGGCCGCCAGGCACATAGCAGCCCGCCACATCCATGGGAATGACGCGCTGTCCGACGCGGATACCTGCGGGCGTGACCATTTCGAAGTCCTTGATGCTGTCCCGCTGTCCTTTGGCGAAAGCCGTGATCTGTTCGTAAGCGAACTGGATGTCCTTTTTTGTTTTTTCGGGAACACTCGCAATCAGACGGCTCTTCTTCTCGGGAGAAAGCACAAATTCCTGGTCCCACTTGTCGAACTTCTTGGCGATGGCGCGGACGGCGTCTTCTCCATTGGCGCGAATATCGGCCAGTATTCCTTCGACAACTTTTCTGGCCTCGCTGCTGTGTTGCTCTGCTGAAGTGGATGCTTTCTTCAAGAATTCCATCATATACCCCTTTTGTTTAATATAAGTTTTGTTGTATAATTCACGCCTGGCATATTATAAAAAATCTGCAGATTAATCTCTTGATTTAATTTCAATAATTTTTGAAAAATGTAAGCGCTTTCATGTTTCTATAAAAATTTATTTCATTTGTTATCGCTAAGAAATATTTTTTATTATTCAAATTTTATATGTTATAAATGTTAGGTCTATTTTATATTATATTAGTACAAGAATCACGTGTAATAATTGACGCTGGAATATCATGTGTAATTCTTGTTTTTTTGTTTTTTTCTATCTTATTTATCAATTCTTGAGCAGCTATTTTTCCAATATCGTAAGCATTTACATGAACTGTTGTCAGTGCAGGGGAGAAGTATTGCGCAATTTCGATATCGTCATATCCGAAAACGGATATGTCATCTGGAACTTTTAATCCATATTTATGTATTTCGTGTATGGCTCCAATGGCTTGAAGGTCATTGTTGCAATATATAGCCGTTGGCTTTTCCCTGCTTTGCAGCATTGATTTCATTATTTTTTTTCCATCTTCAATTGTTGGCAATGCTTCTTGAATGTGATGGTCTGGGATCTCGAGGTGGTGTTCGTTGATGATGTCTCGGCACGCCTGGAAGCGTTGATATGCTCGGCCGACTTTCGAATATGGGCCCAGAATGAAACCAATTTTTCTGTGACCAAGGGAGATGAGGTATTCCAGCGCCATGCGTGTCGTCTTGTAATTGTCAAAGCCGACATAGTTTAATGGTTCTATGGCATGTTCCCACATTATGACTATGTGCATTCCGCTTTCATGAAGTTCTATAACTTTTTTAGTATTTTCAATTGAAAATCCAAACATCAATAATCCAGCAAAACGTTGTGATTTAATCTGTTGAAGTCTTTTTCTCTCGATAGATCCATCGTAATCTGTGTTCGCTGTTACAAGAAAATATCCTTTTTCATACAATACTTTTTGAATTGCTGATATTGATCTTGAAAAAACTGAAGATGTTATATGTGGAACTAAAACACAAATGGCATTTGATTTGTTTTTTGAGAAATTTGCGGCTGTTTCATTGTATGTATAATTGCTTTCGTGCATTACTTGTATTATTCTATCATATGTATTTTTTTTCAACATATGAGGAGAATTAATAGCTCTTGATACAGTAGCTATTGAAGTATTTGCTTTTTTTGCAATTTCATAAATAGTCGCATTTTTCATTTCAATTTATTTGTATTTTATTTTTTTACAGTTTAATAAAATGAAACCGCTTTCATTATTTTTTTAAATAATCTCTTATTGGTAAACATTCTGTGTTAAAAGCAAAATACTGGCAATCTATGCAATGCGGATGTTCGTTGAACATTCGGAATTGGTTCAGGAATTCGCTCTGGTGTAAAGTGCACCCGATTTTTTTTCCACAATGCGTTTCGTTTCTTATAAAGCAAAGAGTGTTCCAAGAATGATTTAGACCGTGTATCTTGTAATTATCTAAAAATGCACATTTTTTTGGTGAGCACCTGTGTGACGGGAGAAGGGGAGGGTGTCCGTTTTCGAGCATGATGACTCATTGTGAAGCATCGGTGTGGCAATATGAGCGTTTTTTTTTCTGGATAATTCCAAGCAAATTTGCATGCGACAAAGTGTAACATGCTTTTTTTTATCATAAAGTTCGTCTCCGGTATTTGAACTAAGATCCGTATGAATCTGACCCTCTCCTCGCCGTGTTCATCCTGGACCAAGGGCGGTCCGAGTCGCAATGCTGGATCACTTGCAATTTCGCGACAGTCGGGACTGTCTCAAAACTGCGACAAAACTATTTACTGTCTGAAATAATTATTAAAAAATGAGAAAAGTCTCTGTTTTGCATCATTGCGCAGTTCGTCCGCTTCAAGGCCTACATATGAGGCTTTCTATTTTTGCGATTGATAACAGATACTTGCGAGTGTGGCATGTTAGCTGCTTTTGAGAAAAAAAGCACATGCTGTGCTTAAAAAAAACATTCACGCCGCAAGGCTGAGGAGACGAATATGACCATCTGTTGCCAGTCCCCCCAGGAAGAACGCATCTCGGGAGCAACTCGAATCGACCGCGCCGGTCGTGAACGGGTATACAAGATCCTTGAACGCAACCAGTTTGCGGTCCCTCATGTTGACATCGAACGCGCGCTGTATTTCACCCGTTCCATGCAGCAGAGCGAGGGCGAGCTGCTGACCCTGCGCTGGGCCAAGGCCCTGAAGCATGTCGCCGAGAACATAAGCGTTTACATCACTCCCGACCAGCTCCTCGCCGGTCGCGTGGGCAAGCTTGGACGCTACGGCATCCTGTACCCGGAAATCGACGGCGACTTCTACATTGAGGTCATGAAGGACCTGCCCAATCGCACGAAGAGCCCGTTCCTGATTTCGGACTCCGACATGAAGACTCTCGTGGAGGAAATCGCACCCTATTGGGAAGGCAAGACCTATCACGAACACCTGAACCAGGTGCTGCCCGCCGAGCTCCGCAACGTGACCTACCATGACGGACGCGGCCTGAAGTCCAAATTCGTGGTCAGCGAGACATCTTCCTATCGCTCGGCCCTGCAGTGGGTTCCCGACTACGAGAAAGTGCTGAAGCGCGGCCTTCTGGACATGCAGGACGAGGCCAAGGCCAAGCTGGCCGAGCTTGATACGACGAATTCCCGCGACATGTGGGACAAGAAGCCGTTTCTTGAAGCCATGATTCTGGTCTGCGACGCGGTCATGATCTGGGCCAGGCGACACGTCGAGCTGGCCAGAGAGCTGGCTGCCGGGGAAACGGACCCGAGACGCAAGGCGGAACTGCTCCAGATCGCCGAGACCTGCGATCATGTGCCCGCACACCCCGCCCGCAGCTTTCGCGAAGCCATGCAGTGCCAGTGGTTCGTGCAGATGTTCTCTCGCATCGAGCAGAAGGCAAGCGCCATCATCTCCAACGGCCGCATGGACCAGTACCTCTTTCCCTACTACGAGGCCGACATCAGAAGCGGGGTCATCACCCGCGAAGAGGCCCGTGAACTGCTGGAATGCATGTGGGTCGACATGGCTCAGTTCATCGACCTGTACATCAATCCCACAGGCAATGAATTCCAGGAGGGATACGCGCATTGGGAGGCGGTGACCATTGGCGGTCAGACCCCGGACGGCGAAGACGCCACCAACGATCTCTCCTACCTCTTTCTCGAATCCAAGCGGGATTTCCCTCTGAACTATCCCGACCTGGCGGCGCGCATCCACAGCCGCTCCCCCGAACGGTTCCTGCATGAGGTGGCCCTGACCGTGAAGGACGGATCCGGCTTTCCCAAGCTGATCAACGACGAAGAGGTCGTTCCGCTGTACGCCATCAAGGGCGCGCCCATGAGCGAAGCCCTGGACTACGCGGTCTCCGGCTGCACCGAAGCGCGCATGCCCAACCGCGACACCTACACCTCCGGCTGCGTCTACATCAATTTCGCTTCCGCGTTGGAAATGCTGATGCACGGAGGCCGCATGCTGCATTACGGTGATGAGGTCATCGGTCTTCAGACCGCAGATCCCTGCACCATGCAGACCTGGGAGGAGTTCTATGAAGCATACAAGACCCAGCATCTGAACCTGCTGCGCAAGGCTTTCCAGCAGCAGTACGTCGTCGACCGTCTGCGGCCCATGCACTTCGCCGCACCGTTTTCATCCCTCATGCACGACCTGTGCATGGCAAACATGCAGGACCTGCACGAATACAAGATCGAAGGCGGCGTCGATTACTCCTACTTTGAGTTTCTGGGCTACGGCACCGTCGTCGATTCCCTGGCAGCCATCAAAAAATTGGTGTTCGAGGACAAGAAGCTGAGCATGGCCGAAGTCGTAGCGGCCCTGAAGGCCAATTTCGAAGGGTATCTGCCTGTGCGGGAAATGCTCAAGGGCGCTCCCTGCTACGGCAACAACGACCCCTTCGCGGACAGCATCGCCAAGGATATCGACAGGTTCACCCAGCTCGAAGCCAGGCGCTGCTCCGAAGAGCGCAGCATCCACGTCGATGTCCGCTACGTGCCCATCACCTCGCATGTGCCCTTCGGCAAGGTCGTGTCCGCCACTCCCAACGGCCGCTTGGCCTGGACCGCCCTGTCCGACGGTTCGTCCGCGTCCCACGGCGCCGATAAGAACGGCCCCACCGCGGTCATGCTGTCCAACTACCACACCAAAAACTACGGCATGACCAACCGCGCGTCCCGACTGCTGAACATAAAACTCTCGCCCAAGTGCGTGGCGGGCGATGCCGGCACCAGAAAGGTCGTGGACATGATCCGCACCTGGTGCGACCTGAAGCTGTGGCACCTGCAATTCAACATCGTAAATCGCGAAACGCTGTTAGCCGCCCAGAGAGACCCGAGCAGCTACCGCTCGCTGCTTGTGCGCATCGCCGGATACAGCGCGTACTTTTGCGATCTGTCCCGTGACCTCCAGAACGACATCATCGAACGTACCGAACACGGCGACATGTAAATCAATACGTTCGAGGGGGCCGCGGCCCCCTCGAACCCTTTCGACAAAGCCGAGGAAGACATGAGAGACATGAACCAGCAAGGATACGTCTTCAACATTCAGAAATACACCGTCCATGACGGGGCAGGCATTCGGACCATGGTCTTCCTGAAAGGCTGCCCTCTGCGCTGCGACTGGTGCAGCAATCCCGAATCCCAGCACCTCAGGCCCGAGCTTGCCTTCAACCTGGCAAAGTGTCTGACCCCGGCCGTCTGCGGGCGGTGCATCAACAGCTGCTCCAACAGCTGCATCATGGACATCGAAGGGGCTCTGGCCATCGACTGCACCCTCTGCGAGGCCACTCCGGATTGCGTTGACGCCTGTCCGACAGGAGCCCTGAACGTCTACGGCAAAATCATGACCGTGGACGCGGTCATGAACGCGGTCGAGCAGGACGGCGTCTTTTATGCCCGCTCCGGCGGTGGCATGACCTTGAGCGGCGGCGAAGCCATGTTTCAACCCGCATTCGCACTGGCCCTGTTGCGCGATGCCAGACGCAGACGGATCAACACAGTCATGGAAACCTGCGGCCACTGCTCCACAGAGGCGCTGCTCGAAGCCTGCGGACTCCTTGATGGCCTCATTTTCGACATCAAGTCCATGTCCTCGGCAAGGCACAAGCAAGGCACGGGCGTAGGGAACGAACTCATCCTCGAAAACTTCGAGAACGTGATTAGCGCCTATCCGAACCTGCCCGTCACGGTGCGCACTCCGGTCATTCCCGGATTCAACGACACCGAGGAAGACATCCGGGCCATTGTCGCGTACCTGCCCAAACGCGAACGGCTGACTTACGAACTCCTGCCTTATCACCGCATGGGACAGCCCAAGTATCAATTTCTGAAGCGGCCCTTTCCCATGGGAGACGCGCAGCTCGCCCCGACCCTCATGACAAGGCTGAGGGCCATAGCCGCTTAGCACAGCCCCTGATGCCCCGCCTGCGGGGCTTTTTTTCAGTGCGCCCGTCCCCGTCCTTCACGGGTCAGGCCCTGCGCATACACGTTCGCGGGACATGACCGCGAATGGGCTGCGCCCATATCCCGCCTTGACAGAAAGCACGGGATCGGAAGAAGAAAATTTTTTGACTCCGAACATTCTTCCAAGACAATCCATGTTTTCAAAATTCTTCGAACAGTTTCTCGATAGCTTCAAGGACGCTGTGTGCATCACAGATCACGCCGGCATCGTTGTCTTTCTGAATAACCGGCACAGCGAATTGACCGGTATCCCCAGAGAATCCCTGCTCGGAAAGTCAGCCGTGGAGATGATGAAACACGGGCTCTTCGACGTTGTTATCAATCCCGAGGTCGTCAAGACCAAGCAGATCCACTCCAGCATTCAGAACGTGGGCGGCCGCAAGCTCATCCTGGAAGGCACGCCCATCCTCGACGAATCGGGGGAAGTGGCGTTTGTCATCACCTTCATGCGTGATGTGACCACCCTTATGGACTTGAAGCGCAAACTCGCAATCCAGAAGGAACTCCTCGACGCTTACCAGACCATGAACTTGTCCGATCAGAAATATGCGGCCAAGTATCCTCGCGTTGTCCACAGTCCGGCCATGCGCAAAATCTACAGTCAGATCGACAACATCGCCGAGACGGATGCCACGGTGCTGCTGATCGGCGAAACCGGCGTAGGCAAGGATGTCGTTGCCCGGCATATCCACTCGGTCAGCCCCAGATCCGATAAACCCTTCATCAAGGCCGACTGTTCGAGCATCCCCGAAAATCTCATTGAGACGATGCTCTTCGGCTACACCAGCGGCACCTTTTCGGGAGCCAGTCGGCACGGCAAGATCGGGCTCATAGAGGCGGCCGCGTCCGGCACCCTGTTTTTGGATGAAATAGGAGATCTGCCCCTGACCATGCAGTCGAGCCTGTTGCGACTGCTCCAGGACAGGGAGGTGATGAGAGTCGGCGCCACCTCTGCAAGCAAGGTCGATGTGCGCATCCTGGCTGCTACGAACAAGGATCTCGAGAAGGAAGTGCGCCTGGGCAACTTCCGCACCGACCTCTACTACCGCCTGAAGGTCGCTGTCCTGAAACTGCCGCCCCTGCGTGAACGCAGAGCGGACATACTGCCCATGGCTCATGGATTCATGGATTTCTTTTGCGCCAAATACAAACGCAACATGGAGATCAGCGCCGAGGCCGACGACGCCCTGCTGCGTCATTCTTGGCCGGGCAATGCGCGGGAGCTTGAAAATCTGATTCAAGGACTGGTGGTCACCAGCCGGAAAAGCTCCATCGGCGTGGAGGATCTTCCTTTCGCCCTCAGTACGCGCAGCAAGCCCTGCGTCTGTCACGAAAACCTCGCCGATGTGGAGTTGGAGGGCCGCACCTTCAAGGAAATCATGCAGGACCTGGAAGGGAGCGTCCTTCGGAAGGCGATCGGCCAGTTCGGATCCGTAAACGATGCCGCGAAGAAGCTTGGCATCAACCGCAGCACGGTCTTCCGCAAGCTCAAGGAACTGGGCGAGACGCCCGGGGACGGAGGATGAAGCGCGCGGTCATCCTTGCCAGCCGACTTGGCAATCGGACAGTTGGGCAACCGGCTCAAATGCTGAGGTATTTGTCAAGAAATGTGGCTGCGCGGATTTGACGCACGGGCGACTGTCTTGAGGCGATGCTTCGTGAAAAAGGAATGATCAATGGCAAGGGGCCGGCGGGAAGTCGGCCCCTTGTACCAGTTTTCTGGGTGAAATGCTCTTGGCAGATTCCACGCCGGGCGCGTTAGCGTTTGTCCAGGCCGCCAAGCAGGATGTACTTGGTTTCCAGGTATTCATCCAAACCCTGTCTGCCGCCTTCTCGTCCGAGTCCACTGTCCTTCATGCCGCCAAACGGGACTTCGCCCGAGGCCAAGGCGACTTCGTTGGCGCCGACCAATCCATATTCAAGCTTGGAGACGACCCTCCACATCTGGGGTAGATCGCGGGTGAAGACATAGCTGGCCAGTCCGTAGGGTGTGTCGTTTGCAAGTTCAATGGCCTCTTCTTCACTGGAGAAGCGAATGACAGGTGCGATGGGGCCGAAGATCTCTTCCTGAAACAGGCGCATTGCCGGAGTCACGCCGGTCACAATGGTGGGCTCAAAGAAATTGCCGCCCAGAGTCGCCGGCTTGCCGCCGCACACGATGGTGGCTCCTTTGCTTGTCGCGTCCTGCAACAGTTCGTGCATGAAGGCGAATGCCTTGCCGTCGATGAGGGGGCCCTGGGTCACGCCGGATTTCGTGCCGTCACCCAAGACGATCCTGCCGACTTCCGTCTTGAGGCGCTCCACGAATTCGTCGTGCACCGCGTCTTCCACCAGAAAACGATTGGCGCAGATGCAGGTTTGTCCGGCATTTCGAAATTTGCATCCGACGGCGCTGCGAACTGCGTCTTCAACGTCCCCTTTTTCAAAAACAAGAAACGGCGCGTTGCCGCCCAACTCAAGGGAGAGCTTTTTCATGGTCTGCGCACACTGAGCCATGAGTTTCTTTCCAACAGGAGTGGAGCCGGTAAAGCTGAGGGCGCGCACTGTTGGGCTCTGGCACAAGGCGTCTCCGATTTCGCGCGCATTGCCGGTGATTACCGAGAATACGCCCGCAGGAAAGCCCGCACGCTCTGCCAGTACACCGAGCGCCAGCGCGGACAGGGGAGTCGCGCTTGCGGGTTTGACGATGACCGGGCATCCGGCCGCCAAGGCCGGCGCGGCTTTTCTCGTAATCATGGAGCTTGGAAAATTCCAGGGCGTTATGGCCGCCGCAACCCCGATCGGTTGGCGTATGACCAGGGGCTGCTTGTCGTTCCACGGAGAAGGGATGACTTCTCCGTATGCCCGGCGTCCCTCCTCTGCGAACCAATCTATATATGTGCATCCCAGAAGTATCTCCCCCTTGGATTCAGCGAGGGGCTTTCCCTGCTCCAGGGTCAATATCAAAGCGAGATCGTCAATGTTATTTTGAATTAGGGCATGCCATTTGTGAAGGATAGCCCCGCGTTCTTTTCCGGTCATTTTGCCCCATGTTTTAAATGCTTCAGCAGCTGAAGCTATGGCATGGTCTGTTTCAGATTTTCCGCAATTTGGAACTGTGCAGATTTCTTTTCCTGTTGTTTTGTTTAAAACTTGAAATGAATCTTTGCTGTAGGCATAAATCCATTCTCCGCCAACATAACACTTAGAACATAAGAGTGATGCGTCCTGTAATTGCATTTTCTGAAAACCTCCGCATGAAAATTTCGATTTTTTTATTGCTGCTGAAGTCAATGGGGTCGTCGATAAATACGATGCTAGCTAGAAAGCAAGAAGTGATCCTTTTTGATCGCTCTTTCAAATATGTGTTTTAACAGTACGAATTAAATATGTTTTAATTTTTTTATGCGAACTTCGTCATGGATGAATTGTGTCAACAAAGACATATCTTTTTTTGTGGCATGTTCAGATGTGGGCATGGTGTTCGTATGTGGGCAACCAAGGCGACAGGGTCTTGCGGGAATATAGTTGGGCGACATATTTATTCCTGTCCTTTTGGTTACGACTGAATGGGGAGTCTCTCTTCGCGCATTGCGGCGGCCTGGAAAACACTGTCCCAGAGGAGATGTGATTCTGGGAGAAATTTTATGGATCAACTGGCGCTGAACTGGCGATGGGCAGGAATTCCGCCGCGTCACGCCCGATGCAGTCCGAGA
This sequence comes from Deltaproteobacteria bacterium HGW-Deltaproteobacteria-18, assembly GCA_002841885.1. Lineage (NCBI taxonomy): Bacteria > Deltaproteobacteria > Deltaproteobacteria bacterium HGW-Deltaproteobacteria-18. The sequence goes on from PHBE01000007.1 coordinate 340,101, forward strand.
AACGTCTCCCCTGGGCTTCGAGAAAGGCTCTGGCGCGTTCGTCAGGAAAACGACCTTGCTACCCCCTGCAGGTCCATGGCCACGATGGCATAGCTGCGGAGTCGAGGACGGAATAAATTTCGGATACGGAGTGCATGGTTTCCTTGGCTTGACTGGTGCTGGAGCGAAAAGCTTACTTTGTGTCGTGGCGATGCACAACCGTCGGGCAGATGCTGGAGCGGACCTGGCGGTCCGTTTTGAAAAAGATCAAATTTTGTTTGACAATGGCAACCCGCCTGTCTACTAAGACCTTCCGTTTGCGCGGGCCAATAGCTCAATTGGTAGAGCATCTGACTCTTAATCAGCAGGTTCAAGGTTCGATTCCTTGTTGGCCCACCACAAAAAATCAGGCTGTATCGTTTTTCGGTGCAGCCTTTTTTCATTGCCTCACCGTCACATTATTTCCTTTGCATTCCATTCCAAAGGGGCTTATGGCTCACCTCTCTCGCGTGAGCAGACTTGAGCCTTGAAGCCTTGCGGACCCTGTCCGACAACGGCCCGTCATCATCTCGTCTTGGAGATTTTCCATTCTTCCGGCACGTCCGGCCTTCGATTGTTCATCACGCCAGTCGTTGATTTTCCTCCAACCACAGGACCATTTGTGGATTTTTCCTCTTTTTCTTTTGACCAGCGTTTGAACGTTGGCATCCGTGACTGCGGCTATGTTACTCCCACCCCCATTCAGATTCAGGCCATCCCGTCGGTGCTCGCCGGCAAGGATGTCCTTGGACTGGCCCAGACCGGCACCGGCAAGACCGCTGCCTTTGCCCTGCCCCTGTTGCAGCGCATGATCACGGACGGCATTTCCGTGCGCGGCCCGGTGAGGGTGCTTGTACTGGCCCCTACCCGTGAACTTGCGCTCCAGATTCACGAAACTTTCATTTCTCTTGGCAAGCAGACCGGCATCCGCTCCGCAGCCATTTTCGGCGGCGTAGGCGAAACTCCGCAGGTCAAGGCCGCCCGCCAGGCGAGCGTCCTGGTGGCCTGCCCCGGACGTCTGCTTGACCTCGTCAACCGTGGCTTGGTGGACTTGTCCCATGTGAGCGCCCTAGTGCTCGACGAGGCGGACCGCATGTTCGACATGGGCTTTTTGCCCGACCTGCGTCGCATCATGGCCAAGCTGCCGGCCAAGCGTCAGAATCTGCTTTTTTCCGCGACCATGCCTCCCGAGATCCGCAAAATCGCGGATCAGGTCCTGGTTCAGCCTGCCGTGGTGCAGGTCTCCAACACTGCTCCGCCCGAGAAAATCCAGCACACCCTGTATCCGGTTTCAGCCGGTCAGAAGATGGCCCTGCTCGAAGCATTTCTGGGCAGAACTCCGCATGACTGCGTACTCATCTTCACCCGCACCAAGCACCGGGCCAAAAGCCTTGCCCGTAAGCTGGAGCAAAAGGGCATGCTCGCGACATCATTGCAGGGCAACCTTTCCCAGAACCGCAGGCAGGAGGCACTGGATGGCTTTCGCAGCGGTAAATACAGGATCATGGTCGCCACCGACATCGCGGCTCGCGGCATCGACTGCGTGCGCATTTCCCATGTCGTCAATTTTGATCTGCCGGATACTGCCGAAAGCTATACGCACCGCATTGGACGCACCGGCCGCGCTGACAAGAGCGGCGAGGCCATAACCCTGGTCACGCCGGAAGACTCCGCCCAGATCAATGCCATCGAGCGCATCCTGGGTGGCCGTCTGGAGCGGGTGCGCCTTGACGGTTTTACCTATTCCAACGGCGGCAGCGAGACTTCATTTGAAGAACCGCGTCCTGCTCGCGCACCCGGCAGAACTCCCGGTCGCAATGCACCTTCGGGCAGATCAGGGCGGCCTGGACCGCGAAATGCCTCTGATTCGCGCTCTCCTGCGGGACGTTCCGGCGCGCCCCGTCGTTCAAGCGCTTCGGGACGCGTGTTCGGTGTGGCCGCTGCCGCTTCCTGAGCATGGATCTTTGGCCTGAGCGGTCGAATTATCAGTCAATAAAAGTAAACCCCCTGCACGTGTCTGCGAGCAGGGGGTTTTTTGCGTTGTTGGACAATGAGGTCGCAAGGACCGCACTTAATTTCTGGAGGGCAGGGGCGGCGCGCTTTGAGGCACCGCAGGTCCGGAGGTTCCGTTGATGAGAGGATTGACGGACAGCTGGCCATTTTCCCCGGATGTCGAATTCATGTCCACGGGGCTGCGCGTCGGATCGTTGAAGAGCAGGATGCTGACACGTCGGTTGCGGGGGTCTTCCGGGTTTTCGCGGATCAGTGGCTGTGTGGCGGCATATCCAGCCACCCGGACCATGCGCTTGGGGTCCACCCCGAATTCCTGGAGGATGACACGGGCGGATGATGCACGGTCCGTGGAAAGCTCCCAGTTGGTGTACCGGGACTGCGGACCTCCAAGAGGTATGGCGTCGGTGTGGCCCTCCACGGCAATCTGATTGGGCAGGTCGCGCACGGTGTCGGCGATGACTTTCAGCACGCTTCGGGCATCTCCGGTCAGTTGCGCACTGGCCGAATCAAAAAAGGGGTTACCCTCCCCGTAAAGCATCTGGATGCGCACGCCGTTGTCAAAGGTGTCGATGATGAGCTCATCCTTGTATTCCTTCAGGCGCTCCTCGATCATCTTGGCCATGGCTTCCTTGAGGATTTCCTCCTGGGATTTGCCTTCGGCGAACATGCCGGTCGTCCCTTCCATGATGAGTGGCTTGAGCTGTGGGTCGGAGGCGCTTTGACCGCCAGCCCCCATGCTCATGGAGGGCGGCAGCCCGTCTATGACTGAAAATTCCTTGAAGTAGATGGACAGCTGCTCTTTTTTCTCTTCGCTCACGTTGTTCAGGAGCCACATCAGCAGAAAGAAGGCCATCATGGCCGTGACCAGGTCGGCGTAGGCGATCTTCCAGGCGCCTCCGTGATGTCCTCCGTGTCCGCCTTTCTTGACCTTCTTGATTATGACAGCTTTTTTTTCGGCCACGGCTACTTCTTGCGCACTGCGCTTTCGAGTTCTTCGAAGGTGGGGCGGGACGAGCTGGGCACGGCACGTCGGGCGGCTTCGAGAGCCAGGGCCGGGGCCCAGCCGAGGGCGAAGGACATGATGGCGGTTTTGGATACGTTCAGGAGCGTGTGCTGGTCCCGGACCTGGTGTTCGACGTTGGTGGCGAAGGGCGCGACGAAACCATAGGCCATCAGGATGCCGAAGAATGTTCCGACCAGCGCCGCACCGATGTGCGCGCCCAGAACCTCCGGCGGCTCGTTGAGCGCGCCCATGGTGATGACGACGCCGAGCACGCAGGCCACGATGCCGAGGGCGGGCATGGAGTCGGCGAGTTTGTTGATGGAACCGGCGGCGATCATCTCTTCTTCGTGATGCGCTTCCATGTCGATGTCCATGATGGATTCGAATTCATGGGGTTCCATGCCGGCCATGGCGTAAGTCTTTACGTTGTCGCAGATGAAATCGAGCACGTGGTGGTTTTTGATCACAAAGGGGTAGGGCGTGAAGATGCTGCTTTCCTTGGGCTTGTTGGCGTGGCTTTCGAGCGCGATGATTCCTTCATGCTTGGCCAGGGTCAGCAGGTCATAGAGCGCGCGCAGCAATTGGAGATATTCGTCCTTGCCCGGAGCCTTGGCCTTGAAGGCGCTGGCGAAGCCGCCCATCGTCAGCTTGATGACCTTCATCGGCGAGGCGATGAGGAAGGTGCCGATCGCCGCGCCGAGAATGATGACGAATTCAGCAGGCTGCCACAGAACGCTGAAGTTTCCGTGGGCCATGATGTAGCCGCCCGCTACACAGCCCATAACAACAATTAAGCCAATGATCGCAAACATCGCGCTGTAACCCGCCTCTCTCTTTGAATTGAAATACGTCGTGAATGGTGTTGGCGGAATATCGCCGTGGCAATAAGCCTATCCACCTATCGAAAAACAAGTGAAACGTCTAACCCCGAATTTCAGGCTTTTCCTCGAACCGGGTCAGAAAAAAGCTACGGGGATGTCAGTTATGCCGCCCTCTCCCTGCTCATTTCACTTGGCCGCGAATGGTCTTGACCCGCTCCAGATATGCGGCTGCGGAAGCAGCGTCGCCTGCGTCTTTCAGGGTAAAGGCCAGCGCCTCCATCGTGTCGGCCACGGAGGGCGCCGAGGAGCCGAAAAGTTTCTCGCGGATGGACAGGGCCTGCATGAACATGTTCCGGGCCTGCTCCAGATCCCCCAGCTTGCGGTTGACCACTCCCAGATTGTGCAGGAGCTGAGCCACATCAGCATGATTCTGGCCGAGGCCGGCTTCGTTGATGGCGAGGGCTCGTTCGTAAAAGGACCTGGCCTCGGCAAAACGACCTTGGGCATAGTGGACCGAGGCCAGGTTGCCAAGGGAAATTGCAATGTCGAGATGGTCCGCCGGCAAGGTCTGTTCCTGCAGTCGCAGCGCCCGGGTGAGGATTTCTTCGGCTTCGGCGAACCGGCCCTGTCTTCGCATCAGGTTGCCGAGGGCTGTCAGGGGGAGGGCCAGACGCACGTTGTCCTGGCCAAATGCAGCTTCCCCGATATTCACGGCCCGGCGCGCCGGAGTTTCGGCGTCGGCGATCATGTTCTGGGCCATGAGAACTTCCGCCAGGCTGGTCAGGGTACTCGTGAGCCAAGGGTGCAACGGCCCCAGAGCCTTCTCTTTTATGATCAGTGAGCGTTCCAGCAGCTCCTGCGCCTTTGAAAAGTTGTTGCGGGCCTGTTCTACCCCGGCCAGATTGTCGAGGGTGCGGGCGACCTGCGGATGGCTTGCCCCCAGTTTCTCTTCCCTGATGATCAGTGCCCGCTGCAGCAGATTGTCGCCCTGATCCAGGAGCCCTCTGCGCAGATAGAGTTCGCCGAGGTTGTTCAGGGTTTCGGCCAGATCGGCGTCGTCGGGGCCAAGTCCGTCCTCCCGAATTTCAAGCGCCCTGATGAACGCGTCCTCGGCCTCGGAGGGCAGGTTCATGTCCACATAAAGCTCTCCGAGATTGCTCAAGGTCGTGGCAACTTCGGCGTGATTAAGGCCCAGGACTTTTTGGCGCATGGCCAGGGCCCTTTCCAGCGCTTCCCTGGCTTCAGGGAAGCTGCCCATGGCCGCGTAGGTCACTCCGAGGTTGTTCAGGGAAGTGGCGAGATCGGCGTTTTCCCGGGGCGTGAATTCCTGTGCAAGCGCGACTCCCTGCAAGGCGGTCGTCAAGGCTTGGTCATGGGCGCCTTTGGTGTGCTGCACAATGAACTCCCTGTTCAGGGCCAGCCATTTCTCCTGCGACGCAGAGGAGGTTTCCTGGTGGCCGGCGCAAGCCGGGATCGAAAAAATAAGCAGCAGAAGGATCAATGGATTCATGGAAAAACTCCGGATTGTGTTCAAAGTCTGATTTCTATCCGTGTAGAGCCGCAAGCACAATAAGTGCGTGTGTCCAAAAAAACGGGCGGGGCAGCAGCGGTCAGGTTTGGCCGGGCATCACTGCGCTGACTATCCAGTCGATGGAACGGCCGGTGCGCAGGCCTGTGTCGATGATCCAGTCCGGTGGGACGCGCTCGTTCTTGCGGGCGTTGGAGATGGCTGCTGCGGAGACATTGAGGAAAGACGCCAGTTCCCGGTCGGTACGAGTGCCCGAGGCCAGCTTGAGCCGCTCGATGACCATGGCCGCCTTGCGCAGGCCCATCTGTTCGGTGATGTCGCGCACCACAACGTACATGCGCGGTTCTCCGTAGATGGCGTCGTGAAAGAGTAGCCTGGCCAGGATCGTGGAGTAGTTTCCGGCCTGATTGCGGATGCGGCATTCCAGATGCTGTTCGCGCCGTTCGCGCAGGACGAGGTGCATGGCCTGGCGCACCACTGGCAGATCGTCCGGATGCATGAGGTCGAGGACCGGCCGCATGTCGAGGGTGTAGGCGTCGAAGGTTTGCGGCCGCCCGTATATCGAGGGGTTCAGGGTCTGGGCGGAGCGGCGCAGGATGCGTCCCTGGTCGTCGCTGACTACGACCACATCCTCCTCCCGGGCGCGCAGCTGTTCCATGAAGGCGTTCTCCTGCAGGACCTTGGCCGAAATATCCTGGGCAATCCCCAAAAGACCGATGACTTCCTGGCGGTCGTCATCAAAGATGGGACGGCGGATGACCCTGTACCAGACCTGCGGGTCGGTCAGATGGGGCACGGCAGGGTGCAGGAGTTCCTGCTTTTCCTCAAAGACCTTGAGCGCCGCCTCGATGGGAAAGCGGGCCTGTTCGGGGTCCAGAAAGTCGTATTCGCTCTGCCCGATGACCTCGGCGCGTTCGCGCCTGTAAGCCTTGAGGTAGGCCTGATTGGCCGCGACGATCCGCAGGTCCCGTCCGCTGACCCAGGCCAGGTCGGGCAGGGCGTCGACGATACGCGTGAAATCACCGGCCAACTTGGAGGAAAAGGTGAAGGGCCGCTGCTGAAAAAATCCGCTGTAGGCAAGAATCCGTCCGTCCGATCCCCGGATGGATTCGGCGCTGTACCAGAGTGTCAGGGGGGAGCCGTCCTTGCAGCGCAGGGTGACGGCTCCGTTCTCGACTTCGTTGCGTTCGTTGAGCTGGTTGACGATGCGCTTGCGTGAGGCGGCGGTGTAATAGAATTGTCTTGCGGGCCTTCCGACCAGCTCGTCCCGCGAATAGCCGCAGACCGCGCACAGGGCCGGGCTGGCGGCCTGGATGATGCCGCTCGGGAGGACTGTAAACCCCATTTCCCGGCCGGGGCCGGTAGCCCGAAAGGTGCCCCATGCAAGGGTGATCGCGCCGTCAGTGGCCGGGATGCCGACGAATTTCCAGCTTACATGTCTCGTGCCGGCACCATCGGGAAGAATGACGCGTAACCGGGCCTCGCGCAGGGGCGGAGCGTTCTCGGGCAGGCTTGAGAATTCCCGGGTCCGGACTTCGTCCTGCAATTGCTCGATGATATCCTTGGGCGCATAGCTCCCGGACGGGGCACTTTGGATTTTGCGCACCGCCTCGTTGGCGAAGAGTACATCGCCCTTGTGGTCGAGGATCAGGACCAGATCGTCTGTGCTTGAGAGTCGCGGGGAATAGAAGGTCAGAAGATCGCTTACTGTCATGGATTAATCGGTGCTTTACGGCGATTGGCGTTGTTCATAAAAAATGAATGAAAAAGATATTGCGGTTCATTGACGTTTTACTTCTGCCTGCTACAGTCCCCGGGCCCTGTCAACGATGGCGGCGCAAATCACAAGAGGGAGAAGAGAAATGCGAAGATGGATTTTGATGTTGTGTGTTGTTCTTTGTCCAATGCAGGCTTGGGCCGCCGGTTACGGTGTCTATGAATGGAGCGCCAGGGGCAATGCCCTGGGCGGGGCCATGGTGGCCCGGGATGGAGATCCCTCATCGGTGGCCTTCAACCCGGCCTGCATCACCGACGTGCCGGGCGGGCAGATCCAGGTCGGGGCCACGGCCATTGCGCCCACGGCGACTATGAACGTGAAGTCCGGTTCGTCGGACGACATGGATTTCGCGGATTCGGTCTGGGCCTTGCCTACGATGTATTATACGCAGCAGCTCTCCGACAATTACTGGTTTGGACTTGGCATGTTCTCTCGGGCTGGCCTTGGTACCGAGTACGAGGACGCGGACTCATGGGCCGGTCGCTACAACTGTTCCCGCGCAGCCATCAAGTCTCTGTCCATCAACCCCAATCTGGCCATGAGGTTTTCCGACGCCTTTTCCCTGGCGGTGGGTGTGGAGGCGACGTATCTGCATTTTGGGTATGATATCACCTTCAGGCATCCGCTCGCTCCGGATTCCGGTTACCTGCATGAAATTTCCGCCGATGGATGGGGCTACGGCCTGAATCTCGGAGCGCGCTACCGGCCTTTCGACTGGCTCGCGTTCGGTCTTGCCTGGCGCAGCGAGATTCAGATGACGGTACACGGTGACGGAGACTTCACCAAAAAAGGGACAGTGGATCTCCCCTTCAAGAGTACGGACGTGACCGGCACCGAGCCTGTTCCCGAATCCGTGACCATGGGCGTCATGATCAAGCCGATGGAGCGTTTGAGTCTGGAATTCGACGCGGTGTGGACGAAGTGGAATTCCTACAAATCCCTGATCGTCAATTACGACGATCCGCAACCAGGTTTCGGCTACAAACTGGAAAGCGACAAAAATTGGAATAATACATGGAGATTTCAGTTTGGAGCCGAGTACGCTCTGACAGACAGTGTCGACCTGCGTGCCGGCTACGTTTACGATCAGTCTCCGGTCAATGACAATTACGAGGATTATGCCGTACCCTGCACCGACCGGCAGATCGTGACCCTCGGCGCTGGCTGGAAGATCAACGACACTTGGGTGATCGACGCTTCCTACGGCTATTTATGGATGAAGGACCGGGAGTACGAGGCGAGAGAATCCGCGCACATAATCGAACTGACCCGCGAAGACGCCCACGCCCACATGGCGGGCCTGAGCGTGACCTACCGTTTTTGAAATCCGGATGCCTCGCCTGGGGCGACAAAAAAGGCCGCTGCGTCCGAAACTGGCGCGGCGGCCTTTCTTTTGTCGGCGGCGGTGAATTATCGAAACGTCTTTATGATGCTGTCCAGCTGGTCGATGACGTTGGTCCTAACTTCGTCTTGGTTGACTCCGGAGAGGTCGAGAATGTTGCCTTGCAACCAATAATCAGGGGGTGAATCGGGTAGCGCGGCGTATCCGTATTCCTGGGCCAGATGGCGGGCAGAGCGCAAGAGGGAGTGCATGGTGCGGCTATCTGTATCGAGCTTCGGTTCGGGTATATGGTAGGATGAGATGATGTCGGGCACGAAATCAGGAAACGCCCAGCGCTTGACCACTTCCGCGCCCAGTTCAAAGTGGTCGAAGTCTTCGAAGATTTCCTTTTCTCGCGCATAAATTTCAGGCAGCGGGCGCGAGAGGTCTTCAATGATGAATTTTGCGAACGCATTGTAGAAATTGATGGCGAGCACAGGAATGCCGATGACATGCATAAGTCCCAGGGGATAGATCATGGCGATCATCTCCATTGGCAGGGCCTTGACCTGCGGACAGTCCTGAATGAGGCGCTGCATGGTCAGCGAGACGGCCAGATTCTGTTTCCAGATGCTGCGCAGGAGGCTGTTGATTTCCGCGTTGTCGGATCTGAAGGCCGATTCAAGGACCACATGGAAGATGATTCTGCGGATTTCCTTCATGCCAAGCCGATTGAGCGCGACCCGCAAGTCCGTAATCTCCGAAACGCCGGCGAATAAAGGGGAATTGGCGCAGGCCATGACGGAACCAAAAATGGCCGGGTCCAGTTCGACGGTCCTGGCGAAGGCTTCCATATCGGGGTTTTGGGAGTTGATCAGTTTCATCAGTTCCATTCCGACGGCTTTTACGCCCGGAATGTTGAAGTCGATATGGGCAAGTCGTTTGACCGAGTGCATGATTGTATCCGGTGTTGAGGTTTACTTACTCGCGTCCCAATACAATGTCGGCGGCCGCGCATCAAGCCTTGATAAAGATGAGACAGTTGCACCATTGAAAACAGCCTTGAACCCCTGTCAAGGTCCGTCGGTCGCTGCCTCCCGGATTCCGGAAAGCTCCCTTATCGTCCATGTCGGCAGGGATTCGGGATTTACGGAAGTGCGCGTAGGCAAAGGGTGAAGAAAGCTTCTGGTTGTTGGTTTTGTCCTTTTGCGCTAGGACAATGGGTACATATTCCATTGTCTAAAGAGGGACCATGACATTTGCACGACTTCTGATCCCCATACTGCTTCTGATCATGGCTGCCTGCACGGAAAACGAGCCTGTCGTGAAGGTCGATATGTCAAAGGTCGAAAGCGTGGCTCCGCTCGGTTCGACCTCGGCCATCACGTATGCCTATCTGCCCCAATATTCCCACTCGGTATCCTTTGAACGTCATCGTCGCCTGCTCGAATATCTGAGGCACAAGACCGGGCTGTCGCTGCGGCAGGTCTTTCCCAATACCTTCGCCGAGCACATCAAGATGGTGGAACGCGGGGAGATAGACATCTCGTTCACCAATCCATTCGTGTATATAACCTTGGCCAGGCTTGGTTCCGAAGCTTTCGCGCGCATCGTGGAACCTGACGGGGGAGCCAATTTTCAGGGCCAGATCATCGTGCGCGCGGACAACCCGGCCATAAACAGCCTCGAGGACTGTCGGGGAAAAAGAATCATCGCCGTTGACCCCAATTCCGCAGGGGGTTTTTTATATCCTTTCGGTCTGTTCTTCGATCACGGCATAATGCAAGAGGATTTTCAGGAGGTCGCCTTTGCCACCGGCGCTGGCGGAAGGCAGGAGGCGGTCGTCCTCGCCGTGTATACGGGCGCTTACGATGTCGGCACCATCCGCAAGGGCACGCTCGATATTGTGCGCGACAAGATTGACCTTGAGCAGATCCGCGTGCTCGCGGAGAGCCGTCCGTACCCGGGATGGGTGTATTCCGTGCGCAAAGGCTTCGATCCGACCATCAAGGACAAGATCGCCCGGGCCCTGCTCGACCTGAGCATGAGCCGGCACGACGACGCCCCGGTCCTTGCCGCCGCAGGAATGATAGACGTCATCTCCGCCCGCGACGAAGACTACGAGCCGATCAGAAGCCTGATACGGCGTTTGGGCCTGAATGGGGATTTTCAATGAAGCTCCTTTTTTCCAGACTCAAATTCGAGACAAAGCTCAATCTGGGCATTATCGCCATCGTGCTTGGCATGGCATCGGTCCTTTTGCCTGTCGTGGCCAAGATGACCTCTTCGGCTCTGGTGGCGGAAAACAAGCTGCGCGGGGCCGCCCTGGTCGAGAGCCTCGCAGCCCGCGCCGTGAATCCGCTTCTGGCCCAGGACTATCTCGTGCTCCGAAATCTGGTCAGTGAGATTGGCGACGTGGTTTACGCCTTTGTCCAGAATGCGGACAACCGGGTCGTCACCCATTCCTTTGCAAAGGGCTATCCCGTCGAGCTGGTGGGGGCCAACAGAGTCGACAGCAATGAGCGGGTTCATGTCCAGCTGATCGATACGGGCCAGATATTCGTCTACGATTTTGCGGCACCCATGATGGTTGCAGGAGAGCGCATCGGGACCGTACGAATCGGATTGTCCAAGTCCCGCCTGAACGCAACCACCAAGCAGTTCGTCTCGGCCCTGGCGACCATGTTCGGCGGGGTGCTGCTTGCGGCCATGGGCTTTGGCAGCATTTTTGCGCGGACGGTGACTCGCCGCCTGGCCAAGCTTCGAGCCCATGCCGAGGATCTGGTGACGGGAAGCCTCGAAAATCTGTCCGTGTTGCCGGGTGAACATTTCTGCTGGGAAATCATGAACTGCAAGGAGACAAGCTGTCCGGCTCATCACGATCGCGTGCGCCGCTGCTGGCTGGTGCCGGACACGAAATGCGCCGGTCATGCCTGCATAATCGGTCCCAAACCAGCGAGCTGTCGGGATTGTCCGGTTTTTCTGCAGAATGTGGGTGACGAAATTCAGGATCTGGCCGAGTCGCTCGACTTCATGGCCTTTACCCTGCGCGATCATATCCGAGGCCTGCGCGAGGCCGAGCAGACACTGACCAACCAGCAGCGGCTTTTGTCCACGGTGCTGGACATGAACCCGGATCTCATTTCCCTGGTGGATACCCGCATGATCTATCAGACAGCCAACCGGGCTTTTGCGCAGAGCGTGGGCAAAACCGTGGCTGAAATCAGAGGGCTCAACGATTTTCACCTGTTCTCGGAGGAAGATGCCGAACGCAGGAATCTCGAAGGCCGGGAGGTGCTCATCACCGGTGAACGCGTGGACAGGCAGGAGCACGTCGAAAGCCCTGCTGGACGCAAGTGGTTCCATGTGGTTCAGATCCCGGTGCATGACGAGTCGGGCCGTATCGTGAGCCTGCTGCGCATGGACAGGGATGTGACCGACATCAAGGAATACGAGCAGCAGCTCATCCAGGCGCAAAAAATGGAATCCATCGGCAAGCTGGCCGGGGGCGTGGCGCATGAGATCAACACCCCGCTTGGGATCATCCTCGGATATTCCCAGCTCCTGAAGGAGGATGCACCGCCCGAGAGTCAGTTGAGCCAGGATCTGGCCATCATCGAGAAGCAGACCAAGGTCTGTCGAAAGATCGTGGCCGACCTGCTGGGTTTTTCCCGCCAGGGGCAGACCGACAAGCGGGAGATGTGTTTCAACAATTCGGTCATGGAGTCCGTAAGCCTGGTCCGGCATTCTTTTGAACTGGACCGGGTTCGCATCGTGACCCGGCTTGATGACAGCTTCCCCATCATCTACGGCGATCCCGAAAAGCTGAAGCAGGTCTGGATAAATCTTCTCAGCAACGCCAAGGACGCCATGCCCGAGAGCGGGGGCGTCATTGTGGTGGTCACCAAGCTCAAAACGCCTCTCGGCATAGTCACGCTTGATCTCGCCGACAGCGGCACAGGGATTGATGAAGTATCATTGAAGAAGATTTTCGATCCGTTCTATACCACCAAGTCGGTGGGCAAGGGGACTGGGCTCGGGTTGTCCGTGTCCTTTGGCATCGTCAAGGATCACATGGGCGAGATTCGTGTGGCCAGCCCGTTGCCGCCTGATTTCGACCTTCCTGCCTTGCCGATGGGCGCGGTGAAGGGGCCGGGGACAATATTCACTGTTGATATTCCCCTTGATCACGGATCCGAGTATTAGGACCGACACTGATGGCCTGGGCCCCGTGGCCGGGATGCCTTCGGCAATCAGAGGCTCCGGCCGGGAATGACACGCCTTCCCGGTTTCATGGAGCGGTCGAACGGCCCGGCGGCGGTAATGCCGCGCAGGCCAATAATTTACCGTAAGGAGAGATGCATGGCATCGATTATTGTTTTGGACGATGTTTCCGATGCGGGAGTCCTGGTGAAAAGGATCCTGGAGCGCCAGGGACATCAGGTCACGGCATTCACCGAAGAGGAGGAAGCCATCCGTCACGCGGCCAAGGGCGCCACGGATCTTGCCATTCTGGACATCAAGCTGAAGAGGATGACAGGGGTCGAGGTGCTGGCGGAAATGAAGAAATTCGCCCCCGGGATCAAGGTCATCATGCTGACGGGTTATCCCACACTGGAAACGGCCCGGGAATCGCTCAAGCTTGGAGCCAGCGAGTACTGCGTCAAGCCCATCGACAAGGAGGAACTTGAATCCAAGGTCGCGGATGTACTCAAACAAAATGACGTAGAGCGCCGGGATGAGGCTCCATGACCGCTTCCCGTCTGCTCAGGCACTGGTTTACCCGTTTGCTGGCTCCGAACAGGCTCATCCGTGAAAAATACGAGCACTTCAAGGAGTTGCTGGACAGTGACGCCAGGGCCCTGGATCTGATCGCGGATCTTGAAGCTCCCATTTACGGCTACGACCCGGCGGACGTGGCCCGGGTCAGGGTGCTGACCGGGCAGCTCGTGCAGGCCGTCCGCGACATGACGACCAGCCTTTATGACATGAACCCTCTCGCCTATGCCGATCTCCCGGAAGCGCTGGAGCGCATCGCTGCGGATATTTCGGTTCTGGTCACGCAGCCCGCGCTCGATTTCGCGCCTCCTTACGTGCTGTCCCTGGATGAAGCGGCGGACCATCCCGGTCAGGTCGGAGGAAAAGCCGGCAACCTGTCCATTGTTCGCCGCAATGGCGTGGCCACGCCTCCGGGCTTTGTGATCACGGCCTCGGCGTTCGCCCGTTACCTGCGGGACAACGATCTCGAAACGGAAATCGAGAAGCGTTTCGAGGACGTGTCCCTGTCCAACAATGACGCCATTGTCCGTGTAACCGGGGAATTGCAGGAGCTGATCCTTGCGGCCAGAGTTCCTGACGACATCGCGGATGAAATTTTACGCGCTGTGGAGGACCTGAATCTTCAGGGCAGGCATCTGGCCGTCCGGTCGAGCGCCCTGGCCGAGGACGGAGACATCTCCTTTGCCGGTCAATATGCCAGCGAGCTCGATGTCCCGCCGTCTGAAGTGCTGACCGCCTACAAACGCGTCCTGGCCGGCAAATACTGTCCACGGGCCTTGGCCTACCGGGTTCGGCACGGCCTCACCGACAACGACACCGCCATGGCCGCCCTTGTCCTGCCCATGGTGGAGGCTTCGGCCGCGGGAGTCGTCTACACCTTCGACCCCGCCTGCTCGGCGGTGGGAGGGAAGGCCGTGGGCGTCTATGTCGTCGGCGGGCTGGCGGCGGAGTTGGTGGACGGATCGGCGACTCCGGGCAAACATTACCTGACCCGTGAGCCCGAACCGTCCATTCTGATGGGTTGCGTCTGCGAAAGTTCGACGGCCATCTCCGATGAAATCCTGTGCGAGCTTGGCAAAAGAGCCATGCATCTCGAAGAAGTTTTCGGACAGCCCCAGGATGTGGAATGGGCCTACGGGCCGGACGGGCTCACCATCCTGCAGTCAAGGCCTTTGCAGCAGGAACAGGACAGGGAGGTTTTTTCGGCCGAGGAAATCAGCACTGCCATCGAACTGGTTTCGGAACTGGATTGCGCGTCTCCGGGGGCGGCCTGCGGGCCTGTTCATCATGTTTCATCCGGCGCGGATTATCGCGGGATTCCCAAGGGCTCGGTAGTTGTCACCCGCACCCTGCGCCCTGCGCTCTCGCAGTTCCTGGATCGCATTGCCGCCATCGTGGCCGGCAGCGGCAGCAGGGCCAGTCATCTGGCTTCCGTGGCCCGTGAGCGAAGAGTGCCCGTGGTTGTGGGGTGCGAGTGCGGTATTCTGCAGGAGGGCGCGGTGGTGACGGTGGATGCGGCGGCAGGGAAAATTTTTGACCGCTGCTTGCCGAGCATCATGGCGAGCAATCTGGAAGCTGAGAAGACTCACGCCCAGGTCCGGGCCGAGAATCGGGAGCTGGCTGCCTGCACGGTGCGCCTTGGCCTTCTGGACCCTGAGGACGAGGATTTCACGCCGCAGGGGTGCCGCTCGCTGCATGATCTGGTCCGGTTTTGTCACGAAAAGAGCGTGGCGGAGATGTTCTCCCTGGTCGACAGGGGGGGCAGGGGACTTGGCCGGTCGCGACTCCTGGAGACGACCCTGCCGCTGGTCATGTATGTGCTGGATCTGGGAGGCGGACTGGCGCAGGAAGCCGGAGATAAAGGGCCCGTGGATTTGACAGCCCTGTCCTGCACCCCCTTGCGCGCACTTTGGGCCGGGCTGGCCGATGAGCGGGTGGCCTGGGATGAGAGCCAGCTGCATGTCGATTGGGAAGCCTTTGATCGGGTCAGCGCCGGAATTTTCAGCAAGGATTCGAGAATTCTTGCCAGTTACTCGATCATCGCTTCGGAATACATGCATCTGAACATCCGTTTCGGGTATCATTTTTCGATCGTGGATGCCCTTTGCGGAGATCTTCCAGGCGCCAATTACATCAAATTCCGTTTCAAGGGCGGCGGCGCTTCCCTGTCGCAGCGCATGCACAGGCTTGTCTTTGTGCGCCAGGTTCTGGAACATTTCGGTTATGAAACGGTCATCAAGGGCGACATGCTCGATGCTTCGTTCATGCGCATGCCCGCCGGCGAGACAGCTCACGCCCTTCATGTTCTTGGTCTGGTCCTGGCCGTGACGCGACTCATGGATGTGAAACTTGCGGATTCGGCCGAGGCGCGAAGCGAAGCGTCCCTTTTTCTCCAGCGTTTCTTCCCGGAGAATGGAGTATGAGCCGCAACGCCTATTCAACGACCTGGGTCACGGACCAGTTGGCTGTTGGGGCGGCTCCCATGAGCTATGAGCAGCTCGATTGCCTGCGTGACGAAGGTGTTGGGGCAATCCTGAATCTGTGCGGCGAATTCTGCGATCTGCACGACATCGAGTGTGCTGCCGGATTTGAGGTGTATCACATGCCTCTTGCCGACGAGGAGGCCCCTGAATTGGCAGAGCTGGAGAAGGCGCTGGCCTGGCTTGATGAAGCCATTTATCTGGGCAAGAAAGTGCTCATACATTGCCGTCACGGAATTGGACGGACCGGAACGGTGCTCAACGCATACCTGCTGCGCAGAGGCCTTGGACATCGCCTGGCCTGGGTCAGGCTGCGGACGCTCCGTTCCAAGCCCGCCAATTTTTCGCAATGGTGGACAATCAGGAAATACGGAAAGCAAAGTCCGAAGCTCACCGTGCGCGAGCCGTCTCTGGAAATGCAGAAGGCCGTTGATCTGAGCCCGTTTTTTCGTGATTACGAAGCCCTGCAGGCCAGGGTGGACGACGAAACCCGCGAGATCACCTCCAAATGCGGGCGCGACCACGACAAGTGTTGCAGCACTCCGATCAAGCTGTCGATGATCGAGGCCGTGTATCTGACCCAGAAAATGAATGTCGGACTACCCAGTGAAAAGCGTCTGGAGGTCATCGCCAGGGCGGTGGAGACCGCACGCCGAGAACGTCTTGCCGACAGCCAGGTCGCGGCCGATGACTATTGCCTGTCCGACGCCAGTGCGCGTTGCCCTCTGCTGGAGGATGGGAAATGCATTCTTTTTGCCGGGCGTCCGCTGCGATGCCGTTTTTTCGGTTTACCTGAAGAGACGGCCGGTGGGTTGTGGGAAACAACCCTTGACCCGGCGTTGGGCAACCTGTCTCTTGAATTGTGGCTTGCTTTTGCCGGGGGAATTGCGAAGGGCTCCCTGCCGCTTTTTGCCCTGTCCGACGTTGTTTCCGGCAAGTACGTGCAGACCCTGTTTCACTTGATGGTGCGCTCGCAGTAACGTATGAGCAATGGATTGTGGCCCTGGAGCGTCTGATCATTTTCAACGAATTTCGAGTTTAACATGGCGGAATATTATGAATGATACCATAAAGGGAATAATAGCGCAGTTTGTTGACGCGACGAGTTCCGTCCTGAAGACGATGGCGATGACCGACGTCAAAGTGGGTACTCCCTTTGTCAAGCAACACGCAGGGGCTCAAGGTGATGTGACAGGCGTGATTGGTTTTTCCAATCCAAAAGGCAAAAGCAGGGGGACCATGTCCCTGACCTTCACCACTGCATCGGCCTTGGGTATCGTCAGCGCGATGCTTTATGAAGAGCAGCCTGAAATAAACGATGTTGTCACCGATGCAGTCGGCGAATTGACGAACATGATATCCGGACAGGCCCGCAAAGGCCTTGTCGGCATGGGCATGATTTTCGAAGGTGCAATACCTTCCGTGATCACGGGAGCCGGGCATACAATCAGGCATGTATCGACAAGCGCCATTTTGGCCATCCCTTTCGAAACGCAGCATGGTGCTCTCATGGTTGAAGTCTGCTTTAGCTGATCGCGCCAGCGCCGCATTTTGGCGGTTGCGCGATCAATAATCTTTTACTATCCCCAAACCCCGCGAGGGGTTTTATTTTTTTGACCTAGGAGAAAAGTATGAAACGTAAAGTATATTTTATTGAAGGCGACGGGATTGGAAGGGAAGTCTGGGCAGCCGGTCGGCCAGTTCTCGACAGAGCCGTCGAACTGGCATTCGGGGACGGCCGAGGTTTTGAATGGGTTGAATTGCTGGCTGGAAAAAAAGCCTTCGAAGAGACAGGTACCTATCTTCCCCAGGAAACCCTGGACACTCTGAAGAGCGCGGATCTGGCCATGAAGGGCCCCCTTGAGACGCCGGTCGGCAAGGGCTTTCGCAGCCTGAACGTAACCATGCGTCAGACCCTGGATTTGTTCGCATGCATCCGGCCCATTCAGTATTTCAAGGGCATTGAAAGTCCGGTCAAGCATCCTGAACGCGTCAACATGGTGATTTTCCGCGAGAACACCGAAGATGTCTATGCAGGGATCGAATGGCAGGCCGGTAGTCCTGAAGCCAGGAAGCTCATTGCGTTCCTGCGTGACGAAATGGGCGCCAATGTGGACGAGCAAAGCGGCATAGGCATCAAGCCGATGACCGCAAAGGGCTCCAAGAGACTTATCCGTAAGGCGATTCAATTCGCCCTGGATCAGAAACGCGAAAGCGTGACCATGGCCCACAAGGGCAACATCATGAAGTTCACGGAAGGCGCTTTTCGAAACTGGGGCTATGAGCTTGCCGCAGAGGAGTTTTCCGGAGTGGTCGTTCGGGAGGGTGAGGAGTGTTGCCCCCCCGGCAGGGTTGTGCTTCAGGACAGAATTGCCGACGCCATGTTCCAGGAAGTGCTCATCAGGCCCGAGAGATACGATGTTATCGCCACTCCGAATCTGAACGGCGATTATCTTTCCGACGCTCTTGCCGCTCAGGTTGGAGGACTTGGCCTGGCTCCGGGAGTGAACATGAGCGGCGATCTGGCATTTTTCGAGCCCACGCATGGGACCGCCCCCACAATTGAGGGGAAAGATCTCGCCAACCCCGGCAGCCTGATCCTCTCGGGCGCGTTGATGCTTGACCATGTGGGATGGAATGAAGCCGCCAATAAAATACGCAAAGCCGTTGAATTGGCTATCTCGGAGGGTCGAGTCACTGTTGATCTGGCCGGACAGATGGCCAATGCAAGCCAGGTTGGATGCGTTGAATTCGGTCAGATTTTGCTTGCCAATCTCGAAAAAGTTTAATGCCAATGATGGTTTGTTGTGTCGCTCTGTGCGCATAACATGCTAATGTTCTTGCATTTTTCTTTGACGAGCATTGAGATATGGTCGAACATTGTTGTGGAAGAGCGCGAGGACAATGAATTTAATATGGCACGTAGCTTGATTTTGAATCATAATGCCGTGCTTGCCCAGAGCATCTGTTTTGGCAGGGTTTAATGTTCAAGGGTTTTATGAGCCGCCATTTCGATAACTCTAGTCTTCGCTTCTGTTGCCTTTTTTTGGTTTGAGTTTTCATTGGTGAGCATATCGGCCGATTTGTTTACAGCGTTTCACAGTAACGTCCGGTTGAGTGGATGTTTTTTTCCGGATCGGCATTGCTTGGTTGGCACAGGCCCGGTTCTTCAAAAAGAACCGGGCTTTTCTCTTTCAAACGGATATCTCACTGCTTCAGCAGGAAAAAAGCCGGCTTAGATGTTTGACAGTTTAAGCGATGATAAAACCGGGAAAATGGAGAGTTTTGAGGAAAGAAAGCAGTTGTCGCGATCTTTTAATTCGGAGCAGAAAGCTTAATTGCGAGTGATTTGGTTCGTTCGTTACGTATCGATAAAAATATCAGATGGTGTTATGGCGTTGACTTTTGCGCAGGTGGACAGAATGAATTTTGTTTGTGACGATGGATTAAGTTTCAAAAGGCAGAGAGATGATTATTTTGTTCACTGTTTTTCAACGCATTATTTCTTGCATGGACTGAATGTTTTGTGCTAATAAATTAACTATCGACGAGTAAATGCAGGGTTTTGGGTGAAGAAAAAAACCGTTGAGGATATAACGCTGTGAAAAAATTAGGTTTTTTTTCTAAGAAAAATGCCGGCGTCGGTTTGGATCTTGGAAGCGAATGGTTGAAAATGGTAAAGATTCGGCCGGGAAAAGGTGATTTTATTCTGGAAAGTATTTCCAGAAGTCCATGGCAACCTGGTGACCTTGACAATAATTCGGCAACGGCAAAAAAAATCGCAGGACTTTGGTCGCAGCTTCTGCTCAAGGAGCAGGTTGTCGCTTCGTCAATGGCGGGGCATGCGGTTATCGTCAAACGTGTCACTTTCGAGTCTGATTCACCCAAGACTTTGGGAGACACTGTCCACAAAGACGCACGTCAGTACATTCCTTTCGATATCAACGATGTTTACCTCGATTTTCAAATTCTAGGCCCTGGCGCAAAAGAGAAGAGCTACGACGTTTTGCTTGTGGCCAGCAAGAAAAAGGTTGTGCAGAACTTGAGCGACGTGATCACCCAGTCCGGTCTGTCTCTCTCTGTGATCGATGTCGATTCTTTTGCGATATGCAACAGTTTCGAATACAACTACCCTGAGCTTCAGGACAAGCCTGTTTATCTCCTGGATATTGGTGGTGCGCAGAGCGTATTTTGCATTTATCACAATGCACAGCCAGTATTTTTGCGCGAAGTGTCGTTTGGCGGACGGGTAGTTACTGAATCGCTGGCATCCATTCTCAACTTGAAAAGGATGGAAGCTGAGAAGATCAAGTTGGGCGGCAAGGACAACCTTGACGACAAGAATGCCAAGGCCGTTGCCGACGCCGTGAACAAGACTTTCAAGAATTGGTGTGACGAACTGAAGCGCCTTATAGGGTTCTACCATTCATCTTCAAGCAATGTCGTGCCTGCAGAGTCGCTTTATCTTTCTGGTGGCGGGGCTTTGTTTGGTGGACTCAAGGATGTTTTTCAGAACGAACTTGGTTTGGATGTTCAGTATCACAATCCGTTCCGGAAAATTTTTGTCGACAGGAATTCTTTTCAAAAAGAATACCTTGAAGAAATAGGCCCGCAAATGGTTGTTCCTTTTGGCCTTGCCTTGAGAGCAATATAATATTGGAAGCCAGCTATGATCAAAATTAATTTACTTCCTCAGCAAAAGCGAACAAAATCAACAAATATTGAAAAAAGCTTTGTTTTTTTCGTGTTTGGAGTGCTTCTGGTGCTTGGGTCCGTTTTTGCCGTAGACTATTATTTTTCCGCTCAGCTTGCTGATTTGAATGCGTCCGTGTCCCAAAAAACGCAGACTAAGACGCTTTTGGAAAAAGAGGTCGCCAAGGTCAACCAGACCATGCAGGAACTTCAGGATATCGAAGGAAGAATCAAGATCATCAAGCAGGTGCGTCTTCGTCAGGGCTTGCCCGTCAAGTACATCGATGAGGTTGTCACCAATATTCCGCAGAACAAATTGTGGGTCGAAAAGTTCAATGTTGATGCCAGTGGTAACATTGCACTCACTGGAGTGGCCTTGGACAATCAGGCTTTTGTCAGCTTCGTTGAAAGGCTTCGTCTGTCGAAATATATAGCCAGTGTGGACACACGAAGAACGTCCCGCCGTGAAATTGACGGGCTTGGACTGGTTTCTTTCGAGTGTTCCGTCAAGGCCCAGGAGTATTTCGAGAACACAAGTACGAATGGAACAACAAATGGATAAATCTACAGTTTCCAAAAAATTTGCGGAATTGTCATCCCTGCAACTGATCCTGATACTGCTCGGGTTGGCGGGGTTGGTTTACGGGGCATATTGGTACTTTGTCCTCGATGGCAAACTGACCCAGATCGCCAAAGCCGGGCAAACCATAGAGAAACTCGACAAGGATATCGCCCTTTACCGAGCACAGGTAGCCAAACTGCCGGAATTGGAACGTAGCTTGTCCTTGCGGAAAAAGGAGCTCTATTACGCCAAGACTCTGCTTCCCGAAGATGCCCGAGCCCTTGAGATGCTACTCGCCTCATTTGAAAAATTGGGCCGCGACGAAAATGTCGAGTTTATACTTTTTCAACCCGGCGCAGAACAAATCCAGGAATTTTACGCAACCCGTTCGGTCCAGTTGCAAATCAGCGGGACATTCCATCGCCTTGTTACGTATTTCGACCGGCTTTCTCGTCTCGATCGGCTTGTAACCATTCAAAACATCACTTTTTCGCCAGTCTCTGATTTTTCTCCGACGGAAAAGTATCTGAATACCAGTCTTGTTCTTCAGGTCTACCGGGCTCTTACAGCGGCTGAAATTGAGGCTCGAGAAGCGCAAAAAAAGCAAAATAAGAAAAAAAAGTGAATGAGACGCCATGAAAGTACACATTTTGATCCTGACAGCTTTGTTTTTTCTCTGTGCGCCTGTGTTTGCCGCCGAGGGAACGACGGATGGGTCCGGTCAGGAATTCCCGGACTGGATAACGTCCCAGAATCCCCCTTATGAAGCAAAGGGCAAAATTGATCCGTTCGTGTCGTTTGTGAAGATTCGCGAGTACGAACTCATGCAGGCTGCCAAAAAGGCAAAAATCGAGAAAAAGGCGGCCACGCCGCTGGAAACGGTCGATGTTCGAAGCTTGAAGCTCATTGGAATTATAAACAAGATGGGTGGAAATGCCATGGCGATGGTTGAACTGCCGGACGGCAAAGGGTATTTGATCCGCCCCGGCATGACAATTGGACTATATGATGGCGTGGTCACTTCTATAGGAAATGAGGTGCTTGTCGTCGAAGAAGATGTCATCGATGTTTTTGGTGAAGCAAAAAAGCGAATAATTAATTTAAGATTGCGGCAAGAGAAGGAGTAGGGTGCTATGAAGATCTTCAGAGCGATATCTGGATTTTTATTTTTTGGTTGTATCGTTGTGCTGACTTCATGCGCAACGCACTCTAAGCCTGCCAACATGGATACAGGTGGTGCGACGGATGTACCTGTTCAAAATCTCCCGACAGTGGTTGTGTCCGAGGCCCTTGGGAAAACGATCATTGACATGCCACTGGATGCCAACACGCAGATTTATGCCGATCATGATTCCGATAAAAATATCAAGGTCTTGTTTACTCCGCCTGTCACTGATTTCGAACTGCCGGTGAATGTGACTTCTCTCGTCAGTGAAATTCAAAAAGACATGGATGGAGAAAAAGTCAAATCCCTGAATATTTTTCTGAATGAAAACAGCAAATTTCTTCTTTCAAAACAATCAGACACTCTTGGCCGCTTGATGCTTGTATCTGACGACACGTCAGTTCCTCAACTTCCGTCGAATTATATCACCTCACTGAATTTCAAACCCAAGAATGATTCTCTGCAGGTCGTCACGTATTCGAGCCTGCCTTTTGAGGTGACTCCCGGGCAAGACGGTGATTTCAAACTGACTTTCCGCAAAGTTCAATTTCAGGACACGTTGTTAAAAAAATACGACGTGACCAAACTCGGCTCTTCGGTTGATTATGTCACCGCGATTAACGGCAATGACGGGAACGCTTATCTTTTGTTCGCCGGTGCGAAGAACCCCGCCTTGTCCGTGCTGCGCAAAGGTGATGAAACACATATCCTGGTAAAGGGTAAAAGCTCGCAGGCGGCACAAGGTGACGTTGCAAGTGTCCAAGCACCGGATACTGCCGAAGCCCTTGCCGATACGGCGAGTGAGATTCAGGAGCTCAACACCCTCTTTCCGGGCATGAAAGAGCGATACACTGGCGAGCGGATATCCATCGATTTACAGGATGCTGACGTCGAGCATGTGCTGCGTCTCATTTCTGAAATCAGCGGCTATAATCTCATTCTTGATGACGGCATTACCGGAAAAATCTCTCTCAAGCTCGTTGATATCCCCTGGGATCAGGCTCTTGACCTGGTGCTTCTGCAAAGAGGGCTTGGCATGGTCATAAAGGGCAACATCATGCGCATCGCTTCGATCACCAAACTCGAAGCTGAGCGTGTCCAGTTGCAGAAAGCCCGGGAGGCCGCAATTCAGGCGCAGGTCAGCATGCAGAATCTTGCTCCGCTCAAGACCGAGTACATGCAGATCAACTACAACACCGCCGCCGAGTTTGAAGGCAAGGTCAAGACGATGTTGACCGGGCGAGGTTCGGTGTCCTCAGACCCACGCACAAACATTCTTATAGTCACCGATACTGAAGATACACTGAAACGTGTGGACAGTTTCATCAAGAAACTTGACCGCGCCGAGCGTCAGGTCATGATCGAAGCGCGACTTGTTTACGCCACAGACGAATTTCAGAGAAGTCTTGGCGTCAAATGGGGCACGACTTACAATACCGAGACCGCAGAGAATCTTCCCAATGAGCAGTGGCGAGGCAATTTTGCTTCTACAGGCCTCAACGCTATCAATACCGTTAACGGGATCACACTCGGCGGAACAATTGGTAAATATCTTGGAGAAGATTTGTTCACTCTCGATGCTGCGCTGCAACTTGGTGAAACAAAAAATCTGGTCAAGACAATCTCTTCGCCCCGCATTCTCACGCTGAACAACAACAGGGCCGAAATTCAGCAGGGCACCAAGCTTGCCACCGCAACGGAGTCGGAGAGTGGCGGCACCACGACCGAGTATGAGGAAGCGGTTCTCAAGATCTCCGTTTTGCCGCAGATCACCCCTGACAACAAACTTATTCTGGATCTTGAAATCAGCGATGACAGCCCCAAGAGCGATGGCCGCGACATTGATACCAAGCAGACCAAGACCAAGATGATGGTCAGTGATCGTGAGACCATCGTCATCGGTGGTGTGCAGAAAACCACGGAAACCAGTGGTACGAATCAGATCCCCGGTTTGGGTGATGTCCCTGGTCTGGGTTGGCTTTTCAAGAATACCTATGATGCCAAGAACAAGGCCGAACTCCTGATCTTCATTCAGCCTCGCATCATGTAGTCGCTCCCTGTCAGCACATAAAAACAAAGGCCGCTTGTCACCAAGCGGCCTTTGTTTTTATGTGCTGAATACAAATGACAGAATTCGGCAGAATGCGTTCAAGCTATTTTTTTTCTGGGAATAATTCGTCGGTATCGAAGTAATGACCGCGAACACAGTTCGCATAGGCGTTGACGTCAGCGGATGCGATGGCTTCGTACATGGTTTGATGCTTTACGATTTGGTTTTGCAGCAGGGACGCAGCATGGTCGTAGTAAACCGCGATATAGGTCCAGTAATAATTTCCGAGTGAATTCCAGGCTTTCTCAAGTGATTCGCTGTGGGCTGCCTTCACGATGGCAAGATGAAATGCCATGTCATGTTTGCGCATGTTTTTTGAATCGTTTTTGTCCACGCATATTTTCATGTTGTCGACGCAGCTCTTCAAAAAAGCAAGATCGAGATACTTGGATCCGTGTTTGACAATGCTCCATCTGACAGCCAGGGCCTCAATTTCCGTGCGGACATCATAGTAATCATTGAGTTGGTCCTTGGTAAGAGTCCTTATGCGGGTACCTTTGTAGGGTTCCGTCTCCAAAACTCCCTGTGCGATTAGGTCGCGTATCGCCTCTCGTACCGCTCCCTGACTGATGGATAGCTCCCTTGCCAATTTTGATTCGACTATCTTGTCCCCCGGGTTGAGATCGCCTTTAAGGATGGATTCCATAAGGTATTCTGCAACATCGTCTCGCAAAACTCTTCTTTTAAGCAAATTTTTTGTTTCCATTAGTATATCCTTTAGAAATATAATTATTGATTGCTAGAAAATTGTGATTTTTTCTTTTCATTATTATCTATAAAATCAGTTTTAAATAAGTAATTTTGCAATATGTCGCTGTCTAGCTGTGACTCGCAATTTATTTTAGCAACAATCATACATTCATCTTTCAAGCACTTTGATCGAATAAGCTGGCATGGCAAAAATAAGGGATAGTCACTTTTAGGCAGGTTGAAAAGTATAAAAAAATCTTTTGCAATTTTGTACTCGTCAGATATTTTTTTTAAAACAAGTTGAGCTGAATTGAAAGATATACTCTTTATTAAGCAGTTTTTGTATGATTTTTTGTTTTCTGTAGTTTCCATAATGACAGCTGGAAATGAGCATTTTTTTCTTGGAGAAAGTCTTTTTTCCTGTTCCGCTGGTGAGTTGTTTTCGTGAATTAGCACATATTCTGTAAGAATATTTTCAATTAAAGAAGAGATTGTCCTGTTTTCAATTCTACAGATAGATTTGAGTTGAATGAGAGTCTCGTCGTCGGTACGAAATGAAATTTTCGTATTTTTACGTGTGCCGGATTTTTCGAAAATATTCATAATGCTTCACCATTTTTATCTGAACTTGAACATCGTTTAAAACCGTATTTTTAACATGTTATTAGTTTCATATTTTGAGCTGTTTTTCAATAATCAATTTTCTGTTATAGTTTTTGCTTAGATATGTAACTTGTTAATTTTATGGATTTTCTGTTCTTGATTGGTTTGTTCGTTTCACAACGACCTGGTTGTGAACGAAATTCAGATTTTGCTATTTGGAGTAGTCTAAAGACTTGGTGGCGATTTTTACAGGCACTTGCGTTTTTCTGAGCGGTAAATTGCCTTCCCTTGAATGATGGCTGCCCGGCCCTGCAAAGCGCGTAACACATCGAGGAAGAGAAGTGGCCCCAGAAATTTGCACAAGCCTTTAGGTGGGAACTCTGCTAGTCCCGACCCCTTCAAACGCAAATGATTAGGGAGCAGAGAATGACGAAGA